>NZ_JBIAXG010000039.1:0-78242 GCF_042896465.1 Streptomyces sp. NPDC001292
GCGGAAGACTGTGGCACCTGGGCCTCCTGAGTGCTTGGTGACTCGACATCTCCGAGCTACGCAGGAGGCCCTTCCCTCATGCGCTGACCAGTCCGTGATCATCCAAACGGGAGCGAGACCCGCACTCCCGTCCGATCTTCAAGCTGCAAGATCGCTTTGATAACGGCTTCTGATCGCACAGCTGCGGGGCCGGGCCTGGCACGCCCCGCGGGGGATGGGTGCCTCGCAGCGCGCCGCGGCCCTGCTGATCGGCAGCATCCTGGTGCTGCTGCCCACGGGTTCGGCGCTGGCCTTTGATGCCCAGGCCGCGCCGGCTCCCACGGCGGGTCTTGTGCCGGGTCAGGAGGTTCATGCCCCGCAGGCCGCCGCCCAAGCCGACCAGGGCTCACCCGCATCCTCCGCGAGCACGTCGGCGTCGCGTACGTACACGGTGCGCGAGACGCGGCCCGCGGAGAGCCTGTGGGGCATTGCCGAGCGGGAGTTGGGGGACGGCGAGCGGTGGCGGGAGATCGCCGACCTGAACGAGGGACGGACCATGGCCGACGGCACGGTCTTCCGCGCGAATAGCTTTCTGCAGCCCGGCTGGCAGCTTCAGATGCCCGAGACCGCCACGGCTGCGGGAGGCGTCCGTACGCAGCTGGGTGACAGCGCCCCGGCTGCCCGCGAAGAGGACGGGCACGTCGTCACGGTCCACTCGGGCGACTACCTGTCGAAGATCGCAGAGAAGGAGCTCGGCGACGGCGACGACTGGCCGCGGCTGTTCGAGGCCAGCCGGGGCAAGCCGCAGCCGCACGGCCTGCCCGAGATCACCAACCCCGACGTCATCTACGCGGGGCAGCAGGTCACCGTGCCCGGTACCCAGACCGATCAGCCGCCCCAAGGCCAGGGCCACGGTGAGGAGTCGGGCAGCCAGGAGACCACTGGCCCGGCCACCCAGGGCCCCGACGGCACGCAGACGCCGGGTGACAGCACGGGGGATGCACCAGCGCCCGTGCCCAGCCAGACCCAGGCGCCTGCACCGCAGTCGTCGGCGCCCACCGCGCCGTCCAGTCGTCCGCCCGAGCAGTCCAGGCAGGATCAGTCCTCACCGTCGGCAACGGCGTCCGCGACGCCCGAGCCCAGCGCCAGCGCCTCGGCTTCTGCCGCCACGCCGTCGGCGTCGGCCGAGCCGTCCCGCTCCGCTGCCTCCTCCCCCACGCCCGAGGCCCCGGCGACGGCTCCGGCCAGCAGCCCGCTGAACCTGCGCATCGTGCTCGGCGCCGGTGCTCTACTCGCCGCTGCCATCACCGGGGCGCTCGCCCTACGCAGGACGCTGCAGCGCCGACGCCGCAAGCCGGGCGAGAAGATCGCCATCGCAGCGGAGACCTCCCCGGCGGAGGCGCAGTTGGCGGCGGCCGCCGAGCCCGGCGGCGCCGCCCGCCTGGACGTGGCGCTGCGGACCCTGGCCCACCACGTCGCCCAGCAGCAGGAGGCCGACGCGGTCGTGCCGCCGCTGCGGGCCGCCCGGATCGGGACCCGCGCGGTTCAGGTGCTGCCCGAGGACCTCGCACAGGAACCGGTGGCGCCGTTCACCGCCGGGCGGGACGGCTGGTGGGTCCTGCCCGCCGAGGCCGCCCTCCTGGACGAGGAGGCCGCCCGGGAGGTGCCGGCACCGTATCCGGGGCTGGTCACGATCGGCAGCACCGAGGCGGGCGACCTGCTGCTGCTCAACCTCACGCAACTGCCCGCGCTGCTGCTGGACGGCAACCCGGTCCACATCACCGAGGTGTGCACCTCGCTCGCCCTGGAACTCGGGATGAGCCCGTGGGGGACGGACGTCGAGGTCGTCACTGTCGGGTTCGGCGAGGACCTGCCGCAGCTGCTGCCCACCGCGCGGATCGCCCACATGCGCCAGCCCGTCCACGCGCTGCGCGACCTGAGCGAACGCCTGCTGGAAGCACACCAGCTGCCCCAAACCCAGCATCAGCCGTACCTGCTGCTGTGCGCGTCCGCCCTGGACGAGGACACGGCCTGGCAGTTCGCCGACGTGATCGACCGGGCGGGGGCGGTACCCGTCACGCTGATCGCCCCGGCGAGTACGGCGGCCGCTCGCTTCCCCGGGGCAGAGATCCTCAACGCCTCCCTCAGCGCCCCACAGACCCTCGACTACGCCGGCACCAACATCACGGTGCAGCGCCTCGAGCACGCCGCCTACCTCCAGATCACCACCGCGCTGAAGGTGTCCGGGCAGCCGCCCCACCCAGCCGAGGGACCCTGGAAAGACGTCCCCGACGAGCTCGACAGCGCGCAACAACCCGAGCACGCGTCGCCGCAGGAGTCCACGCCCGCAACCACCGCCGCCTCGCTCCCGTCACCGGCGGCGGCAACGGACGTGAGCAGCGAGGTCTTCCCGGCCCTGCTCGCCGCCAGCACCGACCCGTCCGGGCCCCGCCTCCTCCCCCCCACCGCATCGTCGACCCAGCTCAACGACGAAACCGGACCGAACACCGAAGCAGCGGTGTCTCCAGCCCCGGCCTCCCCGGCCGCTGCCGACTCCACCAACCCGGCAAGCGCGGCGGAAGCTGACGCCCCGGGGGCCGCCCTCGAGGAGCCCACGGTGCCGGAGGGGGAAGAGTGCCAGGCGCACGACCTGCACGCCCCGGAGATCCGGGTCCTGGGACCGGTCGAGGTGACGGGCGTGGACAACACCGGCCACGGCCCCAGAATGGCGCAACTGGCCGCCCTGCTGTACTTCCGGCCCGGCCGCAGCGCGGACGCGCTGTGCGCGGACATGGACCCCGTCAGCCCCTGGTCGACCAGCACCCTCAACGCGCGGATGCAGGGCCTGCGCAGCTGTCTGGGCAGCGACCCGGCCGGCCACCCCTACGTGCCACGCCGCAAGACGGGCGAGGACCCGTACCAGCTCGCTCCCGGCGTGCGCTGCGACTGGAGCCGTATCCTCCAACTCGTCGAACGCGCGCTACCGCTGGGCCCCTCCGGCCTGACCGACCTGGAGAAGGCACTGACGCTCGTGCGGGGCAAGCCGTTCGGCGGCCGACCGCTGCCCTGGGCCGAGCCCCACGCTCAGGAAATGATCACGCGGATCACCGACGTCGCACACACCGTGGCCACCTACCGCATCCCCGCAGGCCCCCACCACGACCTCAACGCCGCCCGCCAGGCCGTCGCGACCGGCCTCGACGTCGACCCCACGGCAGAGCTCCTCTATCGGGATTGGATGCGTCTTGAGGCTGCGCGCGGGAACCGCTCCGGACTGCACACCGCGATCACCCGCGTGCAACAGATCAACCGGGATCTGGACTGCTCGCTGGAGACGGAGACTTCCCAGCTCATCAACGAGCTCCTGGGCGGCTCGGGCACGGTCTGAGCGGCTGGTGAAGGCTGGTGGGGCCGTCCTGGAGGAGCTCGACAGACACCACGTTGTGATGGCCGACCCGGAGGACAACGAGTTCTGCGCCGCCGCAGCCTCGGCCTGAGGCTGGCAAAGGGCCAAAACGCTCCCCGACCTCTGCCCTAGCCGTGCGCCGCCGGGTCACCGCATCCCCCTGAGGGCAGCGATCCGGGTGGAGCCTCGGTTCGGGACCCGACCGCTCGGGCAGACGCCGCAGCAGACCATGCTCCTTGAGGAGCCGGACCGCATGCCCCTGCGGCACCAAGCCTCAGGCCGCATCTCCGATGGTGATGTGGAGGGGCTGCCCTAGCGCCGTGGCAACGCGCAGCAGGGTGCGGGTGGAGGGCAAGGTGAGACTGTTCTCCAGGCGGGCGATGGCGGGCTGGGTCATCCCGGCGCGGCGGGCCAGTTCGGCCTGGGACCAGCCCAGTTCGGTGCGGCGCTGGTAGACCGAGCGGCCGAGTTCGATGGCCAGGCCGGTCTCGTCGTAAATCTCCTGGGCCTTTGGACCCAGATGGGTGGCCGGGTCGGCGAGTTCCTTGGCACGGCGGGTCATCCAGGTGGCGTGGTTCACAGCTCCTCCTCCTTCACGGTGCGGTCGTACACGTCGTGGCGGTCGGCGGGGCGATGCCTGGCCTCGCACTCCCGCTGGACCTGGTGAGCGCGGTCGACCTCCGCCTGCTCGCGCATGCGGGTCTTGCGGAACACGGTCAGCATCACGATCCGCCGCCCGGGCGCGAGCCAGTACGTGATGCGCTGCTCACTGCTTCGCAAGGAAAACCGCAGTTCGCGGAGCTTGCCGCCCAGGTGGCGTGTCTGCGGCTCGCCGAGGGTCTCGGCATGGTCGGCGAGGTAGTCGGCCAGCTTCATCACGCGCAGATAGTCAGCAGGCGGCAGCGATTCCAGCCACTGTCGAACCTCGGGTTCAAGCTCGATCTCGTATCGCCCACCACCCATAACAAAAATCATATACCAGGCGCGGTGCCGACGCCCAGAACGCCCCCACCGAGGCTGGAACGGGCGACCGCGTTGCCGCGACTGCTCCCCCGCAAGCCCTGGGGCTGACGTCTCTCGACGTAGGCAAGGAGCTCGTGGACGGGCGGCCTCGTCCGATGCGGGAGGCCGCCTCCTGCAACCGCCAAAGTCTCGCGGACGCTCAGCGTGACGGTGCGGGCCTGCTGCACCAGGTCCGTCGCCCAGGGCTGCCACTCCCCCGTCTCCCGCACAGCCGGTCAGGACGACGGGGCCGTGCAAGGGATAGAGGAGCGCATCGCGTCAGGCGCTCGCCAGGGCCCAGACCGCAAGGTTCTAACCAAGCCCGATCACCGGCCCTCGCCGTGCAGGTGCAGGAGTGCACGACGGTGGTACACGCCTTGATCAACCGCACTGGCCGTTCCGATGTGATCCCGGATCGCGGAGAGCGCACCGGACTCGGGCAGGCCAAGTTCCGTGACGGTGGTGTCGGGGGCGATACGCAGGGCGCGCACGGGTCCTCCTGTCTCGGGGACGGGACGCACTACGAGGCCGCTGTGCGCACTGACTGCGCAATGGGCATCGCGGCTACGCGATGCCGGGGTGACTGCGGTTCCTCTCGATCGGACAACCGGTTGTGCAGCGGGGGCGGGCCCTCACTGCTGTGACTGCGCGTAGTGGCGGATCAGTGCCTGCCAGCGCCGCTCGAAGTCGACAGCCTGCTCGGCGATGTAGCCGGTGGTGAGGGGCTTGTTGTGCTGCGCGGTGATCCCGTGGGCTGCACACTCCTGCGCAATGGCGTCGAGCGACGGGGTTTCGTTGCTCACCCGCTGTTCCACCCACAAGTTGTAGACACGGAATGGCAAGAGGTAGCGACGCAGGGTGGACGGGCTGACCGGCTTTCCGCCGCGGCCGGTCATGCCTTTCTTGCTTGCGAGGTAGGCGGAGAGCCGCTCGGCCTTGGGTTCCTCACCGTGCTCGGCCTCGTACTCGGTCCAGGCGAGGTAGTAGCGGTCGACGGTGGTGAGCGCGGCAGGCTCCCCCGTCACGTCGTCCTCGTCCGGCGAGTCATCGATGGCCGCGTGCACCCTGGGACTGCGCTTCTCCTTGGCGGGGTGCGCGCCCGCGCCGGCCGGTGCCTCCTCAGGCTCGTACGGGTTCGTGAGGGGCTCGTCGGAGGGCGCCTGCGCGGCGGAGTCGGAGGCTTCCTCGTCGGCGGGCGGCTCCGTGTCGTCGAACTCGCCTTGCCGGAAGGTCGCGACGAAGTAGTCCAGGTCCTCGCCCGTGATGGGCCGGCCGTTAGCGCCGGTGATCTGGTCCCGCTCGTAGACGTACGCGGCAAGGGCGACGGCATCAGGGTAGGCCCCGTGTTCCCGCGCGTACGCGAGCCAGGCGTTGTAGAAGTAGTCACCCCATCCGTCGTCCGCGTCGTGCGGGGCTTGGGGTTCGGTCCCATTATCAGCTGAGGGCGTGTCACGCCGCTTGAGAAGCTGCAGCAGGGGTTGGAGTTGCTCGTCGGACAGTGGCCCGCCGGCCGCGGTGGCGATGCCGTACTGGTCTTTGAGCCACAGAGCGAACTGCGCGCTCGTTGGCTCGAATCCGAAGGCGGCCATCCAGTCCTGATAGGCGCCTGCAAGGTGTTGGGCGTTCCCTTCGCCCGCAAGGTCGTGCGGCTGCTTTGGGTGTGCGGTTCGCGGCTGCTCCACCGGCTGGGGCTGCACGCCGCGCACCTGCGCCGGTTCCCTCTCCTGGTCGACGACGGCCTCGAGTTCGGGGCTTGGCCGCTGCGCCGGAATCGGGGTCCGCTCGACGGTGAACTGAATCGGCGGCTCGTCAATGCCCGCGGCAGCCAGCCCGGCCGTAGCCGTCTCGGCCAAGGGGACGCCGTAGCGGGCCAGACGGAGCGGCATCAGCGACTCCACCGGGGCCTTGCGCCGCCAGGCACGGCCGAAGCGGGACCGGAGGCTCGCCTGGTAAACGAGGCGCTCCTGTTCGAGCTTGATGACCTGGTCGTAGGAGCGGAGCTCCCACAGCTTCATACGGCGCCACAGAAGGAACGTGGGCACGGGCGACAGAAGCCAGCGGGTCAGGCGAACGCCCTCCATGTGCTTGTCGGCGGTGATGTCGGCGATACGACCGATCGCGTGCCGGGCCGCCTCCACCGCCACCACAAACAGGACTGGAATCACCGCGTGCATGCCCACACCCAGCGGATCAGGCCAGGCCGCCGCCCCGTTGAAAGCGATCGTGGCGGCCGTCAGGAGCCAGGCCGTCTGCCGGAGCAAGGGGAAGGGGATGCGAATCCAGGTCAGTAAGAGGTCCAGGGCCAGCAAGACGCAGATGCCGGCGTCGATGCCAATGGGGAAGACATAGGCAAAGGCACCAAAACCCTTCTCCACCGCCAGTTCGCGGACCGCCGCGTACGAGCCGGCGAAACCGATCCCGGCAATGACCACCGCACCGGCCACCACCACACCGATCAGGACCCGATGCGCTCGGGTCACAACGAACACTTGACCCCGACCCGCACGCATCCCGCTCCCCGGTTTGCACTTCACAACCGAACCGTTCCCACACTCCCACAACCAGCCACCGCTCGGGGCAATTTTGAGGTCCCAGTCCGACCAACCCCGCAACAAACCGGCCGCCGCCCAGAGCAGAAAACGCGAATGCAACCCTGATAACAGATCAAGGACCGTATGCTTCCCGGAGGCCGATCACGACCGGACACTGCCAGCGGCGGCCTTCAGGTTTACCCGGGCCGCCTCGCACAGGAACAGGAGACGGCCCTTGTCGAAAAACTCATCCGCCCGGAACGTCGCCGACTCGAGCCGGCGACGCCCTGGCCTGGCGGCTCCACCACCCCGGCTGCGTCACCGCACCGCCCCGACACCCCAAGACGAACGCGAGCGCTGCTCCGGCTCCTACCACAGCAACCGCCCAAGGCAGGAGCCGGTACGACCGCGCCGGTAGTGAACGCCATCACGGCCCTGCGCGAGAACACGGCAGACAGCCCCGCGCGGGCCGTGCCGTCCGATCACATCATCGCAGCACCGTCGGACCGGCACTCCGACGACCTCTGGTCGCCGCCTCCCGGCCCGGTCCCCGCCGCCCCCGGCGAAGGGTGGCCTACACGGTCGCGGCGCTGAGCACGAGCGGCGCCGCCGCGCTGATCACGCTGATGCGGCAGCCCGTCGAGGATGAGCCGGATCCCGCGACCAGGCGCCGAAGACCGCGACCGTGCCGACCTGCCGGAAGATGTTCATGGAGCCGGGGCTGGCCCGTAGGGCATGTGGCAGCCATCGACGATCAGACCGGCCTTCGCGTCAGCCTCCGACCTGCCGAGACCGCCGAGGCCTCGAGACCGGCGAGAGCCCGAGACCGCCGACCGGGCCGTGACCGGTCATGCGGAGGCGCGCCGCACCACCTGATGCGCGAGGACGATCTCGCGGGCCGGCCCGGTGTCCCCGTCGAGGCGGTCGATCAACAGCCGGGCCGCGCTGCGGCCGATCTCCCGCGCCGGATTGAGCACCGTCGTCAGAGCCGGGGCGACCATCGACGCCGCGTCGATGTCGTCATAACCCGCGACGGCCAGTCGGCCCGGCACGTCCAGGCCGCGCGCCCGGGCCACGTCCAGTGCCCCGATCGCGATGAGGTCGTTGGCGCACACGACGGCGTCCGGCGGCTCGACGGCATCGAGCAGGTGGGCCGCGCCGACGCGCCCGCCCTCCCAGGTGAAGCCGGTCCACGCGGTCAGCTCCTCGGGCACGGGGCGGCCCGCCTCGCCGAGGGCCTGGCGGTAGCCCTCGTACCGTTCGCCTCCCGGCTCGACGTCCTGCTCGCCGCCGATAAATCCGATCCTCCGGTAGCCGCGCTCGACGGCCAGGTACCGGACCAGGTCGCGCATGCCCTCGGTCTCGGCGCCGCGCACCACGTCGCCGGGGCCGTCGGCGATCCGGGTGCCGAGCCTGACGAGCCGCGCGCCGGAACCGGCGATCAGGTCGAGGTCCGCGCGTCGCGCGCCGAACCGCCCGAGCACGATGCCGTCCAGTCGACGAGCTGCCAACTGTTTGAGTACGGAGGGGAGTTGGGGGCCGCCCGCCATGGGCGCCTCACAGACCACGGTGAGCAGGTCGCGCGCGTACGCGATGGCCTGGATGCCCGCCGCCAACTCAGTGTTGAACGGGTTGGTGATGTCCGGCACCACGAGCCCGATGGTGTCGGTGCGCTGGGTGCGCAGCCCGCGCGCCGATGGATCCGCCTGGTAGCCCAGGCGCCGCACCGCGTCCTCGACCCGGGCGCGGGTGGCCGCCGAGACGGGACGTCGCCCGCTGATCACGTGCGACACCGTCGTAACGCTGACTCCGGCGGCGGCTGCCACGTCCACGATCTTGACGCGGCCCGAGCTCACATCCGCCTCCCGAAGGTTCGTGGCGCACCGGCGGCGCCGTGTTCGGCTTCACTCTACCCAGGACGCAAAACGTTTTGTAGTGTACTCGGCACCGAGGCGCTATGGACATGGTCCCGCCTCCCACTCTGCTATGCAAAACGATTTGGATACATGATGGTCACAGCTCCCGTTCCAGGGGCACTTCGCGATGCACAGTGGGCGCCATGAACCGTGCCCTGAGCCCCGCGCGCTCCCTCAGTCGCAGAAGGCTGCTCGGCACCGCCCTCGCCGCCGCGTCCGGCGGCGTCCTCACCGGGTGTTCCTCGTCAGGTGCCTCCGGCGCCTCCGGTCCCTCCCGAGGAACGGTGCGATTCCTCGGGCCCGAGACCCCCGCGACGTTCGCGCCGGTGATCCACGGTTTCGAGAAGGCCCACCCCGGAGTGCGCGTGGCGTACACCGCCGTACCGCCCGCCCAGCTCAACGACGTCCTCCAGCTGCGCCTGTCCGCCAAGGACTCGGCCATCGACGTCTACTGCGTCGACCAGCCGCGCATCCCCGCGCTGAGCGCCCGCGGCTTCCTCACCGACCTCACCCCGGTGAGCGGACGGGCCCGCGCGGCCGTCACCGAGGAGCAGTACGAGATCAGCTCCTGGAACGGCACCCTGCGTTCATTGCCGGTATGGACGTCCACCCAGTACCTCTTCTACAACGCAGACCTGCTGAAGAAGGCGGGCGTGGACGTCCCTTCCGCCGACCCCGCCAAGCGCTGGACCTGGGAGAAGACCCTGGACGCGGGGCGCCGCGCGATGAAGCGGGCGGGTTGCGACTACGCCCTGGTCCTGGAGCAGACGGACGCCTACTACGGCCTGCAACCGCTGGTCGAGTCCCTCGGCGGCGGATCCGGCATCACTGGCAGGGACATGCTCACACCCGCCGTCACCACGGACGGCTGGCAGCGCGCCATGCGCTGGTACGGCAAGCTCTTCGCCGACGGCCTCTCTCCGCGCGGCATCACGTCCTTCCAACTGTCCTCCCTGTTCACCGCCGGCCGGGTGCCGTTCTTCGTCGGCGGCCCCTGGAACCTGGGCTCGTTCGCCACGCTCAAGAACCTCACCTGGGGGACAGCCCCGCAGCCGTACTTCGAGGGCGGCCGCCCCGTCACCCCGACCGACTCCTGGTCATGGGGCATCAACCCGTACAGCAGCCGCCAGAACCTGGGCCTGCGCTTCATGGAGTACGCGACACTGACCACCTCCGGAAGCCTCGCCACGGTCGCCGCCTCGCCACTCATCCCCTCCCACCGCACCGCTTTCGAGCAGTACGCGGCCGGCCTGGAGAAGAAGGCCACGCGGTCCACCGAGGGCGTCGCCGCGATCATGCGATACGAGCTGGAGCACACGGCCGTCAGCCGCCCGCGCTCCATCGGCTACACCCAGTTCGAGACCGTACTGGCATCGGCCTTCTCCGACATCCGCAACGGTTCACCGGTCGAGGCCCGCCTCGCCAAGGCCTCGGACGAGCTCGTACGCACCTGGGAGCGACTGCGATGACCACCACCACCGCCAAGGCCGGCGAGGATTCGGCAGCCCCGGCCGCCGAGATCCAGATCCCGGCGCGCCGCCGACGGCCCCGCTCCCAGGCCCGCACCGCGCTCGCCTTCCTGGCCCCCGCACTGCTCGCGCTCCTCGTGCTGCGCCTGCTGCCCGCAGGGCTGGCGGTCGTCGACAGCCTACGCCACCACAGTCTCGTCGACGGCGTCACCCGCTTCGTCGGCCTCGACAACTACGGCGACCTGTTCGGCGATCCGCAGTTCTGGCAGAGCGTGCGCGTCACGCTGTTGTTCAGCCTAATCGTCAACCCGCTCCAAGTGCTGTGCGCGCTCGGCCTCGCCGTCCTGTTCAACCGGCGCTTCGCAGGCGCACGCCTGTGGCGCTCCCTCGTCTTCGCGCCGATCGCGGTGCCGCCCGCGGTCTCCGCCGTGATCTGGGGCATCCTCTACCGGCCCGAAGGCCCGCTCAACGCGGCCCTCGGCGTTCTCGGCCTCCCGTCCCAGCCATTCCTGACCAGCCCCTCCCAGGCGCTCTACGCACTGATCGTGCTGATGTCGTGGGTCGGTGTCGGATACTGGATGACGTTCCTCATCGCCGGCCTGCAGGACATCCCGCAGGAGTGCTACGACGCCGCCGCCATGGACGGCGCGAACGCCTGGCAGCGCTTCGTGCACGTCACACTGCCCCTGCTGCGCCGACCGCTCGCCTTCGTGCTCGTCGCCGACACCGTCTCCAACTTCCTGGTGTTCGCGCCGGTCCAGTTGCTCACCAGCGGTGGCCCCGAGGGATCCACCAACCTGCTCATGTACGACGTCTTCCGCCGCGCCTACAGCGTCGGCGACATCCACTACGCCCAGGCCGAGGTGGTGCTGCTCGTCGCGCTCACCCTCGCCGTCGTCGCCGTGCAGTACCGGCTGATGCAGGGCAAGGGCGAGGAGTAGCCATGACGACCCTCCACCACTCCGCCCCGGGTACGCCGAGGCGGCTCTCGCCGGCCCGGCACATGCCGGTGATCGCCGCCGTGGTGATCGGCGTGCTCTTCGCGCTGCCGCTGTTGTGGGTGCTCGCGGGCTCCCTGCGCCCCGGCTCCCAGGTCCTCGCGAGCCTCGACGACCTGTCCTGGCGCAGCCTCATCCCCGCCGACACCACGCTCGACAACTACGTCACCCTCTTCCAGGGCGACTTCGGCCGGGCCGTCCTCAACTCCGTGCTGGTCGCCGCCGTCACCGTGGCGCTGGGCCTGCTGGTCTCGGCCAGCGCCGCGTTCGGACTGTCCGTCTTCGCGTTCCGGGGCAGAGGTCTGGTCTTCGCGGTGATCCTGCTCAGCTTCATGATCCCGTTCGATGCGATCGCGATCCCCCTGTCCTCGCTCTTCCGTTCCTGGGACCTGCAGAACACGTACGCGGGTCTCATCCTGCCCGGCATAGGCAACGGCCTGGCCATCTTCCTGCTGCGCCAGTTCTTCCTCGCCGTCCCGAGGGAACTCGTCGAAGCCGCCCGCATCGACGGCCTCAGCTGGTGGGGAGTCTTCACCCGCGTCTACCTGCCGCTGTCACGGCCCGCGCTCGTCGGCGCCGGACTCACCCTGTTCACCTTCCAGTGGCAGTCGTACATGTGGCCCCTGCTCATCGGCACCGAACCCGCCAAGCAACTCGGCCCCATCGCGCTCGGCACCCTGCAGGGGCAGATGGTCGTCGACTACGGACAGGTCTTCGCGGCCGCCGTCGTCCTCACTCTCATCCCGCTCGTCGTACTGCTGCGGCTGCAGCGCCACTTCACCCAGTCCATCGCGAGCAGCGGCCTCAAGTAGCCACCGCCCACCGACCCCCGCCGTCCGTCCTGCCGCAGGACGCCGGCCCACGGGTCCCGCACACGTACAAGGACACATATGACTCTCCACCACCTCCTCCTGGACACTGACATCGGCAGCGACGTCGACGACGCTCTCGCGCTCGGCGTCCTGCTCGGCTCGCCCGAGCAGGTCCGCCTCGAGGCCGTCACCACCGTCTACGGCGACACCCTGCTGCGCGCCCGCCTCGCCCACCGCCTCGCCGCCCTCGCCGGGCACGACCTGACCGTGGTGCCCGGAGCGGAGGAGACCCTCTCCGGAACGGAGGTCTGGTGGGCCGGACACGAGGGCCGGGCCTTCACCGATCTGGAGTCCGAGCCCGTACGCAACGACGTCCCCGCTCACCGCTTCCTCGCCGCCGCCGTCCTCGCCCGCCCCGGCGAACTCGACATCATGGGCATCGCCCCGCAGGCCAATCTCGCCCGCGCCATCACCCACGAACCGGGCTTCGCCCCGGCCGTACGCACCCTCTATCTCATGGGCGGCCATTTTGCGCCCGGCGCCGGGCCCGAGCACAACATCGTCAGTGACATCACGGCCGCCCGCACCGTCTTCGCCTCCGGCATCCCGACCGTGATCACCGGCCTGGAGATCACCCGCAGGGTCCGCATCGGCCGCGACGGCATCGAACGCATCCGCGCCGCCGGCACCTACGGTGCTGCCCTCGCCCGCGAGATCGACGCCTGGACCGGGTTCACAGGCGAGGGCTGGAGCGTCCCGCACGACCCGATCACCGCCCTGTCGATGCTCTGCCCAGAGTTGTACGAGACCGCAAACGGCACGGTCACGGTCGACGACGAAGGCCGTACCGCCTTCCACCGCGACTCGGATGGCCCGGTCCGCCTTGTCATGGACGCCGACCTGGACGCGGTCGCCGAGGAGATCGTGAGCCGTATCGAGAGGGCCGGAACCGAGTCCGTCATCTCCTAGGGTCTGTGTGACGTCGTGATCAATCGGCTACTTGCAGGACAACACCGTTGCGTTTACTTCCGTGAGCGGTTCGCAAGTCCGTGCTCGAAGAACGTGACGACGGTGTGGACGGTGTAGTTCTGGCTGGTCGTGGGGTGTTGTCCGGCGTTCGGGCCGTACTTGCTGGTGGGGTTCTTGCGGGTGCGGGCCTTCACTCGTTGCCGTCGGTGGGCGGGCAGGAGGTCGTCCAGGGCGGCGTGGCCGATTGTGCCGACCAGGTCGATGAGGGTGCCGGGGAAGATTCCATGCCGGCGGTGACAGTGTCGGTTGCGGCGGCCAGCAGGGGGCGGTGAAACTGATCCGCTCCATGGGTAGTTCCGGTCGTCTGGTCAGGGCGTCGTCGCCGGCGCGGATCAGAGCCTGGTAGGCGGTGAGCAGGACGTAGACCTCCTAGTCGAGGCCATCGATGCTGCGGGAGCGCAGGACGCGGCCGTCGAGCATGGTGGCCTTGATCGAGAAATACGTGGTTTCCGCCTGCCACCTGCGGTGATAGAGATCAACGAGCTCGGCGGCCGGGAAACGGACGGGGTCCAGCAGGTTTGTGATCAGCCGCCACTGCTCGGTGCGGACGGTGCCATCGGCCATGGTGAGGGTGAGAGTCGCCTCGATCACGCATACCGGCAGCAGTATCCGCAGGACGCCGTAGCCGATGCGGGCGATGTAGGAGCCGTCGCCCAGGTGCTCGGCGGGAGTGGGCACGCGGCGGGCCCCGGAGCGCACCAGGAACCGTGCCCCGCTCTGATGGACGGCATCAAGGAACTCGTTGCCGTCGAAGGCCGCGTCGGCCAGCAGGAGCATCCTGTCATCCAGGGCGGTCAGAAGCCGCTTGGCATAGGGGAGTTCACCCTCGGACTCCGGCCCGAAGGCGGCGGCTATGAGCGCGCGGGTACCGCACTCGACCAAGGCCAGCAGCCGCAGGAGCGGATAGCCGAACTCCAGGCTCCCCCGGCCCGCTTGGGGTAGCGCCAGGTGAGCGTCTCGTCGTCGAGGGTGTGCAACAGGGTCCCGTCGACGGCCCACCGTGCGCAGGCCCCCGTAGAAGGACCCGGCCTGCCCGGGGCGGGCGACGGGTCCGGCAAGCGTCTCGAACAGACGCCGCAGGGGTGCGGCCCCCACCCTGCGCCTGGCCCGCGTCAGCGAGGAGACCGCGGGACGCACCAAGGCCAGCGGGGTCAGGGCGGCGGTCAGCTTGGACCACACCGTGCGGTTGAGGCGCAAGCCCGCGCCGACCGCCTCCGTGCTCGACACCCAGAGCGTGAAGACCTCCGACAACGTCCCCCTGACCAGCCAGGGAACGGACGTGGCCAAGAAGATCGTCGGGAGGAAGCGCGGCATCCTCACGGACACGATCGGCCTCATCCAGCCGTGACCGTCACCGACGCCGGCCTCTCGGAGAACGCCCTGGGAATGCGCCTCCTCGACCAGGCGAAGGAGAAATACCCGACCACCTCCAAGAGTTGGGCCGACACCGGCTTCAAGAACGCCGTCGTCGAGCACGGTGCCCGCCTCGGAATCGACGTCGAAGTCGTCAACAGAAACCCGGATACCCGTGGGTTTCACCCAGTGGCTGGACGCACATGGGTGTGCGGTGAAACTGCCGCAGCCGGTGCAGGTGCTGCTTTGAGAGCCGCCTTGGAGTGGGCGAGCAGCACCGAGTAGCGAGTCCACTTGGTGGCAGGCAGGAGTTCGAGGAGCTCCACATTCCAGCCTGGCAGGTGAAAGACAGTCACTGGCTCGCCGGCCGTGGACGAAGGCCTCGACGGCCCGGCGGACCGGGTCGGTGCGCGGCTCGTCGTCGCGCAGGCCCTGTCCGAGGCTGCACACTCTCCACAGACGGTCTCCTCGCCTGCCCGATCAACTCCAAGATCATCCCACGTCGCCAGCCAACGTGACAGTGCCCGCTGATAGCAAACCGGTCCGCGGTGCCGGCAAGCGGGCTGGCCTCCACCGACACCGCTGCTCCGACAACGGCTGCCATCACGACAGCAGCCGCCCAGTGCCCGCAGCAGCTGGCCGCGCCATCTGCGCCGCCCTGCCTGGAGGGGTGAGCAGCCGTCGGCGTACGGTCTCGACGACCGGTTCTGGATGGTCCGAGAAGTAGAAGTGACCGCCGGGGAAGGTCAGCAGTTGGAAAGGACCTGTAGTCCACTTTTCCCAGCCCTCGGCCTCTTGGGCAGTCACCTCCGTGTCGGCGGTGCCGAGGAGTGCGGTCAGGGGGCACGGCACGGGGCCGTCGGGGTTCGCGGCGTAGGTCTCGATGAGCCGGTAGTCGCCGCGTACGGCCGGCAGCACCAGTTGTCGCAGTTCGGCCATGGCCAGGACTTCCCGGGAGGTGCCGCCGAGTCGGATCAGGTGCTCGCAGAGGGCGTCGTCGTCCAGGAGGTGCGCGGTGCCGCCACGGTGGTGCTGCGGCGCCTTCCGTGCGGACAGGAAGAGGTGCTCGGGTCCTCGGTGCCCGCGCTCGAGTAGCCACAGGACCAGTTCGTGCGCGACGGTGGCCCCCATGCTGTGTCCGAACGCCGCCCATGGCCGGTCCAGCAGGGGCGCCGCAGCCTGACCCAATGCCGCCACCAGCTCGGGCAGCTCAGTGGGGAGCGGTTCGTCCAGCCGGTGCTCACGCCCCGGTGGGCAGACCAGGACCGGTTCGATCGCGGGTGGCAGTAGGTCCTTCCAGCGGCGGTAGAGAGCTGTGCCACCACCGGCGTGCGGCAGGCACAGCAGTCGGACGGCCGGGTTCGGGTGAGGGCGGGGGCGGCGCAGCCAGGGAGTTGCGATGTGGGTCACGGTCACGATCCGGTTCTCTCACGGGGCGTACGGCGTGTACAGCTCGTCCGGTGTCGGGCTCGGCAGCTTCGGCAGGGTGGTGGGGAGTTCGGAGGGCGCCCGGTGCTCGGGCGCCGCTACGGTTTCGACGGGCCAGGGTTTTCGGGGCCCCCGCCCTGGACGGGCGCCACCTTTTTCGCTATCGCCCGCAGGATGTCGTGGCGGATCACACCGCTGCCCGCACGCATGAGGCCCCAGTAGAGGGTGAAGGCGCGGCGCGTGGCGGGGTCGGTGTTCAGGACCCGGGTTTCGGTGGACAGGCGGGTGCCGTCGCGTTCGGGAGTGAGGCGGAAGTTCATCACCACCTTGGACCAGCCCGGTTCGTCGAACTGTGCGAAGGCCTCCGGATCGCCGCGTTCGATGTCCGGGCGAGAGGGGTGCACGGCGGTGTAGCGGGCGATGTCGCCGAGGACCACCTCGCGCGGCGGGTCGGCGGCCATCTCGCGGGGTGCCATCGACTCCAGGACGCGCAGGTCC
Source organism: Streptomyces sp. NPDC001292 (assembly GCF_042896465.1). Classification (NCBI taxonomy): domain Bacteria; kingdom Bacillati; phylum Actinomycetota; class Actinomycetes; order Kitasatosporales; family Streptomycetaceae; genus Streptomyces; species Streptomyces sp. NPDC001292. The sequence continues at coordinate 16,422 of NZ_JBIAXG010000039.1, forward strand.
ATCCCCTCGTGCGCGCCCTTGTCCACCCCTTTCACCCAGGCGGTGGGGCCGCCTCGTACCCGCATCAGGCCCAGCGTCGCGGCGAGGTCGCCGGCGCGCAGGTCCATGAGTTCGTGCCAGACCCGCTCGGGCGGGGCGGCGATCCAGCGGCTGTGGTGTTCACGCTTGTCGTAGGTCGGCAGCAGTCGTTCCAGCGTCCAGTGCATCGCTTGTCCTCGTGTCCTGGCTCCGGAGGGCCAGCAGGTCGTGTTTGCGTTCGACGTACGACAGCGCCGACAGCAGTTCCGAGCTGCCGACGGAGTGGTCGCGTTCGCCGCCGGTGATGCCCCGGATGGGCATCGCGCCGACGGAGGCCCAGCGCAGTCGTCCCGTCTCGTCGATGTAGCCGCGGGCGCGTCCGCGGTTGTCGGAGTGCAGGCAGTAGGGCACGTCGAGATAGCCCTTGGCGAAGGCGCGCAGCAGGGCCTGGCCGACGTCGGGGTGGAGGTCGAGTACGGCCTCGACGAGCTGCCGGGCCTCGGTGGCGATGCCGGTGTCCTGGGGCGGTGCGTGGGGCGTGCCCGCGCGTTCGGCCGCCGCTGCCGCGGCGGCCGCGTGCTCCAGGGCCTCGACGTTCTCCTCGATCGTGGGGATGCGGTGCGCTTCGGCCGGGGTTTTGACGATGAGCCGGGTCGCGCCGGTGCGGACCGCGAGTTCCGCGGCCGCGCGCAGCACCAGGAGGGCGCCGTCGCGGGTTCGCGGGTACTTGCCCATGTACGTGTAGAGCACGATGTGCCAGTCGGTGTCGTCCGGGATGAAGGCGGTGGCCAGCGACCTCAGCGCCGCCACCGCCTCCTCGTCCTGGCGGACGTGGGTCTGTTGTGCGTAGCTGAGCGAGACGCTGCGCAGTCCGTGCTGGTGGAAGAAGAGCGTCTCGAGGACGGTGATGGCGATGAGCAGGCCGGGCGGGCACATCTGGCCCATCATGCAGCCGCCGAAGCTCTCCAGATGCGGCTCGATGCCACGGTTCCTGAGTTCGGCGAACCGTCGGCAGGAGCGTGCCCAACTGGCGGTTGCCTCCCGAAGGGGTACCCGGCCGTAGGGCAGGCAGTACGAGACGGGGCCGCCCTCGGTGGCGTCCAGGCCGGACTCGACGAGGGCGGCGATGATGTCGTCGGGCACCGCGGAACCGTGTCTGACCTGGACGGGCAGGTGGGGTCCCGGGATGCCGTCGAGGACGGCGCGGGTGGTGGTCGGGCCGTGTGTGACGAGGGGGTAGCCGTTGAGCGGGATTCCGTCGGTGAGCGCGCGTTCCACCGAGGCGTAGTCCTTGACCCGGGTGTAACTGTCGAGGGTGAGGGTGGCGACGGTGGCTGCGCGCGCCTGACGTACGGCCAGCAGGCCCGCGCGCATCTGACGCGGGTCGCTGAAGCCCATGCGGGGCTGGACGAGCAGGCCCTGGGAGCTCCGGAGGGCGGCGAGCCCCGCGAAGGAGCCGGTCGCACTCATGAGGCGACGACCTGCCGGTGCGGCCTGGGGCGGTCCAGGGAGGCCAGGAACCGGCCCAGGGCAGCCGGTTCGGCGTCGTCCGAGAACACGGCGCTGAATCCGGCCGAGACGAGCCGGCGCGCCGTGTCCTCCTGGGCTCCCCCGGTGATGCCCAGCTTTCCGCCGATCACCACCGGGGTGTGCCGGATCTCCGGCCGGGCCCGTATCTTGCCGATCAGCCGGTGGCCGTCCGCCTGCCCATGACCGTTGACTGTACTGATCACCACCAGGTCGGGACGGATGACGGAGCACTCCTGGATCAGCAGTTCGTCCGGCACGCAGGCACCGAGGTTGACGACGCGGTGGCCCATCTCCTCCAGCAGCAGCTGCAGGAAGACGAGGTTCCAGGTGTGGGAGTCCGAGGACACGCTGCTGAGCAGTACAGTGCGGCCGCGGGGGACGGCGGCCGCGGTGACGGGATTCATGAGCATGGGATGTCTCCTGGCCTCAGCCGCAGCCGCCGGCGGAGTCGGAGTCGTAGGCACCGACCCGGTCGAGCAGTGCGGCCGGCACCTGTTCCTCGGTGGGCTCGGTGGGCTCGGTCACGGGCACGCCGGCCTTGCGCAGGGCGGGGATGAGCTCGTCCCGGAAGGCGTCGACTCGGTCCAGGCCCCAGAAGCGGTGGCGTCCGACCTTGAAGTAGGGGATGCCGAACACGTCGTCGTCGTAGGCGGCGGCGAGAGCGTCCACGCCTTCTGCGCGCAGTTCGGCGTCGTCGACGGCAGCCACCATCTCGTCGCCGTCGAACCCGGCGGCCTCGGCGATGCGGTGCAGCACCTGGGGGTCGCAGATGTTCTCGCCGCGTTCCCAGCGGGCCTCGGTCACGGCCGTGTAGAAGTCGCGCTCACGGCCGAGGTGACGCGCCTTCAGCCAGGCCAGGTGCGGCACCTCCCACCACGGGTCGATGTCCACGGGCCAGGCCATCTTGTAACCGAAGCGGGTCGAGAGCCGCTTGGTGTCCTGAAGGATGTACAGGTGCTTGGCCTTGCTCATCTGGGTGTAGTGGAAGCCGGAGTCGCGCTCCTCGAGTGCGGCCCGCGTCTTGTCGTCCGGGTCCCAGTACGGGTAGTACTCGATGACCTCAGGGGCCTGCGGGAAGCGTTCCTCGAGCCGCTTCAGGCCCATCCAGCTGAACGGGCTGCGCAGGTTGAAGTACAGGCGGGGCGGCCGCTTCATCGGGTGCCTCCCAGCAGCGCGGCACGCGTGGTGTCGTCGAACTCGGCCAGGGAACCCGCCTGTTCGCCACGGCTGACGGCGTAGCCGTGCATGATGCTTCCGGTGGCGGTGTGCACCAGCCGGCCGTCCCGGTGGACGTAGGTGTCGAAGGCGGCGGTGTACATCACGTCCTTGATGATCTCCTGGACGGTGAACACGGTGTGCAGGGTCTCTTCCATGAAGGCGTCGGCGAGCATGTGCACGCGGGCCCGGGAGACCACGGGGATCCAGCCGCGTTCGTCGAGCATGGTGCGGATGGAGATGCCGCGGTCGTCGAGGAAGCGGTCCACGACCTCCTCCATGGCCCGGACGTAGCCGGAGTGCTGGAGCCGGTCTGAGAAGTGGCAGTAGAAGTACGGGATCCGCCAGGACCACAGGAACGCGTTGGAGTCGGGCGGGGTGAGGACGGTGGCCAGGTCGGCGTCGGCGACGGCCTGGGGGTCCTGGCCGGCGGCGTCCGCGAGTGCGGCCACCTCGGGGACGACGTACGGCTCCAGGTGGGCGGGGACGGGCCGGATACTGGCCGGGGCGTCCTTGAGGGTGACCAGGGCGACACGGATCTTGCCGGTGAGGATGGTGACGGTCTCCCCGTCCCGCTGCACGGTCAGCCTGACCTTGAACGGGGCGCCGTGGCCGGGCTTGGGCTTGCCTGGTTCCACGATCGCGATCACGTCGTCGTCGATGCCGAGTGTGGCGGGCAGGCTCACCGAGTGGTCGACGATCTCCAGGCCGAGGCCGTAGGTGTGGTACAGCGTTTCGGCGCCGACGCCGCGCTCGCGGAAGTACTGGAGGATCGCCTCCTCCGTCAGATACATGAAGTGCTTGAAGCCGATCCAGGTACGGATGTTGGCGCCCTCGTAGCGGGGTCGGCCCACGGGGGTGGTGAGGGTGCCGTCCAGAAGCTCGGTCATGGGTGGTTCCTTTTGTGATGAGAAGGGTGGTGAAAAAGGTGACGAGAAGGGTGTGTCGGTCCAGGAGGTGGTGGTGTCGGTCAGGAAGGCGGTGATGTCCGCGCCGACGTCGGCGGTCTGTTCCGCGTGGCAGAAGTGCGTGTAGTGCGGACGTCTGCGGACCCTCGCCGCGGGCATGGCTGTGGCCAGGGCCGCAGCCCGGTCCTCGGACAGGGACGTGTCGTTCTCCCCCGCCAGGACGAGGGTCGGCACGGTGACGGCGCCGAGGTCCAGCTCGGTGGTGCCGGTGAACTGGAGGAACAGGCTGAGGAATCCGACGGGGCCGATCCGCTCGACCGTGGTGTCGGCCATGGCGGTCAGCACATCGGGGTCCAGACGCCGGGCCCGCTCCCCCATCCCGACCCGTATGCCGTCGGTGATGATCTGGCGGAAGCCTGCGAACGCCGCGTCGTACAGGGGCCAGTCCACCGTGAGGGTGGCGGGGCGGAAGAACGGGGCGAGGAGCACCGCGGCGCGTGGCTGGGGTGCGCCGCCGGAGGTGGCCAGGTGTTCCAGGACGGCGTTGGCGCCGAAGGAATGGCCGATCAGGACGTCGACGGGCTCGGGGACCAGGGCGAGCGCCTCGCGCAGCCAGTGGGCGGGGGTGCCGTGGTGCCGCCACCGGTAGTGGTTGCCGGCGCGCCAGGGCAGGTCCAGCACGTAGGTCCGGCAGCGGTCGTCCAGGTGTCCCGCCAGTGACTGCCATCCGGTCCAGTGGCCTTCCAGCCCGTGGACCAGGGCCGCCACGGGGGCGCCCGGGTGCGGTGCTGGGGAGGTGGGCCCCAGCACCGTCAGCCGTTCGCCCGCTGTGCGGGTGTCGGCGACCGGCGTCCACCCGTCGGGACAGGTCGCCGGGCGTGCCCCGTTCGGTTTCGCCATGTCAGCGGGCTCCCGCGAGGACGGGGTTGTTCGCCGGGTCGAGACGTACCGAGGCGTAGCCGTCCTCGCCGTCACCGCAGGTAATGAGTGCCCCGCCCGGCTCGCGGCGCTGCCCGGCGGACAGCCAGGCGGCGGCCGCTGCGAGTTGGACCACGCCGAGCGCCCCGTAGGCCTCGCCCAGATACGCGGTGAGGTCGATGCCACCTCGAGCGGCGGCGCCGGGGGCGGTCAGCCGGAGCGCGGTGGGCGCCGTGGGATCCTCCGCGGCCTCGTCCGGCCGCGGGTGGCGGCGTACGTCGCCGAGGCGCGGTCCGTCCCCGCCGGTTTCCAGTACGACGCAGGCGGCGGCCGGCCGGAGCGGGGCGGCAGTCGCGTCCGGGTGGAGCGCGGCCAGGGCGCGGGCCGTGTCGTCGCCGGGTTCGACACCGACCACGACGACCCGCCGGGCGCGCTCGCCCCGCAGCAGCAGGGCGCCCAGCCGGACTGCGTCGAGGCCGGAGGTGGCCCCCGAGCAGACCATCAGGTTCGGTCCGGTGAAGCCGTAGCGGATGGCGAGGGTGCTGGCGATCACGTTGCTGGAGGCGTTGGGGCCGTTGAGCGGGCTGACATCGTGTGCGGAGCCCGCGCGCATCCCGACCGCGATGTCGCGGACGGTTTGGACGTTGCCGAGGTTGGAGCTGACGACGACCGCCGTGTGCTCCGCTGCGGGCAGCGGCTCGGTGAGCTTGCCTGGGGGCAGTCCGAAGGCGCGATGGACGGCGCACAGCGCCAACCGGGTCGAGTCCTCCTTGAACAGCAGCCCCTTGCGGCCGAGTACGGTGTGCGCCTGGTCCGAGGCGCAGGCGGGTTCCGGGGCCACGCGGTCGAACAGGTCCCGTGCCGTCGCGGCGGCGGCACCGCCGGCCGGTGCGTCGGCCAGTGAGGGGACATGGAGGGCGTGCGCGGTGACCGTCACGCCGTCCGGGTTCATGGTCATCGCTCCACCTTGATCACGCTGACGGCGTTGACTCCGCCGAATCCGAAGGCATCGACCTGGGCCACCCGCGCATCGCAGGAGGCGGGTTCACCGATCACCAGCCGCAGCCCGGCGGCCGCCTCGATCGGCTCGGTCAGCCCCACCGTCGCGGGCACCGAGCCGGACCGCAGCGCCTCGGCGGCCACGAGCAGGCTCATCAGTGCCGCGCTGCCGGAGGTGTGCCCGATCGCCCCCTTGATTCCCGTCACCAGTGGACCCGGCGCGGCACCGGCGAACACCGTGTCCAGGGCGGCCGCTTCGGTCGGGTCGTTGAGCGCGGTGCCGGTGCCGTGGGCGAGGACGAGGCCGATGTCCTGCGGGGTGACACCGGAGCGGCGGTGCGCGTCACGCATGGCCGCGACGATGCCGCCGACGTCCGGGGCGGTCTCGTGGTGGGCGTCGCAGGACAGCCCGGTGCCCAGGACGGTGGCGAGCGGAGCGGGTCCCGCGTCGGTGGCGCGGCGCAGCACGACCGCCACGGCGCCCTCGCCCAGCAGGACTCCGGCGCGGCCCTCCTGGAAAGGCTGAAGCGCCGGCGTGGGGGCGTCGGCCACCCGGCCGATCATGGTGAGCATGGACTCGCTCATCGCGTCGCAGCCCGCCGCCACCACCGCGTCGGCCTCGCCCGCCGCGAGCAGGTCCTGGGCGAGTGCGAGGGCGTGTCCGGACGCGGAGCACGCGTTGGACACCGTGATGACCTCGGTGGCCTCGGGCAGCACCTCGCGTACGGCGGTGGTGAAGTGCAGGTCCCTGCGGCGCACCGGGACGCCGTCCAGGGCCCAGCGCTCGACGGCCCGCAGCTCGCGCAACCCGGTGCCGACGATGACGGACACCCGCTCGCGGGCCGGGTCCACCCCGGCCTGGCGGACGGCGCCCAGGACGCAGCGGGCGAGCCAGCGCCCGGCCCGCAACGGCAGTTCGTCGCCGCCGTCCACGTCATCGTCCACGTGGTAGCCGCGGGTGACGTTGATGCGGTCGCTGTCGTAGAACCGCAGCGCCTGGCTGCCGTCGACGCCCTTGGCCAGGGCGGCGAAGGTGGCGTCAGTGCCGCCGTGGCAGGTGAACAGGTCAGCCCCGGTGATCGCGACGTGCACGGTGCCACCCCCTCAGCACGGCCGCGCCGACATTGCCGTCGGGGGAGACCGAGGTCACCACGGACACCGCCCCGTCCAGCTCCGGATGGCTGCGGTGGCCGGCCAGCAGGGCGGCGATCTGCAGCGAGCCGGAGGCGCTGTGGCATTCGCCGACCCACTCCTTGGCCTGCACCCGCCACACCGCGGTGCCGAGCGCGGCGTCGGTGCCGCGGCGCTCGATGTCGTCCAGGCGGGCGATGCCGCACTCTCCGGTGGCGAGCGCCCGCACGTCGGCCGGCTCCACTCCGGCGCGCTCCAGCGCGCGGCGGATGCAGCCGGCGAGCCCGGCCCCGGCGTCGGGTTCCCGGCCCGGGGCGCCGTAGGTGCCAACCTCAATGGCCAGGACCTCGGCGTCGGGCCGGCGTCCCTGTTCTCGTACCGTCGAGGCGTCCTCGACGACGAAGACGGCGGAGCCCTCGCCGACCTTGGCCCGGCCCTCCTCGGCGGAGTGCTGGCGGTGGGTGAACCAGGCGGTGTGCGGGCTGAACTCCTCGACAGAGCCGACGAGCAGGGCGTCGGCGTAGCCGCGCCGGATCTGGTTGCGGGCGTAGCGCAGGGCGCTCAGTCCGGCGAGCTGGCCGCCGGCGACGGTGGCGTTGACGCCCTTGAGCTTGTGCCAGATCGCGGACTGGCCGGCCGCGCAGTTCATCACGGTGTTGGGGAACAGCACCGGGTTGACCAGATACGGCCGGTCGTTCTCCAAGGTCTCGCGGCTGTAGTCGCTGGTGGCCTTGATGCTGCCGGCGGTGGTGCCCAGGACGATGCCGACCCGGTCGCGGTTGTCGTCCGTGACGGTCAGGTCGGTGTCGTCGAGGGCGAGGGTGCAGCCCAGCAGCCCGAGCGCGGTGCTGCGGTCGAAAAAGCTGGTGCCCTTGCGGCCGAGATGATCGCGGACCTTGAAGTCGGGCAGGGCGAAGGCCTGGTCCTCGGGCAGGTCCTCGTCGAACATACCGGTGACGTCGCGCAGTCCGCTGCGGCCTTCGCGGATGGCCGCGGTGAATTCGTCGGCGCCGATGGCCAGGGAGGAGACGACGCCCCAGCCGGTGATGGCGAGGGTGGTGTCGCGGGTGGTACGGGAGCTGGGGCCAGTGGGGTCCGGGGCGAGGGCAGCTGTGGTGTTCATATGACCTGTCCGAGGATGGTGATGGCGTTGTTGCCGCCGAAGGCGAAGCCGTTGTTCTGCACGACCTTGGGGTGTGCCGCACGGCTCTCGTTGGGCACGGGGTCGATGGCCGGCAGTTCGGGGTCGGGCGTGTTGTAGTTGGTGGTCGGGGGCAGGAAGCCCTCGTCGATGGCGAGCGCGGAGGCGATCGCGCCGAATCCGCTGGCGGCGCCCATGGTGTGACCGAGCATGGACTTGATGGAGCTGATCGGCGGGGGCCGGTCGCCGAAGACCTCGACGACGGCCTGGGCCTCCATGGCGTCGTTCGCCGGGGTGCCGGTGCCGTGGGCGCAGATGTAGTCGACGTCGGCGGGGCTGATGCCGGCGTTGCGGTGGGCCCGCCGCATGCACTCGGCGATGCTGACGGGGTCGGGGGCGACCATGTGGTTGGCGTCGCAGTTGAGGCCGTAGCCGAGCACCTCGGCGTAGATGTGCGCGCCGCGTGCGGTGGCCGACTCCAGGGTCTCCAGGAAGAGGGCGGCGCCGCCCTCGCCGGTGAGGATGCCCGAGCGGTCCTTGTCGAAGGGCGAGCAGACCTTCTCGGTGAGGGCGCCGAGCCGGTAGAAGCCGGCGTGGGCCCAGCGGCATACCGAGTCCGCGCCTCCGGCGATCATGTAGTCGGCGTCGCCGGTGACGATCTGATCGTAGGCGTAGCCCAGCGCGTAGTTGCTGGCCGAGCAGGCCGTGGACAGGGTCACGGCTTCTCCGGTGAGGCCGAGTTCCTGGTTGACGGCAGTGGCCAGCCGGGCAGCGGGGACCTGGGCGGCGTGAGCGGGGGTGACGCCGGACAGCCCGCCGTCCACCCATTCGGCGGTCAGTGCCTCGATGACCTGGGACTCGCCGCTGGTGGTGCCGATGCTGGAGCCGGCGGCGGCGTCGGCCAGCGTCTCCTCGTCCAGACCAGCGTCCTCGACGGCCAGTCGCGCGGCCGCGGCCGCGAACAGGCTGGATCGGCCCCACTCGAAGGGCGAGATGGTGTGCAGCAGCGCGCGGGGATCGAAGTCTGCGACCTCACCGGCCATGAAGTGCGGGAAGCCGGAGGAGTCGAAGCTGGAGATCGGGGATATGCCGCTGGTGCCGGCGCGCAGCGCCAGACCGAAGTCCTTGACGCCGATGCCGATGCTGGAGATGGGTCCGAGTCCGGTGATGACGACACGTCGGTTCATGGTGATCAGTCCTGCCAGCCGGCCTGCTCGGCCACGACGTCGTAGACGGCCTTGAGGTTGCCCATCTCGGGCAGTGCGGACTGCGGGATGTCGATCTTGTACTTCTTCTCGATCCTGGCGAGGATCTCGATGGCCCGCAGCGAGTCCGCCTCGTGCTCCTCCACGAACGAACCGGTCTCGGTGATCTCCTCCGGCTCGGCCTCGAGGACTTCGGCGACGATCTCGCGCAGCTCTTCCAGGTGCTGGTCACGGGCTTCGGACATGGGTGTTCTCCTGAGTCTGGCTGGGGATGGGGCCGGTGGTGTGCGGCTTTGGGGGTGGGGTGGGTCAGGTGCCCTGGTCGAGGCCGTCGCGTACGACGGCGAGGACTGAGCCGAGGGTGACGATCCGGCGGTCGCCCACCCAGATCTCCCCGCGCATGAAGGCGTTGTCGCCGATGATGCGGTCGATCTCGACGACGTGGCGCAGCACGTCGCCCGGGTATGCGCCGCCGTTGATCGTCACGTCGCGGGCGGAGCCGAAGATGAGGGTTCCCCCACGCTGTTCGCCCTTCGCGGCGGCGGAGTACAGCCACAGCACGGCACCGCTCTGCCCGAACGACTCCACGAGCAGGGAGGCCGGATATGCGTACGCGGACGCGGGAAGGTCCTCGTCCAGTCCCGCGTAACAGAGTTCGCTGCCGGTCACGGTCTTGGTGGCGACGAGGCGCACCCCAGGTTCAATCTCCAGGACGCGGTCCACGAGCAGGACGGGGTGACGGTGCGGGAGGATGCGCCGGATGTCGGCGTGTTCAAGCGTCGTCATCGTCGTCCGTCCGCTCGATGCGCAGTTCGAGGGTCATCCGGGCGGACAGCGCACCGTCCCCGCGGTGGCAGCGGACCTTGGCCCGGACCGCCCCCGGGGTGTCTTCATGTTCGGACAGGTCGCAGCCGATGCGCAGGGTGTCCCCAGGCAGCAGCGGGGCCGCGAAGCTGATCGAGGTGATGGCGGTCAATTCGGCCACCGTGCCCGGACCGTGTTGTCGCGCGGCCCAGTGGCGGATGGCCTGCTGCACGGATTCGAGGGTGAACACGCCAGGGTAGATGGTGAAGTCCGGGTAGTGTCCGGCCAGATACGGGTCGCCGGCGACGATCCGCTTGACCGCCTCGACCCGCCCGCCGACCGGGGTGTCCGCGACGTCCACGGTGTCGACCGCGGCCAGCGGGGCGGCGAAGGAACGGCTCACAGGACGATGCCCCCGTCGACCTGGAGCACCTGCCCGGTGATGTAACCGGCCCGGTCGGAGACCAGGAACGACACCAGTTCGGCCACGTCCTCGGGGACGCCGAAGCGGCGCAGCGGGACGAGATCAAGCGCCTGGGCGCGCATCTTGTCGCTGAGGCCCGCTGTCATGTCGGTCTCGATGAAGCCGGGGGCGACGACGTTGACCCGCAGGCCGTAGGGAGCGAGTTCCTTGGCGAGGGCCTTGCTCATGCCGTTGATCCCGGCCTTGGCGGCGGAGTAGTTGGTCTGGGCCCGGTTGCCGTAGACGCCGGCCACCGAGGAGATGTTGACGATGACGCCCTGCTTGCGCTTCATGAAGCCGAACGCCATCGACCGGCAGAAGTTGAATGCGCCGGTCAGGCTGGCGTCGATGACGGCCTCCCAGTCCTCCACCGGCATGAGCACGAGCGGGTTGTCACGGACGATGCCGGCCGAGTTGACGAGGGTGTCCAGGGGGCCGAGTTCAGTCTCGGCCTCCTTGATGAAGGACTGGACGGCCTCGAAGTCCGCGACGTCACAGGGGGCGTGGAAGCAGCGCACGCCCGTCTCGCGAATCCGCTCGGCCGTTTCCTGGGCCCGTTCCTTCTCGCTGCGGTAGCAGAAGGCGATGTCCATTCCGTCCTGGGCGAGGCGGAGGGCGACGCTCGCGCCGATACCGCGCGATCCCCCGGTGACAAGAGCACGGCGTTGTGTGGGCATGGGAAGTTACCTCGTGCTTCGGGTGTGGATGTCGGGCAGTGGTGGTGCGGGGACAGTGGGAAGCTCACCAGCGGGTGGTCTCGCCGAAGAAGTCCTCGATGGCGGTGGTTTCCTTCTCCTCTCGGGCTTCGCTGTACACGAACGCGCCCACGGCGAGGTCGAGGACGCCGAGTCCGAAGGGGGAGAAGATGACGGGCTGGTCGCGCAGCACGCGCCGCCGGCCGCGGATCACGTCCGCGAGGGTGCCGTTGACGAAGTCGCGGTGGCCGAACTTCTGCTCGGCCAGGTGGGGTGAGGTGTTGGCGGTGAGGCAGTGGTCGATGTCGTCGAGGAAGTTGTAGGAGCCCGCGATGATGTCCGGGCCGATGTCCCGCAGCGAGATGTTGAGGACGACCTGGCCGGAGGTGAAGGTGCTGGGCCGGGTGAGGTAGGGCTCCGCGGCGGTGGTGGCGAGCACCACCAGATCGGCTTCCGCGATCGCCTCGTCGCGGGCGGGCGCGGTGCGTGCCGGGCGTCCGAGGGTGTCGGACACGTATGCGGTGAGGGATTCGGCGTACCGCGGGTCCTGGTCGTGCACCAGTACCTCGTCGATCTGCCAGTCGCGGTCGGCGAAGAACTCCAGGATGTTGCGGGCGATAATGCCAGCGCCGATGACCAGCAGCCGCCGGGCACTGCGGCCGCCGGTGAACGTCTCGGCGGCGAGCACGGCGGAGGCCGCGGTGCGGGCGGCGCTGATTTGCGCGGCCTCCAGGCAGGCGAAGGGGTAGCCGGTCTCGTAGTCGTTGAGTAGCAGGACGGCCGAGGCGCGCGGCACCGAGTGCTCGATGTTGGCCGGGAAGCTTGCGATCCACTTGATGCCGGCGACCGAGTGCCGGCCGCCCAGATAGGCGGGCAGGGCGATGATGCGGCTGTCGGGCTTGTCGGGGAAGCGCAGGAAGTGGCTGTTGGGGTTGACCGAGTCACCCAGGTCGTGGGTGAGGTAGGTGTCGCGTACCTCGTCGACGATTTTCGACCGAGAGCGGTCGATGACGCGGCGGGCGGTTTCGCCGCTGACGACGTGGAAGTCGAACATGTCAGCCTTTCAGAAGCAGTGAGCCGTCGGCGTCCGGGTGGTCTCCGGCCTCCGGCGGGGTCAGCGCCTGGTGTCCGAAGTGTTCGGCGACCCAGGCGTCGTTGTAGACGGTGTTGAGGTAGCGGTCCCCGGTGTCCGGTGAGATGGCCACCACGGTGGATCCGGGCGGCAGTGCGGGTCCCTTGCGTGCCACGGCCGCGAGGACGGAGCCGGTGGAGCCGCCCACGGCGATGCCCTGGCTCCGGGCGATGGCGCGGCACGTGCGGACCGCGTCAGCCTCGGGGACGATGACGATGTCGTCGACGAGTTCGGGGTCGCACAGCTCGGGCCTGCGGCTGGTGCCGAGGCCTGGCAGGTGCCGTTTTCCGGGCGGGAAGCCGAAGGTGACGGAACCGGCGGTGTCCACGGCGACGATCCGGGTGCGCGGGGAGCGGTCGCGGAAGTAGGCCGCGCAGCCCATCAGGGTGCCGGTGGTGCCGGCGCCGATGAACAGGTGGTCGACCTCGGGGACCTCCTCGAGGATGGCCACGGCGGTGCGTTCCCGGTGGATGCGTGGGTTGGCCTCGTTGGCGTACTGGTTGGGCCAGAACAGGGAGGTGTCCTGCTGGAGCCGGTGGTGGATGTAGTCGATCCTCGACTGCAGGTATCCGCCGTTGGCGTCCTTGGTGTCGACGACCACCACCTGCGCGCCGAATGCCCGGATCATGGCGGCGTTCTGGGGGGAGGTGTTCGGGTCGGTGACGCAGGTGAAGTGGTATCCCCTGGCGGCGCACACGGAGCTGAGCGCCACGCCCAGGTTTCCCGAGGATGACTCGATGATGTGGCCGCCCGGGCGGAGGAGGTTCCACCGCTCGGCGTCCTCGATGAGGCCGATGGCGGTCTTCAGTTTGATCGAGCCGGCCGGATTGAATCCCTCCATCTTGAGCAGCAGCCGGATATCGGGGACGAGTCCGTCGAGCCGCAGGAAGACGCGGTCGAAGACCAGGTCCTGCGCGGTGTCGTACATCAATGTCCTACGCGCCTTTCTGGGCGCCGCGGATGGTTGATCACGTAGGTCCGGGTGGCGAGGAAGAGCAGGATTCCCCACACCAGGAACGACATGTCCCACACGAACAGACGCCACAGCAGTGGCTTCCATTCGACGGGGTCGGAGGGGGTGAGCACGCCGAGCGCCACCAGGAGCAGGCTGCCGACCTGCAGAGCCCCGTAGAGGGTCAGCAGTGCCGCGCCGCCCCAGCCCGCCGTCAGCATCAGGGGGCGGGGGACGACGCGGCCCCACGGCCGGACGAGGGACAGCGAGAAGAGACCGCCCGCGATCTTGAGTGCGCCGGTGATCCAGACGACGGCGATGAATCCGGGGTCCCGGCGCTGGGCCATCCGCTGGATGGCGCCGCCGAGGGTGTCGATGGCGAAGGTGCCTCCGGCCGCCCAGTAGAAACTGAACAGGCCGAAGACGATGGCCAGCACCGCGGCGGCGTGGCCGGCCCAGGCCTTGTGCTGTTTGCCGGTGTCCCGATCGGTTTCCCGAGCTTCTGCAGCATGCATGTCCGTCGTCCGTCTCTCTCCTCGTGACGTCGTCGCCTGGCGGAGGCGGGTCAGTCCTGCCAGCCGGCCTGCTTGGCCACCACGTCGTAGACGGCCTTGAGGTTGCCCATCTCGGGCAGCTCCGACTGCGGGATGTCGATCTTGTACTTCTTCTCGATCCTGGCGAGGATCTCGATCGCGCGCAGCGAGTCCGCCTCGTACTCGTCCACGAACGAACCGGTCTCGGTGATCTCCTCCGGCTCGACCTCGAGCACCTCGGCGACGATCTCGCGCAGCTCGTCCAGGTGCTGGTCACGGGCGTTGGACACGGTGGACTCCTTCAGATGTGTTCCGCTGGTGCGGTGTGTTCTTCGGTGGGTGGTGCGGTGTGGGGGGCGGGGTCTGCGGGCCGGCCGTCAGGAGGCGGCCTGGTCCATGGCGTCGACAAGGCTCTTGGGGCGCATGTCGGTCCAGTTCTCGTTGATGTGGTCCAGGCACGCCTGGCGGCCGTCGGGGCCGTGGACGGTGGTCCAGCCGGCCGGTACCTCGGCGAAGACCGGCCACAGGGAGTGCTGGCCCTCGTCGTTGACCAGCACCAGGAAGGTGGCGTCGGCGTCGTCGAACGGGTTGCTCATCTCGTCCTGTCTCTCTGTGCGGTGGTGTCTCAGGTGAGGTCGCGGAGCCGGGCGGCGAGAATCCTGCCGATCTCGGCGAGCGGCTCCGTCTGGGTCATGTCGTCGTGCGTGGAGCGCACGGCGTGGCTGTCGATGGATCCCTCGAGGAAGGGCGCCCAGATGTCCGGGCCCGGCGCGTCCGCGGGCTTGCCGAGCGTGGCCTCGAAGAAGAGCACGTCACCGAGGTAGGTGCCGGGTACGTGGCCGCGTGCGAGGCGGGAGTTGTTCTCGAAGACCTCGTACAGGGCGGCCACGTGCCGCTCCTCGAGGCTGCCGAGCACGCCGCCCTGGCCGCGGAGGATCTCGGTGACCCGGGCGTACTGGAGCGGTTCCCCGTCCCGGCTGTCGCGGTCGTAGCCGGCGAGGTCCAGCATCCCGGCGAGGAACTCCTGCAGGGACAGTACCGCGTCCTGCGTGGGCTCCTCCCCCGGCCGCCCGGTGCCACCGTGGCTCGCGGTCAGCCGCGGGAAGGAGTCGAGCATGGCCAGCAGGGCGACCTTCTCTCCGGCGCGCTGGAGCTGTTCGGCCATGGCGTGGGCGACCAGGCCGCCGAAGGACCAGCCGAGCAGCAGGTAGGGGCCGGTGGGCTGGACGCTGCGCACCTGCTTCAGGTAGTCGGCGGCGATCTCCGCGACGCCGGTGGGCAGTTCGCAGGGTTCGGCGATGCCCCGCGACTGCAGGCCGTAGATCGGGAAGTCGGGGCCGAGATGGCGCATCAGCCCGGCATAGGACCAGCTGAAGCCGCTGGCCGGGTGGACACAGAACAGCGGCGGCCGGCTGCCCCGGCGGCGCAGCGGCAGCAGCAGGTCGAAAGCGCCCGGGCCGTCGCCGTCCTCGGTACCGAGCCGTTCGGCGAGCTCCGCCACGGTGGGGGCCTCGAAGAGGGTGCGGATGGCGATGTCCGCGCCGAAGGTGGCGCGCACCCGGCCGATGAGCCGGGTGGCCAGCAGGGAGTGGCCGCCGAGGTCGAAGAAGCCGTCGTCGATGCTCACCCGGTCCAGCCCGAGGACTTCGGCGAACAGCTCGGTGAGCAGCCGCTCCTGGCGGGTGCGGGGTACCCGGCCACCGCTCACCGCCGAGGACTCGGGGGCGGGCAGGGCCCGGCGGTCCAGTTTGCGGTTGGGCGTCAGCGGCAGCGCATGCAGTTCCACGAACGCGTTCGGGACCATGTACTCGGGAAGGTCCGCGGCGGCGTGGCGGCGCAGTGCGGGGCCGGCCGGGAGGTCGGCGCCGGGTGCGGGCACCACGTAGGCGACCAGCCGCTGGTCGCCGGGGCGGTCCTCGCGGACGATCACGGCGGAGCGGGCGACGGCCGGGTGGCGGTCGAGGACGGCCTCGACCTCGCCGAGTTCGATCCGGAAGCCGCGCAGCTTGACCTGGTCGTCCACGCGCCGCAGGAAGGACAGGGTGCCGTCGGGGTTCCAGCGCACCACGTCGCCGGTGCGGTACATCCGGGAGCCGGGGGCGCCGAAGGGGTCGGGTACGAAGCGGGCGGCCGTCATGTCGGGGCGGCCCAGATAGCCGCGGGCCAGGCAGTCACCGGCGACGTACAGCTCTCCGGCCGCTCCCGGCGGGACCAGTTCGAGGTGGTCGTCGAGCACGTGGAAGCGGGTGTTGGGCATCGGGCCGCCGATGGGCAGCGGGCCCGGCGGGATCGGTGTGCCGGCCTCGATGCGGTACTGGCTGCAGTTGACGGTCGTCTCGGTGGGTCCGTACATGTTCAGGACGGTGGTACCGGGGTGGTCCTTGCGCCAGGCGTCGACCCGCTCGCCCAGCAGCAGCTCCCCGCCGAGCAGCAGTTCGGTGGTGGGCGCGTACTCCTCGGGCAGGGTGTGCAGGACCGGCAGGTGGCTGGGCGTGGCCTTGAGGAAGGTGCAGGGGCGGCGGCGCAGCGCCTCGGCCGTCTGCGGATCCGGGTCCTGCAGGTCGCCGACGACGTGGACAGTGCCGCCCACGGTCAGCGGCACATGAGTCGCGGTCACCGACAGGTCGAAGGAGATCGACGAGTGCAGCAGCGCCGTGCCGCGCACCCCGTCGTAGTCGCCTGCGGCGAAGACGAGGTAGTCGGTGAGCGAGGTGTGCTGGATCACGACGCCCTTGGGCCGCCCGGTCGAGCCGGAGGTGTAGATGACGTAGGCCGGGTTGGCCGGTCGCAGCGGTGCCGTCCGGTCGCCGTCGTCGGGGTCGGTGGCGTCGAAGGCGGCGATCCGTTCGTCGGTGGCCACGTCGTCGAGCAGGACGCGCTCGACGGACTCGGTGCCCTGCGGCAGTGCGGCTGCGGTGGCCGTGTCGGTGAGCAGCAGCGCCGGGTCGGTGTCGGAGAGCATGAACGCGATCCGCTCGGCCGGGTACGCCGGGTCGACCGGCACGTAGGCGCCGCCGGCCTTGAGGACGGCGAGCAGCGCCACCACCAGCCGCGCCGACCTGGGCAGGGCGACGGCGACGAACCGCTCCGGGCCCACTCCGCGGTCGATGAGGAAGCGTGCCAGCCGGTTGGCGCGGGCGTTGAGCTGCGCGTACGTCAGCTCCTCGCCGCGGAAGACCACGGCGGGCGCGTCGGGGGTGCGGACCACCTGCGCCTGGAACAGCTCCGGCTGTGTCACCCGGGGAACGTCGGTGGCGGTGTCGTTCCAGGTGACCACCATGCGCTCGCGCTCGGCGGCATCGAGCAGCCCGATGCGGCCGATCGGCTGGTCCGGGGCGGCGACGGCCCCCTCCAGCAGCCTCACCAGCCGGGCGACGAGGGCGGTGACGGTGTCCGCGTCGAACAGGTCGGCGCTGTAGACGACCTGGCCTTCGATGCCCTGGCAGCCGCCGCTGTCGTCCCGCCGGTCGCTGAGGCTGACCGAGAGGTCGAACTTGGCGCCGCCGTTGCCGAGCGGTTCGCCGGTCACGGTCAGTCCGGTGACCTCCTGGCCGACCTCGGTGGGGTTCTGGAAGGCCAGGGCGATCTGGAAGAGCGGGTGCCGGGACAGGGAGCGGGTGGGGTTGAGGACCTCCACCAGCCGCTCGAACGGCATGTCCTGGTGGGCGTAGGCGGCCAGGTCGGTGTCGCGGACGCGGGCGAGCAGTTCGCGGAAGGTGGGGTTGTTGGAGGTGTCGGTGCGCAGTACCAGGGTGTTGACGAAGAAGCCGACGAGATCGTCGAGGGCTTCGTCGGTGCGGCCGGCGATGGGGCTGCCCAGCGGGATGTCGGTGCCCGCGCCGAGCCGGGTCAGCAGCGCCGCGAGCCCCGCCTGCACCACCATGAACAGGCTGACCCGGTTGTCGCGGGCGAGTTCGGTCAGGCGCTGGTGCAGCTCCGGGCCGATGACGACGGGGATGGTGCCGCCCGCCCCGGTGGCGACCGCGGGGCGGGGGCGGTCGGTGGGCAGCTCCAACTCCTCCGGCAGTCCGGCCAGATGGCTGCGCCAGAAGTCGAGCTGCCGGGAGATCGGGCTGTCCGGGTCGCTCTCGTCGCCGAGGACCTGGCGCTGCCAGACGCTGTAGTCGGCGTAGGTCACCCGCAGCGGTGTCCACCGCGGCGCCTCGCCGGCCCGCCGAGCCTCGTAGGCGGAGGCCAGGTCGCGGGCCAGCGGGGCCGCCGAGGCACCGTCGCTGGCGATGTGGTGCATCACCAGCAGCAGCACATGCTCGTCTGCGGCAAGCGAGAACAGCCTTGCACGCAAGGGGGGCTCGCGAGTGAGGTCGAATCCGGCGGCGGCCTCCGCGGCCAGCAGTCCGGGCAGAGACGTCTCGTCGGTGTCGGTGACCGGCAGCGCGAGCCGCGCGGTCTCGGCGTCCATGATCGCCTGGTGTGCGCCGCTCTCCGCGTCGGAACCGGTGGCCTCGGGAAAGACGGTGCGCAGGGTCTCGTGCCGGGCCACCACGTCGCCGAGGGCCGCGCGCAGCGCCTCGCGGTCGAGGTCGCCGGCCAGACGCAGGGCCAGCGGCACGTTGTAGGCGCCGCTGTCTCCGTCGAAGCGGTTGAGGAACCACAGCCGGCGCTGGGCGTACGACAGGGGGATCCGTCCCGTCCGCTCGACCGGGATCAGCGGGGCCCGGCCGCCGGTGCCCACGCTGAGCGAGGCGGCGAGCCCGGCCACGGTGGGTGTTTCGAACAAGGACCTGACCTGGAGTTCGACCCCGAAGACTGCCCGGATCCGGTTCACCAGGCGGGTGGCGAGCAGGGAGTGGCCGCCGAGGTCGAAGAAGTCGTCGTCGGGACCCACTCGGGGCAGGCCCAGCACTTCGGCGAACACCTCGCACAGCAGCTCTTCCTGCGGTGTGCGCGGGGCCCGTCGCGAGCCGGTGGCCAAGGCCCCGAAGTCCGGGGCCGGCAGGGCCTTGCGATCCACCTTGCCGTTGGGGGTCAGCGGCAGTGCGTCCAGGACCATGAGGGCCGCGGGCACCATCGCCTCCGGTAGCGCCCCGGCGAGTTCGGTGCGCACCTGGCGGGGGTCGACCGCGCCGACGATGTGGCCGACGAGCCGACTCTGTCCGGCGGGGTCGGTGCCGACGGTGACCACCGCGTCGGTCACGGCTGGGACGGCGCGCAGCGCGGCCTCCACCTCACCGAGTTCGATGCGCTGCCCGCGGATCTTGACCTGGTGGTCGAGCCGGCCGAGGAACTCCAGCTGTCCGTCGGGCAGTCGGCGCACCCGGTCGCCGGTGCGGTAGAGCCGGCGACCGGGCTCGTCGGCGAACGGGTCGGACACGAAGGTGACCGCGGTGCGCCGTGGGTCGCCGACATAGCCGTATCCGACGCCGGTGCCACCGACGTACAGCTCACCAGGGACACCGACCGGGACCGGCTGGAGCCGGTTGTCCAGGACGTACAGGCGGGTGTTGCGGATCGCGGCGCCGATCGGCACCCGCACGTCGCCGAGCGGGGTGGCGGCGTCGATGACGGCGTGGGTGACATCGTCGGAGCACTCGGTCGGACCGTAGGCGTTGACCAGCGGAATGTGCGGGTAGCGGGCGAGCCAGCGGCCGCACAGGTCCGGCGGAAGGGCCTCGCCGGTCACCATCAGCCACCGCAGCGCGGGCAGTTCGACGGGTTCGGCGCCCGACCCCCAGGCGTCCAGTGCGGTGCGCAGCAGGGAGGGGACGACCTCCAGGACGGTGATGCGCTCGTCGGCGACCCGGCCGAACAGGGCCTGCGGGTCCAGGGCGGTGTCCTCGCCGACCAGGCGTACCCGGCCGCCGGCGACCAGTCCGGCCAGCATCTGCCACACGGAGATGTCGAACGTCAGCGGGGCGTTGGCCACGACGCTGTCGGCGTCTGTCAGCTCCAGGTCCTCGATCTTGGCCAGGAGGTGGTTGACCATGCCGCGGTGGTGCACCATCGCGCCCTTGGGGCGGCCGGTGGAGCCGGAGGTGAAGATCACGTAGGCGAGGTGGCCGGGGCCCCCGACGAGGGGCATCAGCTGGTCGACGTCGTCGGTCGCGTCGTCCAGTGCCAGCACCTCGACGGGGTTCGCGGCGGCCGCCGCCAGTTCCCGGGCCGCATCGAGGTGCTCGGGCGCCGCGAGCAGCAGGCGGGCACCGCTGTCGGCCAGCATTCCGGCGCTGCGCCGGTGCGGGGCACGCGGGTCGAGCGGCACGTAGGCGGCGCCGATGCCGAGGACGGCGAGGACCGCGACGGGCACCCGGACGGTGCGGTCGGAGAGGATCGCGACGATGGAGCCGGCGTCCGCGCCGCTCGCCAGCAGCCTGCGGGAGAGCGCGCTCGCACGGCCCGCCAGGGTGGCGTAGTCGACGCTTTGGTCGTCGTCGGTGAGGGCGGTGGCGTGCGGGGTCCGGGCGGCGATCTCCCGGACGCGTTCCACGACTCCGGTTGTCTCGGTGTCCCGGTCGGTGCGGTTCCAGTCCAGGAGCAGTTGCCGTCGCTCCGCGGGGTCGATGATGTCCAGGTCGGATACTGGGAGGTCGGGCTCGGCGACGGCGGCCCGGAGGAACTGGACGAAGCAGCCCAGCAGCCGCTCGGCCGTGCCGGGGTCGAACAGGTCGGTGCTGTAGTCGAACCGCCCGTCCAGGCCCTGGGGCGCGCCCTCCTCGGTGTAGCGCTCGGTGAGGTCGAAGGAGAGGTCGAACTGGGCGGCGTGGGCGCCGGCCGTCTCCACGGTGACGTCCAGCCCGGGCAGCCGCAGATCGGCCTGCACGTTGTTCTGGAGCACCAGCATGACCTGGAACAGCGGGTTGCGCGCCATCGAGCGGGTGGGGTTGAGGACCTCCACCAGCCGTTCGAAGGGGATGTCCTGGTGGGCGTAGGCGGCCAGGTCGGTGTCGCGGACGCGGGCGAGCAGTTCGCGGAAGGTGGGGTTGTTGGAGGTGTCGGTGCGCAGTACCAGGGTGTTGACGAAGAAGCCGACCAGTTCGTCGAGGGCTTCGTCGGTGCGGCCGGCGATGGGGCTGCCCAGCGGGATGTCGGTGCCCGCGCCGAGCCGGGTCAGCAGCGCGGCGAGCCCCGCCTGCACCACCATGAACAGGCTGACCTCGTTGTCGCGTACCAGTCCGAGCAGGCCGTCGTGCAGCTCTTCCTCGAGCCGGAACATCAGGGTGCCGCCCTGGTAGGTGGCGACGGCGGGCCGCGACCGGTCGGCAGGCAGCTCGAGTTCGTCGGGGATCCCGGCGAGGGCGCGCTTCCAGAAGTCCAGCTGCCGGGAGACGGTGCTGTCCGGGTCGTCCTCGCGGCCCATGACCTCGCGCTGCCAGATGCTGTAGTCGGCGTACTGGACGGGCAGCGGGTCCTGCCCGTGCGCCTCGCCCTTCATCCGGGCGTTGTAGGCCAGGGAGAAGTCGCGGGCCAGGGGGCTCATCGACCAGCCGTCGCCGGCGATGTGGTGCAGGACCAGCAGCAGGACGTGGGTGTCGGGGCCGAGTTCGTACAGAGTGGCCCGCAGGGACGGGTCGACGGCGAGGTCGAAGCCAGGCGCCACCGCGCCGAGCAGCGCCTCGGGCAACTCCTCCTCGGTGACGGTCCGCGTGGTGAGCACCGGGGTGGCGGTTTCGGCGTCGAGCACCACCTGGTAGGGGGTGCCGCCGGTCTCCCGGAAGACGGTCCGCAGGGCCTCGTGCCGCTCCACGATGTCACCCAGCGCGGCCTGCAGGGCCTCACGGTCGAGGTCTCCGCGCAGCCGCAGCGCGATCGGAATCTTGTACGGGGACGCGGCGCCTTCCAGCCGGTTGAGGAACCACAGCCGCTGCTGGCCGTACGACATGGGGATGAGCTCGGGGCGCTCGGCGGGCCGCAGTGCGGCGCGGGCCCGGGAGGCCTGGGCGATGGCCTCCATGAGCCGGGCGGGGGTGGGCTGCTCGAACAGGCTGCGCACCGCCAGCTCCACGCCGAACGCCGAGCGCACCCGGCTGACCAGGCGGGTGGCCAGCAGGGAGTGGCCGCCGAGGTCGAAGAAGCTGTCGTCGATGCCGACCTCGGCCAGGCCCAGGACCTCGGCGAAGATCGTGCAGAGGGTGCGCTCCTCGGGGGTGCGCGGTGCCCGGCGGGTGGAGGCGGCGCCGTAGTCGGGCGCGGGCAGGGCCCTGCGGTCGAGCTTGCCGTTGGTGGTAACCGGCAGGGTGTCCAGGACGACGAAGGCGGCGGGGACCATGTAGGCGGGCAGCGCGGCCGAGGCGTGGTCGCGCAGGTCCGACAGGTCCGGTGCGGCGCTCGCGCCGGCCGGCACCACGTAGGCGACCAGGCGCTTGTCGCCGGGCTGGTCCTCTCGGACGACGACGGCGACCTGCGCCAGCTCCGGGAAGCGGGCCAGGACGGCCTCGATCTCGCCGAGTTCTATGCGGAACCCGCGCACCTTGACCTGTTCGTCGGCGCGTCCCACGAATTCCAGCACGCCTTCGGGCGTCCAGCGCGCCAGGTCGCCGCTGCGGTACATCCGCGCCCCGGCGGGCCCGAAGGGGTCGGCGACGAAGCGCTCCGCGGTCAGCCCGGGCCGGCTCAGGTAGCCGCGGGCGAGACCGGCGCCCGCGATGTACAGTTCGCCGGCCACTCCGGGCGGGGTGAGCGTCAGGTTGTCGTCGAGGACGTAGAGCCGCATGTGGTCCAGCGGCCCGCCGATCGGCACAGTGTCGGGGACGGTGTCCGCGGCGCGCATCCGGTGGTAGGCGGCGAACGTGGTGGTCTCGGTCGGGCCGTAGCCGTCGCCGACGACCAGGCCGGGACAGGTGTCCAGGACCTTGCGCACCATGGCCGCGGGGACGATGTCGCCGCCGGACCACACCTCGCTCACGCCGGCGAAGCACTCGGGCCGCTCCTCGGCCAGGAGCCGGAAGAGGCCGGCGGTCAGCCACAGCCCGGTGACCCGGCGCTCCACGATGACGTGCGCGAGGTCGCGGACGTCGAGTTCGGCAGGCGGCGCCACCACGATGTGGCCGCCGCGCAGCAGCGGCACCCACAGTTCGTAGGTGGAGGCGTCGAAGGCCTGCGGCGAGTGCAGCAGCACCCGGGTGTGGTTGCCGCTGTCCCAGGCGCCGTCGAAGGCGAGGCTGAGCACGTCGTGGTGGGTGACGGCGACGCCCTTGGGGGTGCCGGTCGACCCCGAGGTGTACATGACGTAGGCCAGCTGCTCGGGGTATCCGTCGATGCCGGGGTCGGTGTCCGGCTCGCCGTCGAGGGTGGCGTCGTCGACGACCAGCAGCCGGGCCTGGTGCGGGAAGGCGCGGGCCTCCTCGCTCAGGGCTCGGTCGGTGAGCAGTACGGCGGCGGCGGTCTGTTCGACGATGAGCTGCAGCCGGGCCTGCGGATAGCGGGCGTCCAGGGGGACGTAGGCGCCGCCGGCCTTCAGCACGGCGAGGATGGATACCACCAACTCGACGGATCGCTGCTGCATCACGGCCACCGGGCTCTCGCGGCCGACCCCGAGGGCGATCAGCCGGTGCGCCAGCCGGTTGGCGCGGGCGTCGAGTTCCCGGTACGTCAGTTCCCGGCCGTCGTCGGTGCTCAGCGCGACGGCGTCGGGCGTGCGGGCCGCCTGCTCGGCGAACCGGCGCTGGACGGATCCGTTGGCGGCGGGCCGGGGCCGGGCATCCCCGGTGCCCTGCGCCACCAGCCGGACGCGCTCGTCGCCGCCCAGCACATCGATCCGCCCGACGAGCCGGTCCGAGTCCGTGGCGATCAGTTCCAGCAGCCGCAGCAGCCGGTCCGCCATCTCCCGCACGGCCACCGGATCGAGCACGTCCGCACGGTGGTTCAGGCGCAGTTCGAGTCCCTGGCCGGGCAGTCCGGGCAGGGCGACCAGGGTCAGCGGGTAGTGGGTGGCGTCCCGGCCGTCGATTCCGAGGACGGTGAGGCCGGTGCCGGGCAGCTCCAGGGCGGCCGGGTCGAGGGGGTAGTTCTCGAACACGGTAAGCGTGTCGAAGAGTTCGCCGGTGCCGGCGATGGCCTGGATGTCGGTAAGGCCGAGGTACTGGTGGTCGGACAGCAGCGACTGCTGCTCCTGTATCCGGGCGAGCAGCGCGGACAGCGGTTCGTCGGGCCGCAGCGCGATCCGGACCGGCAGGGTGTTGATGAACAGGCCCACCATCGTCTCGATGCCGGCGATCTGGGGCGGGCGTCCGGAGACGGTGGCGCCGAAGACGACGTCGCTGCGTCCGGTGAGCCGGCCCAGCAGCACCGCCCAGGCGCCCTGCACGAGCGTGTTCGTGGTCAGCCCGAGGCCCCGTCCCCGCTCGGTGAGGGCGGCGGTCAGATCCGCGGACAGCTTGACCGTGACCTTCTCCGGTATCGCCGCCTCACGGCCGGCGTCCACGGGCGCGAGCAGGGTGGGCTCTGCGCCTTCCAGGGCCTGCTTCCACACCTTCTCGGCGACGCTGCGGTCCTGTTCCGACAGCCAGGCCAGGTAGTCGCGGTAGGGGGTGACACGGGGCAGTGCGGCGTCGTTTCCGCCCGACGCGTAGAGCGTGAACAGCTCCTGGGCCAGCAGCGGCGTGGACCAGCCGTCCAGCAGGATGTGGTGGTTGGTGAGCACCAGCCGCCAGCGGTCGGCGCCGAGCCGGATCACGGTGATGCGCAGCAGCGGCGGCGCGGTCAGGTCGAAGCGGCGGGACCGGTCCTCGGCGAGCAGCCGCTCGATGTCGGCGTCCTGCCGTCCGGCCGGGACTTCGGACAGGTCGTGCTCGTACCAGGGCAGCTCGACCAGGTCCGGGCGGGGCACGAACTGCACCGCCGTGCGCAGTCCTTCGTGCCAGAAACCGGCGCGCAGATTGGCGTGGCGGTCCAGCAGGGCCTGGGCCGCGCGCCGCAGCGCCTGCCTGTCCAGCGGCCCCGTTACGTCGAGCAGCAACTGCACGGTGTAGACGTCACGCGCCTGCTCGTCGTAGAGGGCGTGGAAGAGGAGCCCCTCCTGCAGGGAGGACAGCGGCAGCAGATCGGCGACCCCGGGACGGGCCCGCTCGACGGTGTCGATCTCCTGCTGGCTGAGGGAGACCAGGGGCAGGTCGGACGGGGTGTGCCCGCCGGCCTCCGCCCCCTCCCCGTGCGCCGCGAGGACGTCCAGTGCACGGCTCCAGGTGTCGGCCAGGTCGCGGGCGTCGTCCTCGTCCAGCAGGTCGCCGGGCCAGGAGAGGGTCGTGGTCAGTCGCGGCCCGTCGGGGTGGTCCTGGGTGAGCGCGTTGATCTCCAGGGCGTGTGGGATGGGCATGGCCGGGTCGACACCGCCGCCGAGGCCGTCCGCCTCCGGGGCCGGGGTCCAGTCGGCGGCCTGGTCCGCGGCGGAGGCGGCGGGGAAGCGTCCCAGGTAGTTGAAGCCGATCTGCGGGGTGCGCAGTCGGGCGAGCGTGGGGCCGGTCTGCGGGTTGAGGTGGCGCAGCAGCCCGTAGCCCATGCCGTTGTCGGGCAGGGCGCGCAGCTGTTCCTTGACGCGCTTGAGGGCCGCTCCGGCCTGCGGGCCGCCGGCCCACAGCTCGGCCCAGTCCGTCACGCCCGCGTCAAGCCGCACCGGATGCAGGTCGGTGAACCAGCCGACGGTGCGGGAGAGGTCGACGCCGTCGGCGATGTCCTCGCGGCCGTGGCCTTCGAGGTCGACCAGGAGCGGGGCCGCCGCGTCCTCGTTCCTGCGTCGGCGCCAGTCCGCGACGGCAAGCGCCAAGCCGGTCAGCAGGACGTCGTTGACTCCGCCGTGGAAGGCGGCGGGCACGCGCGTCAGCAGCGGCTCGGTGCGTTCGGGCGGCAGGGTGAGGCTGACATGGCGGACGGTGGCCACGGTGTCCCGTGCGGGGTCCAGGGCACGGCTGCCCAGCAGCGGGTCCGGGGCGTCGAGCACGCCCGTCCACAGCGGCAGTTCGTCCAGCCGGGCCGGGTGCTGGGCGAGCGTGGTGAGCTGCTCGGCCCAGCGCCGCAGCGAGGTGCCCACCGGCGCCAGGCGCGGGGTGCCGCCCGCCCTGACGGTCTCGCAGGCGGCGGCGAGGTCGGGCAGCAGGATGCGCCAGGACACACCGTCGACGACCAGGTGGTGCAGGACGAGCAGCAGCCTGCCGCGCTCCTTCGGCCCGGCGTCGAACCACACGGCCTGCACCATGGCGCCCTTCTCGGGCGAGAGCCGGGCCTGTGCGACGCCCTGGTGTCCGGCGACCACCGTGCGCAGCGATTCGCCTCCCAGTCCGGCCGCGTCCACGCGAGTCAGGCAGCCGGCGGCGTCGACCGCCCCGCGCCCTGCCACCTCCAGGCTCCAGACGATGCCGCCGGTCCGGGTCAGCCGCAGCCGCAGGGCGTCGTGATGGTCGAGCACGGCCTGCAGCGCCGCGGTCAGCCGCGCCTGGTCGAGCCCGGCCGGAGTGCGGACCAGCATCGACTGGTGGAAGCTGTCGACGGGCCCGCCGCGCTCGCGCAGCCAGTGCACGATCGGGGTGAGCGGCACCGCGCCGATACCGGAGTCGTCCGGTTCGCCGGTCGCCGTCGTCTGCTCCTGCGGGGTGGCCATGGCGGCGAGCGCGGCCACGGTCCGCAGCCGGAACACATCGCGCGGGGTGAAGACCAGTCCGGCGGCACGGGCGCGGCCGACAAGCTGGAGGGAGACGATGCTGTCGCCGCCCAGATCGAAGAAGTCGTCGTCGACGCCGACCCGTTCCACCCCCAGCACATCGGCGAACACCGCGCACAGGTCCTCTTCCTGCGGCGTGGCGGGGACCCGCCCGGCGGCCACCGGGCCGTACTCCGGGGCGGGCAGCGCCTTGCGGTCCAACTTGCCGTGGGGGGTCAGCGGCAGCGCGTCGAGGCGAACGAACGCCGAAGGGACCATGTGGCCGGGCAGGACACCGGCCGCGTGCTCGCGCAGTTCGGCCGGTTCGGCCTCGCCCACCACGTAGGCCACCAGCCGGCGGACGCCAGGCCGCTCCTCGCGGGCGATCACGGCGACCTGCCGGATGCGCGGATGGCGGGCGAGTACGGTCTCGATCTCGCCCGGCTCAATACGGAAGCCCCGGATCTTCACCTGTTCGTCGGCGCGCCCGAGGTAATCCAGGGTGCCGTCGGCCCGCCAGCGCACGACATCGCCCGTGCGGTACATCCGAGTGCCCGGGGCGCCGAAGGGGTCGGCAACGAACCGCTCCGCCGTCAGCCCGGGGCGGCGCAGATAGCCGCGGGCCAGTCCGTCGCCCGCGAGATAGAGCTCTCCCGCCACACCGACGGGGACGGGCCGCAGCCCGGCGTCGAGCACATACACCCGGGTGTTGACGACCGGTCTGCCGATCGGCGGCGTGTCCTGCCCGCTCAACGGGCCGCTCATGGTCGCGGCGATGGTCGACTCGGTCGGGCCGTAGGCGTTGACCATCCGGCGGCCGGACGACCAGCGTGCCACCAGCTCCGCGGAGCAGGCGTCACCGCCGACGATCAGGGAGCGGAAGTCGGGCAGCGGCGTCTGGGCCGGTACGGAGGCCAGGGCGGCCGGCGGGATGAGAGCGTGGCTGATCCGCTGCCCGGCCAGCACCTCGGCAAGGGTCTCCCCCGCCAGCGGCCCGGGCGGCGGAACGACGAGCGCGGCCCCGCAGGTCAGAGCCATGCACAGTTCCAGGACGGCGGCGTCGAAGCTGGGCGAGGCGAACTGCAGGACGCGTGCCCGGGCGTCGACGGCGAAGTTCTCCACGGCCGCGGCGGCGAAGGCGGCCAGCCCGGTATGGGGCACCACGACACCCTTGGGGGTGCCGGTCGAACCGGAGGTGTAGATCACATACGCCGGGTGGTCCAGCCGCAGCGGTGCCGTACGGTCCGCATCGACAGGGTTGGCGGTGTCGAACGCGGCCAGGATGGCGGGCAGTTCGGGGTCGTCGAGGTCGAGCCGCCCCCCTTCGGCCGTGAGGGCGGTGCCGCCGCCCGTGACGACGAGCCGGGGACGGGCGTCCTGAAGCATGAACCGGATACGCTCGGCCGGGTAGTCGGGGTCGACCGGAAGGTACGCGGCCCCCGCCTTGAGTACCGCGAGCTGTGCCACCACCATGCCCACGGACCGGGGCAGAGCGAGGGCGACGATGCTCTCCGGGCCGACACCCCGCTGGATCAGCAGCCGTGCGAGCCGGTTGGCGCGGGCATTGACCTCCACGTAGGTCAGTGCGCCGCCGTCGAAGACCACGGCGTCGTTGGCGGGGGTGGCCTCGGCCTGGGCCTCGAACAGTTCACCGAGCCCGGCCCGGGGGACGTCGCGGGACGTGGCGTTCCACTCGACGAGCAGGCGCGCGCGCTCGGACGGCTCCAGGATGTCGACCGCCGCCACCGGCTGGTCCGGGTCGGCGAGGACCGCCTCCAGCAGGCGCACCAGGCGGGAGGCCAGCTCCTGAACGGTGTCGTGGTCCACCAGGTCGGGGCGGTGGTCCAGCCGCAGGGTGAGCCGATCGCCCGGGATCACCGCCAGGGTGAGCGGGTAGTGCGTCGCGTCGTCGACGTCGACGCCCTCGATGCGCAGCCCGGTGCCGGGCAGATCCACGCCGGCGGGATCCAGGGGGTAGTTCTCGAAGACGGTCAGGGTGTCGAACAGCTCACCGGTGCTGGCCAGCCGCTGCACCTCGTGCAGCCCCAGATGCTGATGTTCCATCAGCGCCGACTGCTGGTCCTGGACCCGGGCAAGCAGCTGCGCCAGGGTTTCCTGCGGCCGCAGTACGATCCGGACCGGCAGCGTGTTGATGAACAGACCCACCATCGATTCCACACCGGGGATCTCCGGCGGACGGCCGGAGACCGTGCTGCCGAAGACGACGTCGCTGCGGCCGGTGAGCCGACTGAGCAGTATCGCCCACGCTCCCTGGACCAGCGTGTTCGTCGTGAGCCCCCGCCCGCGTACGAACGCCCCCAGTGCGGCGGTCAGTTCGGTGGACAGCTCCGTCATCACCCGCTGCGGCTGCACCGCGTCGCGCTCCTGCCCCGCGTCGGGTGCGATCAGCGTGGGCCCGTCCACGCCGTCCAGTGCCAGCTTCCACGCCTCCTGGGCCGCGTCCCGGTTGCGTCCGGCGAGCCAGGCCAGATAGTCGCGGTAGGGGGTGACGCGCGGCAGCCCGGAGTCGTCGCCGCCGCGTGCGTAGAGCGTGAACAGCTCTCGGGCGAGCAGAGGCATCGACCAGCCGTCGAGCAGGATGTGGTGGTTGGTCAGGATGAGCCGGTACCGCTCGGCCGCCTGCCGTACGGCCACGAAGCGCACCAGCGGCGGCGTCGCGAGGTCGAACCTGCGGGACTTCTCCTCCGCGAGGATCCGGGCGATCTCGGCCGCCTGCGCCTCCTCGTCGAGGTGGCTCACATCCCGCTGGTCCCAGGGCAGTTCCACCTCGCGATGGATGATCTGGACGGCCTCACCGGTCTTGCGCCTGCGGAATCCGGCGCGCAGGTTCGCATGGCGGAGCAACAAGGCAGCCGCGGCGGTCCGCAGCGCGTTCACGTCCACCGGGCCGACGAGGTCGAAGGTGAACTGCATGGTGTACACATCGGTTGCCTCGACGTCGTACACCGCGTGGAAGAGAAGCCCTTCCTGCAGGGGCGACAGAGGAAGTATGTCTTCGACCCTTGACTGCTGGCTCACTTCTGCATCTCCCACTCGGTTCCAAGGTCAAGCACGTCTTCGAATGCGTCGATCTCGTCCTGGGTGAGGGAGACCAGGGTGAGATCGGAGGGGGTGTGTCCGCCGGCTCCCGGCCGTTCGGCGTGGGCGGCGAGGGCGTCCAGAGCGCGGAACCAGGTCTCGGCGAGGTCCCGCACGTCGTCTTCGGTGAGCAGCCCGTCCGGCCAGCTCCATACGGCGCCGAGCCGTGAGCCGTCCGGCCCGTCCTCGGTCAGCGCGTTGATCTCGAGCGCGTGCGGCAGCGGCATCGCGTCATCGGCTCCGCCGCCCAGCCCATCGGCTTCCGGCGCCGCTGCCCAGTCGATGTCGGTGCCGGAGGTGAGGCGGCCGAGGTAGTTGAACCCGATCTGCGGGGACGGCAGCGTCGCCAGCCGGGCCGAGGTCCCGGGATTCAGATGACGCAGCAGACCGTAACCGATCCCGTTGTCCGACAGGGCACGCAACTGCTCCTTGACCCGCTTCAGCGCCTGCCCCGCCTCCACTCCCCCGGCCCAGACATCGGTCCAGTCCACGACACCGGGCTCCAGCCGCACCGGATACAGGCTGGTGAACCAGCCCACCGTGCGGGACAGGTCGGCGCCCTCAACGACGTCCTCGCGACCATGACCCTCCAGGTCGACCAGCACACCGGCCACCGCATCCGCCTGGCGCTTGCGGCGCCGCCAGTCCGCCACCGCCAGGGCCAGGCCCGTCAGCAGGACGTCGTTGACACCACCGTGGAAGACGGCTGGCACGCGCGTCAGCAACGGCTCGGTCCGCTCCGGCGACAACGTCAACCGCAGATGCCGCACCGTGGCCACCGTGTCCCGTGCCGGATCCAGCGCCCGCGCCCCGATCAACGGATCAGGGCCCTCCAGCACTTCAGTCCACAGAGGGAGTTCCGCCGCCCAGGCCGGGTCCTGAGCAAGCGCGGTGAGGTGTTCGGCCCAGCCCCGCAGCGACGTACCGACCGGCTCCAACTCCCGGCCCTCGACCGCCGCGGCCAGATCCGGCAGCAGAATCCGCCACGACACCCCGTCCACCACCAGGTGATGCAGGACCAGCAGCAACCGGCCAGGCACACCCGGCCCGGCATCCCACCACACCGCCCGGACCATCTCCCCCGCATCCGGCCGCAACGACCAATCAGGGTCAACGACCAGACGATCCGGATCCGTCACCCGCCTGATCACGTCCGCCCCATCCACCGCGCCCCGGGGCAATGTCTCCAACTCCCACGCACCGCCGTCACGCCGGAGGGTGGAGCGCAAGGCATCGTGATGATCAAGCACCCTCTGCAGGCCCGCTGTCAGACGCTCCAGCGTCAGTCCCGCCGGCGTCCGCACCACCATCGACTGATGGAAACCGTCGATGGGACCGCCACGCTCCCGCAACCAGTGCACGATCGGCGTCAACGGCACCACACCGATGCCGTGGTCGGGTGGTTCCACAGCTGTCGCCCGGGCTTCACCGGCCATCGCGGCGAGTGCGGCCACCGTGCGGTGCTGGAAGACGTCGCGTGGGGTGAAGACCAGCCCTGCGCTACGGGCGCGGCTGACGAGCTGGATCGAGACGATGCTGTCCCCGCCCAGGTCGAAGAAGCTGTCGTCCACACCGACCCGCTCCACCCCGAGCACATCCGCGAACACCGCACACAGCGCCTCCTCCCGAGCCGTGGAAGGAGCCCGCCCCGTGACCGCCGCCCCGAAATCAGGCGCCGGCAGAGCACGCCGGTCCAGCTTGCCGTTCGGCGTCAACGGCAACCGCTCCAGCACCACGAACGCCACCGGCACCATGTACTCCGGCAACTCCGCGCCCACGAACTCACGCAACTGACCGGCATCCGGCACACCATCCGCCACGAGATACGCCACCAGCTGCTTCACACCCGCCCGGTCCTCCCGAGCGATCACCGCCGCATGCCGCACCTGCGGATGACGCCCCAGAACCGCCTCGATCTCCCCCAGTTCAATCCGGAAACCCCGGACCTTCACCTGCTCATCCGCACGACCGACGTACTCGATCACCCCGTCCGCACGCCACCGCACCACATCACCCGTGCGATACATCCGGCTGCCCGCATCACCGAACGGATCCGCCACAAACCGCTCCGCCGTCAACCCCGACCGACGCACATACCCACGAGCGAGCTGGACACCGGCCAGGTAGAGCTCACCGGCCACTCCGACGGGCACCGGCCGCAGCCGTGCGTCCAGCACATACACCTGGGTGTTCCACACGGGAGCGCCGATCGGCACCGGCCCGTCGGGGTCCTGGGCCGAGCATTCCCACGAGGTGACGTCCACGGCCGCCTCGGTGGGCCCGTACAGGTTGTGCAGCGGTACGTCGAGCGTCTCGTAGAACTGTGCACGCAGTTCCCCGGGCAGGGCCTCGCCGCTGCAGATGACGCGGCGCAGGCCGGTGCACAGTGCGGCGGTGGGCTCGGTGAGGAAGACCTGGAGCATGGACGGGACGAAGTGCATCGTGGTGACGCCCTCGTCGCGGATGAGCCGGGCGAGGTAGGCCGGGTCCTTGTGGCCTTCGGGCCGTGCGACCACGAGCCGGGCACCCACGATGAGCGGCCAGAAGAACTCCCACACCGACACGTCGAAGCCGGACGGGGTCTTCTGCAGCACCCGGTCGGAGGCGTCGAGCCCGTACCGTGCCTGCATCCACAGCAGCCGGTTGACGATTCCCTGGTGCGGGACCAGCACGCCCTTCGGCTTGCCCGTGGAACCCGAGGTGTAGATGACGTAGGCGGTGTTGAGGACGGTCAGCGGGGCCGGCCGGTCGGCGTCGGTGAGGTCGTGGGCGGCGTGACGCCTCAGCGCCGCCCGGGTGTCCTCGGTGTCCAGCAGCAGGCGCGGTGTGGAGTCGTCGGCCGGCAGCGCGGGCACGACGTCCGTGGTGGTGAGCAGCATCGCGGGACCGGTGTTGGACAGGATGTACCGGATGCGCTCGGCGGGGTAGTCGGGGTCGACGGGTATGTATGCGGCACCCGACTTCAGTACGGCCAGCAGGGCGATGATGAGGTCGAGGGACCGGGGAACGGCGAGGGCGACGAAGCCCTCCGGGCCCGCTCCGCGTTCGGCCAGCAGCCGAGCCAGGCGGTTGGCGCGTGCATTGAGCTCCGCGTACGTCAGTGTCTCGCCCTCGAAGACCACCGCGGGGACCTGCGGGGTGCGGGCCGCCTGGGCCTCGATGAGTTCGGTGAGGGTGACGGCCGGGACGTCCTGATCGGTGGCGTTCCAGGTGATCAGGGTCCGCTCGCGTTCGGCGGCGTCCAGGACGTCGACGTCCGCGACCGGTTGCTCGGGCTCCGTGGCGATGGATTCCAGCAGACGGTGCAGGCGTGTGCCGATGGACTGGACGATGTCGGAGGTGAAGAGCTCGGGCCGGTAGCCGAGGCGCAGACCGAGCCGGGGGCCTGGTACCGCGACGAGGGTGAGCGGGTAGTGCGTGGCGTCTTGCGCGTCGGCCTCGGTGACCCGGACCCCGGTGCCCGCGACGTCCAGCAGTGCCGGATCCAGGGGGTAGTTCTCGAAGACGGTGAGTGTGTCGAACAGCTCCCCGACACCGGCCAGGCGCTGGGTGTCGTGCAACCCGATGTATTGGTGTTCCATCAGCGCCGACTGCTGTTCCTGGAGGCGGCTCAGCAGCTGTGCCCAGCTCTCCTCCGGCCGCAGTGCCACGCGCACCGGCAGTGTGTTGATGAACAGGCCGACCATGGACTCGACGCCGGCTATCTCACCCGGCCGTCCGGAGACGGTGGCGCCGAAGACGACGTCCTGGTCTCCGGTGAGCCGGCTGAGCAGCACCGCCCAGGCGCCCTGGACCAGCGTGTTCATGGTCAGTCCGAGCCGACGTCCCCGCTCGGTGAGCGCGGTGGTCAGCTCCGATGACAGCTCCAGGGTGACGCGTTCTGGAGGGAGGGCGGCAGTGCCGGCGCTTGTCGGAGCGAGCAGGGTGGGCTCCTCGATGCCCGCGAGCGCCTGCCGCCACGCTTGTTCGGCCACCTGCCGGTCCTGGGCTACGAGCCACGACAGGTAGTCGCGGTAGGGGGTGGCCTGGGGCAGTCCGGTGTCGTCGCCACCGTGTGCGTAGAGCGTGAACAGCTCCTGTGCGAGCAGGGGCATCGACCAGCCGTCGAGCAGGATGTGATGGCACGTCAGGATCAGTCGGCAGTGATTGTCCGCGAGCCGTACGAGGAGGAAGCGCAGCAGGGGCGGTGTCGCCAGGTCGAATCGGCGTCCGCGTTCGTCCGCCGCGATGCGGGCGAGTTCCGCGCTCTGCTCGTCGGGGTCGAGTCTGCGCAGGTCATGGGTCTCCCAGGGCAGCTCCACCTCGTGGTGGACGACCTGAACGGGGGTGGTGACCTGCTCGTGCCGGAAGCCGGAGCGGAGGTTCGGGTGCCTGCGCAGTAGGGCCTGGGCCGCGGTGCGCAGCGCCCGTATGTCGAGCGCGCCGTCCATACCGAGGAAGAGCTGCACGGTGTAGACGTCCGCGGCGTCCTGGTCGAACAGGGCGTGGAACAGTAGGCCTTCCTGCATCGGCGCGAGCGGCAGAACGTCGGCGAGCTGAGGGCAGGACCCCTCCAGGGCGTCGATCTCGTCCTGGGTGAGGGAGACCAGGGCGAAGTCGGAGGGGGTGTGTCCGCCGGCTCCTTGGCGTTCGGCGTGGGCGGCGAGGGCGTCCAGGGCGCGGAACCAGGTCTCGGCGAGGTCCCGCACGTCGTCCTCGGTGAGCAGCCCGTCCGGCCAGCTCCAGGTCGCGTGCAGGTGCGCGCCGTCGTGGGAGTCCAGGGTCAGCGCGTCGACGTCGATGGCGTGGACGAGCGGCATGTCCTCGTCCCCGCCGCCGGAGGCGCTCTGCGGTGCCCAGTCGGTGTCGGTGCCAGAGGTGAGGCGGCCGAGGTAGTTGAACCCGATCTGCGGGGACGGCAGCGCCGCCAGCCGGGGCGCGGTGTCGGGGTTGAGGTGGCGCAGCAGGCCGTAGCCGATCCCGCTGTCGGGCAGGGCACGCAACTGCTCCTTGACCCGCTTCAGAGCCTGCCCGGCCTCGGCCCCGCCGGCCCACACATCAGCCCAGTCCAGGGGACCGGGCTCCAAACGCACCGGATACAGGCTGGTGAACCAGCCCACCGTGCGGGACAGGTCGGCACCCTCGACGATGTCCTGACGGCCATGACCCTCCAGATCGACCAGCACACCAGCCGCATCGCAGTGGCCCTTACGGCGCCGCCAGTCCGCCACCGCCAGCGCCAGAGCGGTCAGCAGAACGTCGTTCACACCACCGTGGAAGACGGCGGGCACCCGCGTCAGCAACGGCTCGGTGCGCTCCGGCGACAGCGTCAGCCGCAGATGCCGGACCGTGGCCACCGTGTCCCGCACCGGATCCAGCGCCCGCGTCCCGACCTGCGGATCAGGCCTCTCCAACACCTTCGTCCACAACGGAAGTTCCTGAAGACGGGCTGGGTCCTGGGCGAGCGCGGAGAGGTGTTCGGCCCAGCCCCGCAGCGACATACCGACCGGCTCCAACTCCCGGCCCTCGACCGCCGCGGCCAGATCCGGCAGCAGAATCCGCCACGACACCCCGTCCACCACCAGGTGATGCAGCACCAGCAGCAACCGGCCAGGCACACCCGGCCCGGCATCCCACCACACCGCCCGGACCATCTCCCCCGCATCCGGCCGCAACGGCCACCCACGCAGCAGATCACCGGCCAGCTCATCCGGATCAGCAACCCGCCGGACCACGCCCGCGGCGTCGACCGAGCCGCGCGGCCCCGTCTCCAGCTCCCACGCGCCGTCACCGCGTCGCAGTGTCAGACGCAACGCGTCATGGTGGTCGAGCACCGCCTGCAGCCCCGCCGTCAGACGCTCCAGCGTCAGCCCGGCCGGAGTGCGCACCAGCATCGACTGGTGGAAACCGTCGACCGGCCCGCCACGCTCCCGCAACCAGTGCACGATCGGCGTCAGCCCCACCACACCGACGCCGTCGTCCGGGACTGGCGCCGATGCGTCGTCCACGTCCGTGGCCACCGCGGCGAGTGCCGCAACGGTGGGGCGTTCGAAGACATCGCGTGGGGTGAGGATCAGACCGGCGGTACGGGCCCGGCTGACGAGCTGGATGGAGACGATGCTGTCCCCGCCCAGGTCGAAGAAGCTGTCGTCCACGCCGACCCGCTCGACCCCCAGCACATCGGCGAACACCGCGCACAGGGCCTCTTCCCGCCAGGTGGTGGGGGCTCGTCCGGTGGCCGCCGATGCGAAATCGGGCGCCGGCAGAGCACGCCGGTCCAGCTTGCCGTTCGGCGTCAACGGCAACCGCTCCAGCACCACGAACGCCGCCGGCACCATGTACTCCGGCAACTGCGCACCCAGGTGCTTGCGCAGCTCTGCGATATCCGCCGCACCGTCGGCCACGACATACGCCACCAGCTGCTTCACACCCGCCCGGTCCTCCCGGGCGATCACCGCCGCATGCCGCACCTGCGGATGACGCCCCAGAACCGCCTCGATCTCCCCCAGTTCGATCCGGAAACCCCGGACCTTCACCTGCTCATCCGCACGACCGACGTACTCGATCACCCCGTCCGCACGCCACCGCACCACATCACCCGTGCGATACATCCGCGCACCCGCACCACCGAACGGATCCGCCACAAACCGCTCCGCCGTCAGCCCAGGACGCCTCAGATAGCCGCGGGCCAGACCGTCGCCGGCGAGGTAGAGCTCTCCCGCGACGCCCACGGGCACCGGCTGCAGCCCGGAGTCGAGCACATACGCCCGGGTGTTGGAGATGGGACGGCCGATCGGCGGTGCCTTTGTGCCGGGGTCTACTTCACGGTCGCTGTACCAGGCGGTGGCGTAGACGGTGGCCTCGGTCGGGCCGTAGATGTTGGCGATGCGGCAGCCCGGGATGGCGGAGCGGATGGCGGTGACGGCGTGGGCGGACAGGGCCTCGCCAGCCAGGACAACGGTTTCGGCGCAGGCGTTCACCTCGCCGTTCGCGAGGACCTGAGCGATCGCCGACGGCACGGCGCTGACGAGGCTGCCCGACCATCCGTCCGCGGTCCGTTCGGTGAGGGCGAGCAGGTCTCGCACCACCTCGATGCTGCCGCCGCAGCACAGTGGTCCGAACATCTCGAAGACCGAGACGTCGAAGTTGAGCGAGGTCGATGCGAGGACGCGGCTGAGCTGTCGGGGTCCGATGTCGGTGGCCGCCCAGGTCGCGAGGTCGACGGCACTGGAGTGGGAGACCACGACGCCCTTGGGCCGGCCGGTGGAGCCCGAGGTGTAGATCACATACGCGGGATGCTGCGGCCGCAGCGGGGCGGCGCGGCCGGCGTCGGTGGGGTTGTGGTCGGGGTGCCCGGCGAGCAGTTCGGCTGTCTCGGGGGTGTCGAGGAGCAGTGCGGTCCGGCCGCTGCCGTCGGCCGCGGTCCGGGTCGCGGTCGTCCCGGTGACCGTGAGCACCATCTGCGGCCCGGCGTCGTCGAGCATGTAGGCGATCCGCTCGGCCGGGTAACCGGGGTCCACCGGAAGGTAGGCGGCGCCGGCCTTCAGGATGGCGAGGAGCGCCACGATCATGTTGTCGGAGCGAGGTACCGACAGTGCCACGACGCTTTCGGGACCGGCGCCGTGTGCGATCAGCAGATGGGCGAGCCGATTGGCGTGCGCGTTGACTTCCGCGTATGTCAGCGTCTTGCCCTCGAAGACGACCGCCGGGGCCTGCGGAGTGCGTGCCGCCTGACTTTCGAACAGCTCGGGCAGCGAGGCGGTCGGTGCCGACTGTGCGGTGGCGTTCCACTCGACGAGGATGCGTTCGCGTTCCTGAGGGGTCAGCAGACCGAGTGCGCCGATGGGCTTGTCGAGCCCGTCGGGGGTGAAGTGGCCAACGAGGTCGAGGAAGCGCCTCTGGTGGCCTGCGAGTTCGTCTGGGCCGTAGAGCTCCGGATTGGCGTCCAGGTCGATACGCAGGCCGTCGGCCGTGCCCTGGCCGTTTTCGGGCTGTCCGCGCTCGGCGGTTCCGATACCGCGACCGTCCACGACGAGCGACAGATCGTCGACGGGACCGCCGCCGAGGTTGTGCACCGTGCCGCGGTGGCCGGCGAAGCTCAGGTCGTAGTCGACCACGACGATGTTGATGTGCGGGCCGACGAGGCGGTGTTCGTCCCCAGAGAGTTCGAGGTCCCGGCGCAGGTCCTCGGTGCGGTAGCGCTGGTGCTTCAGCGCGCGGCGCAGTTCCGCGGACGCCTGGCGGACGGCTTCGGCCACGGTGGTGCCGGGGTTCAGGTCCAGCCGGAGGGGCAGGACGCCTGACATCATCCCGGGAATGGTGCGGGCACGCCCGACTGCTCGGGCCATCACCGGCAGGCCGAGGACCACCTGCCGGTTGCCGGTCATCCGGTGCAGGTAGACGGCGAGTGCCGCGACCAGGACGGCAGGCCAGCCGACCTCCGCCTCGCGCGCGGTGGCGCGCAGCTCGGCCAGCGCCGCCTCGTCGAGGAAGGCGGTCCGGCGCTGCAGCCGTTCGGGGAGGGCCGGCGTGCGCTCCGCCAGGCTGGCGGCGGGGGGCTGATCGGCGAAGCGTGCCATCCAGTGCGCCCTGTCGCGGGCGAACCGGTCGGATGCCCGGTACGCCGCCTCGTCGTCGAGGAGTTCGGCCAGGGAGCCGAACTGCGATGCGGGGCAGGGAAATCCGGCCGCCAGCGCGGTGTAGACCTCGGCGACACGGCGGCCGACGAGGGACAGGCCGAGGCCGTCGATGACGATGTGGTGGTAACGCTGGTACCAGAAGTACCGGTCCTGCGCCGCCTTGAACAGCGCGAAGGCGAACAGCGGGCCGGTCGTGGGGTCGACCGGCCGGCGCATGTCGGCGCGCATCCAGCTCTCGGCGCTCGCTCGGGGATCGCCGTCGTGGCTGACGTCGACGAAGGACAAGGTCCAGTCGGCGCACTCTTCGACGACCTGTACCGCCCTGCCGTCCTCCTCCACGACCCGGATCCGCAGTGTCTCCGCCTCGGTCACGGTGCGGCGCAGCGCGCTCTCGAAAAGCGCGGGGTCGATCTCGCCGTGGATGTCGATGTATTCGGCGATATTGAAGAGCGGATTCGTCGGCCGAAGCCGCTGGGAAATCCAGATACCGGACTGCGCGGCCGTGAGCGGCAGGCTGGCAATCTGATAACCGGTCATGGTTCATCCGTCCTGGTCGTTCGATTGTGCATCAATGGCGAATCGAGCGCGGCGCAAGAGTATCCGGCGCGAGGAAATCGGAGATCGGAGGCAACTGGAGTCCCGGCGGGTTGACGGAGCAGAAACCGGCTCGCGCTCGGAGATGCTGATCCGCAAGCTATTTCCCAGGCGGGGAGCACCTGGAATTACCCACGTGTGCGCCGGGAAACAGCGGTGGCGTAATTCCGGCGCGGGACATCAGGGGGACTCGGCTGGCGGGCCCGCGAAAGCCCGGGGCGGCTCAGCGGGCGGCGGCCTTGCGGTAGGCGCCGACGGCTGCGGGGACGACCACTGCGAGCAACACTGCGATGAGCACGAGGGAGAGCGGGATGGGGTACTGGACGGGCAGCGCGCTCTTGCCGGTGCCGGTCGAGGTGTTGCCGAACAGCTCACGGCAGGCGGCCACCACGGCGCTCACGGGGTTCCACTCGCACAGCGAGCGCAGCCAGCCCGGCAGGCCGTTCAGCGGAATGAACGCGTTCGAGAGGAAGGTAAGCGGCATGACCAGCACGAACGCGATGGAGTTGACCGCCTCGGCGCTGCGCGCCAGCAGGCCGATGAGCGCGCCGAGCCAGGACATGGCGTAGCCGAGCAGCAGCAGGATCCCGAATCCGGCGATGGCCTTCGGCAGGCCGTTGTGCACCCGCCAGCCGATGAGGTAGCCGACGACGGCCATCGCGACGCAGGCGATGACCGCGAGCGTCAGATCGGACAGGGTGCGTCCGATCAGTACGGCCGACCGGGACATGGGCAGGGAGCGGAAGCGGTCGACCACACCGTTGCCGATGTCTGCGGCGACGCCGAGCGCGGTGTTGCCCACGTTGGTGAGCATCATCTGGGTGAAGATGCCGGCCATCAGATACGAGCGGTAGTCGCTGCCCGGCACGGAGATCGCGCTGCCGAACAGGACGCCGAAGACGGCCACGTACGCGACGGGCATCAGCGTCACGCTGAGCAGCTTCTCCGGGATACGGGCCAGATGTTTCATGTGCCGGCCGAACAGTGCGGACACATCGCTGACGAGTTCCATGGCGCCCTCGTCCTATCCTTCCTTGCTGGTGGTACCGCCGGTGAGGGCGAGGAACACATCGTCGAGCGAGGGCCGCCGTACGGCGAATCCGGCGGGGCGCACCTGAGCGGCGTCCAGGGCGGACGCGACCTCGGCGACCGTTTTCAGCTGGTCCCGCAGCGCTACGGAGACCACGCGTCCGTTCTGTTCGACGGCCGGCTCGGCGGCGGTGACGTCCCGCAGGGCCGTGACGGTGGCGGGAAGCGCGGCGTCGTCCTGGACGGTCACCTCGAGCCGTTCGCCGCCGACCTTGGCCTTGAGCTCGTCGGAAGTGCCGTCGGCTATCACCCGGCCGCCGTCGATCACGGCGATCCGGTTGGCGAGTTGGTCGGCTTCCTCGAGGTACTGGGTGGTCATCAGGACCGTGACACCGCTGGCGAGCTGCTCGCGGATCATGTCCCACAGGTTGAGTCTGCTGGTCGGATCGAGGCCGGTGGTCGGCTCGTCGAGGAAGAGCACCTTGGGGTCGGCGATGAGGCTG
The DNA here is from genome assembly GCF_042896465.1 of Streptomyces sp. NPDC001292. NCBI lineage: Bacteria > Bacillati > Actinomycetota > Actinomycetes > Kitasatosporales > Streptomycetaceae > Streptomyces > Streptomyces sp. NPDC001292. Next base: position 56,495 of record NZ_JBIAXG010000039.1, read on the forward strand.
GCAGCCAGGTCGAGCCGCCGTCGGGTACCGCCGGAGTAGCTCTTGACCTGCCGCTCGGCGACGTGGCCCAGGTCGAGCCGGTCGATCAGGGCATCGGCACGGTTCTTCGCGATACGGCGGCCCAGGCGGAAGAGCACCCCGATGAGCTGGAGGTTCTCCCGACCTGTGAGTCGTTCGTCGAGTGCCGCGTACTGGCCGCTGAGGCCGATGCGGCGGCGCACTTCGCGCGGCTGGGTGCGGACGTCGTATCCGGCGACGCGGGCGCGGCCCTCATCGGCTTTCAGCAGCGTGGCCAGCACCCGCACCATGGTCGTCTTGCCGGCTCCGTTGGGACCGAGGATGCCGAGGAGCGTTCCAGTGGGTACGGACAGATCCACTCCTCGCAGCGCCTCGTGGTCTCCGTATCTCTTTCGAATTCCTTCGGCCTCTATGGCGATTTCCATGAATTCACACCCCACGTACTTGGCATTGCATTCTGCACCGCATAAGTTCATGAGCGCGCAAAGCTGTGACCGATGGCACACAGCCGGATCAGCAAAGAAGTTCGTGAACCCCCGTTCATCTGCCGCGAATTACCAGTAAGTAATTTCCTTCCCGACGGCAGCGAAAGTACACCAACAGCCAGATGACCCTGTCAAGCGATCACTCGAACGCAAGAACCAACACCCGCTGGTAACTTAACCGCGGACCACAGAGCGCCGACCGCCGAGCATCATCCCTTTTTACCCTCTTTCATCCATGCCGCTCCCCTACCCGGGTGGCAGATTCTGCCCATTGGAACCAGGCCTCGACATCTGCAGTTCCGACGGAACATCGAATTTATCCACCAAGGAAACACCAAGTTAATTGTCGGAACCCTGCCTAATACCTGACGGTCACTCATATGTCCACCAACACCGACTACTTGGGGGTCCTGAAGTGGTGAACTGCAGTGAATCGCCTGGCGACTGACGGAGTGTCCTGTGCTACGCCCTCGTCAGCAGGGCCTTCCCCAGGAGGTCGTAAAGGCCCAGGCGCCGTACAAGTCCGCATCGGGGCCGGCTGACGCCAACTGCAACCAGTCGTCAGGCACCGCGATGCCACCGATCTACGACCAGTAGAAGAACACCGTCACCGGCAGCAGCGCAGAATAGGCGGTCACCGGTGGCCACCAGCCGATCTACTCGTCGGGTCAGCGGCGGTGACGAGTTCGGCGCGGGCCTCGTTGACCAAGACACGGCGGTGAGTCGGCCGTCGAAGAGGACGTCGAACTCGTTGAGAGCGGACTTCCAGCGGTTGTTCCAGCGCTGGCGGCCGCGGCCGGTGGGGTCGAGGGCGATGGTGGCGAGGTAGAGGCGTTTGAGGGCGGCCTGCTCGTTGGGGAAGTGCCCGCAGGCCTGGGCCGCCCGCGAAGATTCGGGCACTCGTCGAGGAGACCGTCGCCACCCTCAAGTCCTGGCGGCTCCTCCGCAAACTGCGGTGCTCGACCACCCGGATCACCGGGCCCGTCCAGGCCGTCCCACCCTGCATCTGACGCGTAAATAGGAGCACGTCAAGGTGCGTGTGGGCACGGCTGGGTGCCCGGTCGCCGTGGAGGCCGTCGGGTATCCGGGGTCGGGGCGGTCAGGCTGGGGTTCCCATGGGGTTGAGCGTGACGGTGTAGCCGAGCTGGTTCAACGCGGTGATCGCTCGACGGGTGGCGCGTTCAGGGTCGCGCTGGGTGAAGTAGGCACCGCCGAGCTCGTGGTACGGCTTGTGATCGGTGAGCATATGCCAGACCGCGGTGATGATTGAGTGTCCGACGGCGACCAGGGCTTTCAGCGGGCCGCGACGTGCGGCCAGCCGCTTGTAGCGGGCCTGCAGATAGCAGTCCTGGGTTCTCGCCGCGCTGAACGCCGCGAGTCCGAGAGCGCCTTTGAGGTAGGGGTTGCCGGGCCGGACCTTGGTGCTCTTGGTGCGGCCGGCGGACTCATGGTGGCCCGGGCAGACCCCGGCCCAGGAGGCGAGGTGCTTGGCCGAGGCGAACCGGGCCATGTCCCCACCGGTCTCCGCGATGATCACGTCGGCGACTCCCGGGTTGATTCCGGGGATGGTGTCGAGCAGGTCCAGTGCGGGACGAAAGGGGGCCATCGCCTCCTCGATCCGCCCCGTGAGCTGGTCGATCATCGCGGTGAGCTGGTCGTACTGGTCCAGATACAGCCGGGCCAGGAACGCGTGGTGTTCGCGGAAGCGTCCCGTGAGCGCCTCGGTGAGCTCGGGGATCTTGCTGCGGAGCTTGCGTCTGGCCAGGTCGGCGAGGATCTGCGGGTCGCGTTCTCCGCGGATGAGGGCTTCGAGCATGGCCCGGCCGGAGACGCCCATGATGTCGGAAGCAACCGCGGACAGTTTGATCCCGGTGTCCTCCAGTAGCTTCTCCAGGCGCTGGACCACGCGGCCGCGTTCGCGAGTGGTGACAGTGCGGGCTCGAGTCAGATCCCGCAGCTCACGCACCGGTTGTGGCGGGACGAAGGAGGGGCGGACCAGCCCGTGGGCGCCGAGCTGAGCCAGCCAGACGGCATCCGAGACGTCGGTCTTGCGGCCGGGCAGGTTCTTAACCTGCCGCGCGTTGACCAAAATGACGTTCAGATCCTCGGCCAGCACGTAGTAGTAGGGCTTCCAGTAGTCCGAGGTGGCCTCGATCACCACCAGGGTCACCTGCGCGGCAAGCAGATGATCCCGCAGGGCGAGGACCGCGTTGGTCGTGGCGCCCCAGGTCGTGGTCTCGGTCGTGAACGACCCCCGGCGCCGGGCATTCGGCGTACGGATGCACACCTTGGCGTCCTTCTTGCTGATGTCCATCCCCGCGCAGCGTTCGTGCAGCACGTCCACGGCCCGCTCCTTCCATCCATGAAGGGCCAGGAGGAACGCCGTCCCGGGAGGGCCAGGGTGAATCAGGAATTCTGACGCACGTGCTCACAGCAACGCTCCACGGTCCCCGTGGTCGGCCCTCAGCACCATGCTGACCAGCGAGCTGCACAGCATCACAGAGGCATCGGTTTCGGCCGGAACGAACACTTCATGATCCCGAACGGGGCCCGTCCCTCGACAGGGCAGACAGAAGCACCTCCGGCGCGCGCCACAGCATTTACCACGCCCCCGGCGCGCACCGAAGGTGCGCTGGACTGCTGACCAGCTCAGAGTGAAGATGGAAAGGGCTTCCTGTGTCCAAAGCGACTCCTTCCAGGACGATCTACAGCCAGATCACCGCACGCGGCAGCCGCAACTCGACGACACCCGCTCGGCAGGGCGGAGGACTCCAGATCCCTGAGGTGCGTTCACTCGGATGGCCCGTGTGCGGAGACGAGCCGACAGGTGTCCTCGACTCTGGAATCCCGGGCGTCGCCTGACGCCCTCGCACCGGAGGAGTGGCATGCGAATATCTTGCAAGTCGCGCGGCAACTTGAACATCGTCCGTTGGGGGGCAGCATTTCTGGCAGTTTCAGGAACCGCCGCCGTCCTGGCAGCCGTAACGGCGCAGGCCGGTGGGACGAGCGGTGACCCCGGCAGGGAGAAGCCCACCATCGTGCTCGTACACGGAGCATTCGCTGACGGGTCCAGCTGGAACGCAGTGGTGCAGCGCCTGCAGCAGGACGGCTATCAGGTCATCGCCCCGCCCAACACGCTGCGCGGCATACCTCAGGACTCGACGTACCTGAACAGTCTCCTGAAGACCATCAAGGGGCCGATCGTCCTCGTCGGACACTCCTACGGCGGCGAAGTGATCTCGCAGGCGGCCGCTGGGCTCGACAACGTCAAGGCATTGGTGTACGTCAACGCGATCATGCCGGACAAGGGGGAGTCGTTCGCCAGCCTCTCCAGCAAGTTCCCGGCCGCTCCGATCATCCAGGCGTTCAAGCAGGTGCCGTTCCGCAATGGCGACGGCACCACGGGCACCGACGTTTATGTCCAGCCTGCCAAGCTCCACGCGACCTTCGCCCAGGACCTCTCTCAGCAGCAGGCGTCCGTCATGGCATCGACGCAGCGCCCGATTGCGCAATCGGCGTTCACCGACAAGCTCACCGAAGCGGCCTGGCGGGACAAGCCGGTCTACGTGCTCCTCGGCAAGCAGGACCGGGCCATAGACCCGAGCCTCGAGCGTTACGAGGCCAAGCGCGCACATGCACGCAAGACGGTGGAGATCAACTCCTCGCATGTGTCCCTGATCTCCCATCCCCAGGCGGTCACGAATCTCATCGTGAGTGCGGCCCGCGACTCCGGTCACCAGTAGGCGAACGCCGACGAGATCCGGGACACCCCGCGGGAGTATGTAGCTCAGCGGCTCGGTGAGTCTGACGGTGTCCTAATTATCGACGAGACAGGCTAAAGAAAATGACGAACCTGGTTACTTCAGTGGATCCTGAAGCGGTGGTCGGGGAATGGTGAGGGCGGGTTCACCAAAGGCGAGGAACGGGAAGCTGCTAACGTATTCAATCGAGGTCGGCCTGGCCAGTCTGCTGAGCTACTGGACGGCCACTGGAATTTGGTCGAGCGCTCATCGGCCATACGAGGATGGGCAACTCGGCGGCATGTGGGCTGCGATTTCTACGATATTCGTGGTCCGGGAATGCAAAAGTAAGAGTTTAACTGCGGCGATCGCCCGCATGTCGGCGACGCTCATCAGCTTCGTACTCTGTCTGGTTTACCTCGCGTTCTTGCCCTTCCATGCGTGGGGCCTCGCTCTGCTCGTGGCCTTGAGCGTCCTGGTGCCCGGGCTAGTCGGACGGCCGGGCGACGAAGTGACCGCAGCCATCACCACCACGGTCGTCATGGTCGTCGCAGGACTGAACGCGCACGCGGCCTGGAAGCAACCGCTGCTACGTTTGGCGGACACCTCCATCGGCGTAACCGCAGGAATTGTCACGCTGGTCATCGTGAGTCAGATCGGCAAGTGGACAGGCAGGGGCCGCATCTCTCAACCGGATCGATCAGCCACAAGCCGGGCCGACTGATCCCTCGCGCTTTCACGAGGTGGGCCTTCGAGCGCTGAATCAATAGCCCGGATGGGCTCCCGGCCCGCAACTCCGTCGCGGATGCTCCTCGCGCCGCCCGCCCTTCGGCCCGGTCTGCCGGGGCGGAGGCAGCGGGCTCCGCCAGCGCCCACTGTTCATCGGTCAGATCCGACGGATACCCGCCGGCGCCGCTCACCCCAGACTCAACGACTGCCACAGCCGCAGGGCACGGCGGATCGCAAACACGGCCTCAGGCTCGGCCGTGGAGTGCGTTTGGAGCGCGCTGCCCGCAGCGGTGCCGTCGGGGACTACACGATTGGACGCAACAGAGGTGCAGAATGAAGCTCCCCGATTGACTCTGGGATCTGGGGCAGGAGACGCCGTGAGTATCCAGGCTAAATGCTGGACTTCACAGAAAACGGCCGGAATCAAGGGCATGACTGATGCTGCTAGACCAACGATCAGCGGCATTCGCTATTTTTGCTACGCCCACCTCGATGGCAATCGAGAAGACTGCCTTGGCGGGTGGCGCGCAGCGCAGAGGATCGGTCGCGGTCTCAGAATCTTCGAGTTAAGGCGTGCTCGCACATGACGGACAGCGCGCCAGCTTTTCTCGGTCTGTTCTACGTCGAGCTCACTCGGCGGCCAAGGCCGCGATGACCGCTGGAACCAGCAACACGAAGGGAAGCGCATCAACATGGCGAATTCAGCACTCAAGAAGGTCCTCATCACGGGAGCGGGTACCGGCTTCGGGTATGAAGCCGCCATGCGTCTGGCGGAAAAGGGTTTCGCCGTGATCGCCGCGGTGGAGATCTACGCCCAGGTCCAGACGCTGAAGCGGCAGGCGGCCGAGCGAGGGGTAAAGCTTCAAGTCGAAAAGCTCGATGTGACTAACGACGGTGATCGTCGCAAAGCTCTCAACTGGGGTGTGGAGATCCTCGTGAACAACGCAGGAGTCGGCGAAGGCGGCTCAACGGTTGACATTCCCGCACCGAACATCCGGCACCAGTTCGAGGTCAACGTCACCGGACCGCTGCTCCTCACTCAGGGGATCGCCAAGCAGATGGTCAAGCGCGGCGCCGGAAGAATCGTTTGGGTCTCATCCCGAGAGGGCCTGAACGTCAACCCCTTCACCGGCATCTACTCCGCCTCCAAGCACGCGGTCGAGGCGATCGCCGAAACCATGGCCTACGAGCTGCAGGAGCACAACATCGAAGTCGCCACGGTCAACCCGGGGCCATTCCTGACTGGCTTCAACGACCGGATGTTCCAGACCTGGGAGAGCTGGGAGGACGACCCGTCTGAGCGGCTTTTTGACTACTCCAAGCTCGCCTTCCCCCGAGCTCAGTTCGATCCTGAGGCCGTCTATGCGACGTTGACGTCCGTCGCTGCCGGAGAGGTCGACAGTTTCCGCAATCTGGAGCCCACGTCGATGCTCGAAGAGACCAAGCGTCTCCAGCAGGTTCCCTGGGAGCGCAAGGTCACGGATGGCCTCGGGACCCGTCATCAGGCCATCCAGCACTCCTACGAGATGCAGCCTGAGACTCCCGTCGCCGGCTGACCGCTTCCCCGATTGGGAGCCCACTGACGTGCTGCGTCGCCCCGCAATTTGACCTGGGGAGGGCAGCAGCCTTGATCTGCATGACTCATGGTGGACAACATCAGGCGAGCTGAATCAAACAGCATCCCATCAGGGGCTCGGGGCCCTCAGCCGTCTACGCGGTCCCGTGCAGGCCGCTGCGTACCGGCTGATGAAGATGGCCTCGCAGACTGGCCAGCGACGGGCCATCTCGGACGTGACCCGGGTGGTGTCGGGGGCCTCGCTCATGGTGCCCGTGCCGAGCACCGCGACTACGGGCCTTCCCTGCCCGGACGACGGCGTCCGGTTCGCTTCGCTCATCGTCGCGCCTCCATGCGCTCGGCGCGCCGCGCACCGCGACGGCCGGCGTGCATGCCAGTGGTGTCGACCGCCTGGCTGTGTCACTTTCACGGGGAGTCATTTCGAGGTGACTTGGGGAGTCGTTTCGCGGCGCCAGGCAAGATCAATGTCAGTGACTTCTGGTGTCACTGCCATCTGCATGAGAGCAGAGGGGCCGGAGCCCTGAGCGAGAGCTGTCCCAGGGAGCTGTCGATAAATAACTCCTGGGTTTTTGAGGCCTGTTGGCCCGTAGGATTCGGGTGTGTCGGAGGGGATCGAGGCGGGGTTGGCGGAGGCGTTCGGGCTGTTGCTGCCGCATCTGGACGAGCGGCAGCGACGGCTGGTGCTGGGGGCCGCTGCCCGTGTGCGAGGGCACGGCGGGATTCGCCGGGTGGCTGGTGCTGCGGGAGTGGCGGAGTCGACGGTGTCGCGCGGGCTGCGTGAGCTGGAACAGTGCGGAGAGCCCGATGACCGTGTTCGGGCGGCGGGCGCGGGCCGCAAGCAGCTGCGGGACGTCGATCCGGAACTGGTCCCGGCCCTGCTGGCGCTGGTCGAGCCGGACCAGCGGGGAGATCCTGAGTCGCCGCTGCGGTGGACGGTGAAGTCGACCCGTGTCCTGGCCGCGGAGCTGTCCCGCCAGGGGCATCGGGTCGGCCACGACACGGTGGCCGCGCTGCTGAAGGCCGAAGGATTCTCCCTGCAGGGCACTTCGCGCACCACCGAGGGTGCCCGCCACCCGGACCGGGACGCCCAGTTCCACTACATCAACGACCAGGTCAAGACGTATCTCGCGGACGGGCAGCCGGTCATCAGCGTGGACACCAAGAAGAAGGAGACCCTGGGCGAGTACGCGGTCGCCGGGTGCGAGTGGCACCGGGTCGGGCAGCCGATCCGCGTACGCGCCCACGACTTTCCCGAGAAGGGCGCCAAGAAGGCAGTGCCGTACGGGATCTACGACATCGGCGCGGACACCGGATGGGTGTCGGTGGGCTGCGACGGCGACACCGCCGCCTTCGCCGTGGCCACCCTGCGACGCTGGTGGGACGGGGAGGGACGGCAGCGCTACCCGCGTGCCGCCCGCCTGCTGATCACTGCCGACGCCGGCGGATCCAACGGCTACCGGGTCCGCGCCTGGAAGAGCGAACTCGCCGCTTTCGCCCACGAGAGCGGCCTGGAGCTGACCGTGTGTCACTTCCCGCCGGGTACTTCAAAATGGAACAAGATAGAGCACCGGCTGTTCTCCCAGATCAGCATCAACTGGCGCGGCAGGCCCCTGACCAGCCATGAAGTCGTGGTCAGCACCATCGGCGCGACCCGCACCCGCACCGGACTCGCCGTCCACGCCGAACTCGACCCCGGCACCTACCCCACCGGCGTCACCGTCCCCGACGACGTCATGGACCGCCTCCCTCTCACCCCGCACGACTGGCACGGCACCTGGAACTACACGCTGCGGCCCGAGCCCCTCGCACCGCCGCCCCCGGCACGGCCCGCCGAGTTCGGCCGCTTCCCCGCCGGCGACAAACTCCCCGCCTGGCTGCGACACCCCAGCCTCACCGGACTGGAGCCCTGGGCCTTCGACGACCTCGTCGCCCGCTATCGCGACTATTGCGCCCAGCACCCCCCGGTCCTGCTTCCCGGGAAGCGCCCCGACGGCGGCCCGGGCGCCGGCGGCCGACGACTCTCCGCCGCCGACACGGGACAAAATCCCGCTTCGGTAGGGGTCCTTGCGGAGCGCCTGCTGAAGGAGGCATTGACGTAGACGGCAGACGCGCAGAGAAGGCCTTGAGGTGTTCGTGTGCCCGCGGAACTGGCGCGGGGCCAAGGTACCTCGAGTAGAAGATCGAAAGTCTTTGTCGGTTCGCCGAGCGGGTGCGGAAGGGGCCGACCGCCTGCGGGCTGGTCGTTCTCGGTGTCGTCGGGAACGCCCGCTCGCGGGGTCACACCTCGGCGAGGCCGAGTTGACGCAGCATGCCGAGTTCGTTGCTGCTTCCCCAGCGTTCGACAAGCTTGCCGTCGCTGTCGAAGCGGCTGATCTGCATGCCTCGGTAGCTCACCTTCTTGCCGGTCGCCGGTTGCCCCATCAGTGGTCCCAGATGCGTCCCGGTGATGGTGTAGGCGAAGGCCAACTCGTCGTCGGTAGCCACCAGATGCGCCACCTCGCCGTGCAAGTCAGGAAAGGCTGCTCGCAACTCGCCGAACATGGCCTTGTACCCTTCGGGTCCCGGCACCTGTCCTGGGGCGGGGTCATGGTCGATCGAGTCGGGTGCGACGATCTCGTCGAGGGCGTCGAGGTTGCCGGTGACGACGGCCTCTCCGAAAGCAGTCTGTGCGGCGATGTTTGTCTGCTGAGACATAGGCACTCCTCGGGCGCGTGCCAGCCACTGGCCTGTCCGTCGGCAAGAAGCACCAGCTCCGGCTGCCCGAGGGCCCTCGCTGGTCACCGGCCCGCTCTCCTAAGCCGTTCCGAGGGCGTCGCGCAGGAATGCGACGGCTTGGTCGATGGCCGCTCGGGTGGCCTTGGACTGGCTGAGCGAGTTGAGCATCATGAAGTCGTGCACCGTGCCGTCGTAGCGCACCGTAGTGACCGGGACGCCGGCGGCGCGGAGCTTGGCGGCGTACGCCTCGCCCTCGTCGCGCAGCACGTCGGCCTCGTCGACGACCAGCAGGGCGGGCGGCAGGCCGGCGAGCTGCTCGGGGCTGGCCCGGTTCGGGGACGCGGTGATCTCCGCGCGCTGTTCCGGGTCGGTGGTGTAGGCGTCCCAGAACCACTCCATCAGCCTTCGGCTGAGGTAGTAACCGCTGGCGAACTGGTCGTAGGAGTCGGTGTCCATCGCCGCGTCCGTGACCGGGTAGTACATCGACTGGTGAACGAAGGTGACGTCACCGCGCTCCTTGGCCATCAGAGCGAGCGCCGCGGTCATGTTCCCGCCGACCGACTCGCCGGCCACCGCCATGCGCCGGGCGTCCAGCCCCTTCGACGCTCCCTCACGCGTGATCCACTGCGCGGTCGCGTAGCCCTGTTCGATAGCCACGGGGTAGCGCGCCTCCGGCGAGGGCGTGTACTCCACGAAGGCCACGGCGGTACGGGCACCGACCGCCAGCTCCCGCACCAGCCGGTCGTGGGTGCCGGCGTTGCCCAGCACCCAGCCGCCGCCGTGCATGTACACCACGACGGGCAGTGTTCCGGTGACGCCCTGCGGCTTGACGATGCGTACCCGCACGTCGCCCACAGTGGCCGGTACGGTGATCCACTCCTCGTCGACCGGCAGCTTGTCGACCGGCGCGGCCTGCAGGTCGTCGAGGACCCTGCGTGCTTGGGCGGGTTCCATCTCGTACAGGAAGGGGTGCTGCGAGGTCGCGTCGGCGAGTTCCTGCGCCGGGCGCTCCAGGACGATCGAGGCGGACTGAGCAGCCATGGCAATGCTCCTTGGCGATGCTGAGAAGCGCATACTGAAGCGGCGTAGGGCGCCGGCCGGCAAGCGCCGACGCCACCAAACGCTCGGGCCCTGGGAGTGAGTCCTTGTTCGAGGTTCAAGGCCCTCATTCAAGCCCCATGGGCTGATGCACCCATCGTAATCGCCCATCGCGCGCCCATCGACTTCGGAGCGCCGGGCCGACGCCAGGACCTCGGCCTTCGGCTTCGTACTCGACTGCGCGGCGTCAGCGTTGGTGCGCGAACTACTGGCCACCCGTCGAGGCGAGAGCAGACCGGGCCGGCGCAACTGATCGTGGCGATCAAGCCCAGCAGACCGATTGTTCCTAACGGCCAGGACCCGGACCGAGGGCTGCCCTGGAGACGCGCGGCATCGGCTACGTCCTTGCCGTTGCCTGCTCCATACGGGCACGGATCAATGGTCGCCGCACTCCGATCCGCGCGGATATCCTCGCAGAGCGCCGGCCCGGGCGCGAAGGGCCCGCGATACTGCGACTGAACCTGGGTCCAGACCGGCTCGGCGGTCACCGCCGCCTGTTCATCCACCGCAACCGGGCCATCGGCGAACTCGCCTTCCACCTGTGCTGGTCACCCGCCGCGGTGCCCTTCGGCGGCTGGACCAGGAATTCGATGCGGAGTCAGCGCCCGGGTGACTCCCAAACGGCTGTCGAGGTGCTGCTGCCTGATCAGGGTTGCCCGGCGCGTGAGTCGAGCGGGGACGGCGTATATGTGGTGGTGTTCCGCCGGCCCCTCCGATCGGGCCGATGCTCGTCGAAGTACGCCGGAAACTGCCCCCGGGCGGGGCCCTGCCCGGGCCCGTCGAGTCGAGCGGAAACCGGACAGTCCTCCCGACACGTTGAAGTTTTCTCATCGAGCGACTCCTGAGGCCGTGTCCTACAAGGCTGTTGGCCGTTGCGCCGGAGGCATGGGGAGTACCGGGTGGGGACTGACCGATACAGCAGGTGATTCGGAGCCCGCGGGGTGCACATGATGTCGACTTCCCCCCATCGGGAGCCGGCTCGCGTCGGTGTCGTGGGTCTGAGCGCGAGCGGCGGGTGGGGCGGCCATCGCCCATGTGCCGGCTCTTGCGAGGCTCGACGGATACGAGTTGCGGGCCCTGAGCGCCAACAGCACCCAGTGCACCCGGTCGGCGTCAACGAGGTCGGCACCTCGACCCGTCCCGCACGCCGCCGCTCGGTTCCCCCTGAGATGGGGTGCAGGTCGCGTCCCCGGCGTGGGTGAACGAGCATCTGCCGGCCGGCGAGCCGCCCCGCGCATGCGCTGCCCCGGGCCGCACCGCTTCCCCCATGCATGGACAAATGTCCATTATGTGATGGCAGCGGGGCTTTCAGTGGACGGAGTCGGGCTCGATGAACGCGAATCTGGCCGCTCTGGTGGCCGTGGTGGTCATCGCCTTGGCGTTCGACTTCACCAACGGCTTCCACGATGCCGCGAACGCGATCGCGACGTCGGTCTCCACCCGCGCGCTGACCCCGAGTGCCGCGCTGGCGCTCGCGGCGTGCATGAACTTCGCCGGTGCGGCGCTGGGCACGGGGGTGGCCAAGACGGTCGGCGCGGGCATCATCGCCACGCCGACCAGCTCCCACGGTCTGAGCGTGGTGTTCGCCGCCCTGATCGGGGCCATCTGCTGGAACCTGATCACCTGGCGGCTGGGGCTGCCCACCTCCTCCTCCCACGCCCTGATCGGCGGGCTGGTCGGCGCCGCGCTCGCCGCGGCCAGCGGCGTGCACTGGAGCGGGGTGGTGGACAAGGTCGTCCTGCCGATGGTCTTCTCGCCCCTGCTCGGGGCCGTGCTCGGCTACCTGGTGCACACGTTGATTCTGTGGATCTTCCGGCGCGCCCGGCCGGCGCAGGCTACGCACGGTTTCCGTATGGCGCAGTCCGTCTGGGCGGCGGGGATGGGCCTGGGGCACGGCCTGCAGGACGCGCAGAAGACGATGGGCGTGATCGTTCTCGCGCTGGTCACCGCCGGGCAGCAGGCCACGTTCGACGTGCCGTGGTGGGTCATCGGGGCGGTCGCCGCCTCGATGGCCGCGGGAACGTACATGGGCGGCTGGCGCATCATCCGCACGCTGGGACGGCGGATCGTGCACCTTGACCCGCCGCGCGGTTTCGCCGCCGAGTCGGCCGCCGCGAGCGTGCTGTATGCGACGGCGTTCATCTGGCAGGCGCCGATCTCGACCACGCACACCATCACCTCCGCGATCCTCGGAGCCGGCGCCACCCGGCGGCTGTCGGCCGTGCGCTGGAGCATGGCCCGCAACATCGCCACCGCCTGGCTGCTGACCATGCCCGGCGCCGGCCTGGCCGCGGCCGCCACCTACGCGTCATCCACCTGGTCCTGGGAACCTGACCGTAAAGAGGTGCGTGCGATGAACGACTTCGGCGCACACCCCGTCGTGCTCCAGCGGTACACGCATCTGAGCCCGGCGGACGGGATGTGCCTCATGGAGTACGTCTCGCTCCTGGCCGGTACCGGCTTCACCGACCGCCCGGCGTGCACCGATGACCTCCTGGCGGCCCTTGCCCGGATGGTCAACGACGCCGTGAGCAATACCGGCCGCAGCCGGCTGATCCACCTCGCACCCCTGCTGGTACGCGGCGCGCCGGATGCGGGAGTGCGCGACCGGGTCGTCTTCCACTGCTGGGATGCGGTCAGTGCCGCCGCGCCTCCCGGCAGCCGGGCCGAGCGGCGCGCACACCGCCGGCGCGACATGGCCCGCGCACGGCTCAAGGCCTGCCGGCGGGAGGGGAGGGTGCCGGCGTGGCTGCGCCTGCACGGCCCGGCACGCCGCGCCGCAGAAACCACGGTACGGGTGCTGTCAGCCCGGCCTCCCGCCGAAGCCGACCGGGCGCTGCTGCGGCTGCTGACCCTGTGCGGCGTTGAGCTCGAAGTTGCCCCGCGTGCCGGCGAAGGCGATGGCGGTGTCCTCGGACAGCGCCTGGATGCAGACCATGACCATCGCCTCGCACTGGGTTGGGTTCACCTTGCCCGGCATGATCGAGGAGCCGGGCTCGTTTGCCGGGAGGACGAGTTCGTCGAGGCCGCAGCGGGGTCCTGAGGCCAGCCAGCGGATGTCGTTGGCGATCTTCATCAACGGCACGGCCAGCGCCCTCAGCCCGGCGGAAGCGCCGACCATGGCGTCCAGGCCGCCCTGGGCGGCGAACTTGTTCTGCGCGGTGGTGAACGGGTAGCCGGTCGCCGTGGCGATCTCGGCTGCGACCTGCTCGCCGAATCCGGGCGGGGCGTTGAGCCCGGTCCCGACCGCGGTGCCGCCCATGGCGAGCTCGTACAGGCCCTCGGCGGACCTGGTGACCCGGTCGATGCCTTGTTGCAGCCGGTGGGCGTAGCCGGACCATTCCTGCCCCACGGTGAGCGGGACGGCATCCTCCAGGTGGGTGCATGCGCGCCGGCCCCGCCCCGACGACCGACACCGAGCGCCAGGCCGCCGAAGCCCGCACCTCGCTCACCACAACACCCGAGCCCGAATCGGCCACCCCGGAGTCGGAGACCGTCCCGGCCTACACCGCGGATCAGCGGGAGATGCGGGCGGTAGGCGGCGCGGCGGCGCGTGGCGGCCCGGCCTGGGGCGGAGTCGCGGCCCTGGTACGCGCGGGACTGCTGCCGGGGGGTGCCGCAAGGCCTGCACCCTGGGCAGCAGGTGCTCGTGGATCTCCTTGACCGCGGCGATGAACCCGCGCGCCGCCACCCGCCTGGCCGCCGAGGTCGGCATCACCGACGTACACGCCGGGCTGCTGCCCCAGGACAAGGTCGCCGTGATCCGGGAACAGGAGCGGGCCGGACGCCGGGCGCTCGCTGTCGGCGACGGCGTCAACGACGCCCCGCCCTGGCCGCCGCGCACACCGGCATCGCCATGGGCCGGGCCAGCTCCGACCTGGCCCTGGCGACCGCCGACGCGGTCATCGTCCGCGACGAACTCGCCACCATTCTCACTGTGGTGGCCCTCTCCCGCCGGGCCTGCCGCCTGGTGGTCCAGAACCTGGTCCTCGCCGGCGTCTTCATCTCCGGACTGGTCGTCTGGGACCTGGCGGCCCCCCTGCCACTGCCCCTCGGTGTCCTCGGCATCGTCGGCCTCAACCGCCTGCGGCTGCTGCGCGAGGCCGCCTGGACCCGGGCCTGCGAGGAGGGCCGCCGCTGACCCGTTGCGCCCACGGCCGGTCGCACCCGCGCTGGTGCGGCGGGCCGTTGACGTCCGACGGCTTCGACGGCGCTGCTGAGGCGGGAGACACAACCCGCAACACATGATCGACATTCATATGGACATGGATTTCATTTTCATCTACCGTGAAGAGCGCCGACACCGCACAAGCCATAGGGGGTGATGTGCCATGGGCGGCCGGATGACACGGCAGCGCAAGGCGGTCACGCGCACACTCGCGGGTTGCCAGGACTTCGTGTCGGCCCAGGAGTTGTACGCCCTTCTGGTGGCTGGCGACCACGCGATCGGCCTGACCACCGTCTACCGCGCCCTACGTGAGCTGGAGGCGGACGGCGCCGTGGACGTCGTCCGCGACGCGGCAGGCGGAAGGCTCTACCGGCTGCGCCCCGCCGACGGGCACCGCCACTACCTGATGTGCCGCGACTGCGGCCGCAGCCGGCCGGTGGACTCCGATGTCGTCGAGGAGTGGGCGGGCCGGATCGCTGCCGACACCGGCTTCGCCGCGGTGAAGCACACCGTCGAACTCACCGGCGTCTGCACCGACTGTCTGCCCCGCATAGATGGATGCCGACCGTCCGGGGACCGAGGAGAAGAACCGCCATGCCACTGGGATCGCGCCGAGGACCCGCGGGGCCGAATCCGCAGCTGCGCGAGCTGAAGGAGACCGTGCGCGCCCTGCTCGGACTCGACGACGACACCGCCGTCATGGTCCGCGAGCTCGCCTGCACCGAACCGGGCTGCCCGCCACTGGAGACGGTCGTCGCCGTGCTGCCGATAGAGGGCGAGGCCCGCTGTCGGACCCTGCACGACCCCGCCGACCAGATCACCGAAGACCACCTGCGGGCCGCCCTGCTCGCTCCTGAACAGCACAACTAGGAGACTGACTTGACCACCCCCGAACCTCGCAGTCAGCGGGTTCCCGTCACCGTCCTGACCGGCTTCCTCGGCTCGGGCAAGACCACCCTGCTCAACAGCATCCTCACCGAGAACCACGGCCTGCGGATCGCCGTTATCGAGAACGAGTTCGGTGAGGTCGGCATCGACGACGCGCTCGTCCTCGACGCCGAGGAGGAGATCTTCGAGATGAACAACGGTTGCATCTGCTGCACCGTGCGCGGCGATCTCATCCGTATCCTGAGCGCGCTCATGCGCCGACGGGAGAGGTTCGACCACATCCTCATCGAGACCACGGGTCTCGCCGACCCCGCGCCCGTCGCCCAGACCTTCTTCATGGACGACGAGATCGCCTCCCAGCTGCGTCTGGACGCCATCGTCACGCTCGTGGACGCCGCGCACGTGCTCCAACACCTGGACGAGGTGAAGCCCGAGGGCGTGGAGAACGAGGCCGTCGAGCAGATCGCTTTCGCCGACCGGGTCGTGCTCAACAAGACCGACTTGGCCGACGAGGAGACGATCGCCGAGGTCGAGGCCCGCGTGCGGTCGATCAACGCCCCGGTGCAGATCCTGCGCGCCCGGCACGCGGAGATCGACCTCCACCAGGTCCTCGACGTGGGCGCGTTCGACCTGGAGCGGGTGCTCGCCGACGACCCGTCCTTCCTCACCGAGACCGAGCACCAGCACGACACCACCGTCACCTCGGTCGGCATCGAACTGGACGGCGAGCTCGACGAGGACCGGCTCAACGCCTGGCTCGGCAATCTGCTGCGCACCAAGGGCGTCGACATCTTCCGCTCGAAGGGCATTCTCGCCGTCGCCGGAGCGCCCAAGCAGTACGTCTTCCAGGGCGTGCACATGCTGTTGGACGGTACTTTCGGACGCGACTGGCGGGAGGGCGAAGCCCGCACGAACAAGCTGGTGTTCATCGGCCGAGACCTCGACCGCGAGGCCCTCGAACGCGGCTTTGCCGACTGCCTGGCCACGACGGGAGTGGCCGCGTGAGTACGACTGCGGAGTCCCCGCTCGCCTGGGACATAAGCGTCCACGACGCACCCGTCGCGCTCAGCGCACGCGGCGATCTGGTCGCCGTCGCGGGGGCCGCGGGGACCGTGAAGGTCCTTGACGCGGCGATGGGTGCCGAGATCGGGTCGTTCGACCTTTCCGGAGGCGCACTCGGCGTCGCGCTCTCCCCGGATGCCGGGCACGTGGTGGCGACCGGCCCCATGGGGTACGCACTGTGGCGCCGCTCCGACGGGCGTACGACCGTCCGGGAGTCCGGCGCCTGGTCAGCCGCCGCCGCCTGGGCCGACGGCATGGGGGTTCCCCCGGACGAGCGAAGCCGAGGTGGGGGGAGGGTCGCCGTTGCCGCCGGCCGTCGCGTGCTCGTACTCGACGCGGAGGGAGACGAGTTGTGGCGCACGGAGCCCGCCGCCTCCACCGTCACCGACCTCGCCTGGATGCGCCGGGGCCGACGCCTGGCCGTGGCGGCGTACGGGGCCGTGCGCTGCCACGAGCGGCACACCGAGAAGCCGGTCGCCACCTATCCCTACGTCGGTTCGCACCTCGCGCTCGCCATCGCACCCACCGGGAAGTGGATCTGCAGCGGCAACCAGGACGCCTCCATCCACATCTGGAGAGCGCGGGACGGCGGCGGGCTGACCATGTCCGGCTACCCGGAGAAGGTCTCCCGCCTCGCCTTCGACGACACCGGCTTCTGGCTTGCCGCCGACGGCGCACCCGACGTCACGGTGTGGGACTTCTCCGGCAAGGGACCGGAGGGCACGGCACCGCGCTCGCTGCGCTGCCACGAGACGGTCACCGCGCTCGCCTGGCGGCCGGGGGCCGCCGGGCATCTCGCCAGCGGCGGCGCCGACGGGACCGTAGCCCTGTGGTACGCCACGGCCGGACGGCCGCAGGCGTGCCTGCGTCCGGTGCGCGAACTCGACGGCACCGGCGCGGCGGTCGCCGCGCTGGCCTGGGCAGGCCCCCACCTGCTGGTCGTCGCCCGGCGGGACGGCCGGATCCGGACGTACGGCGTACCGTCCCGGACCGCGTTGTGAACCGGTCCGTGATCCGGGCGGCCGCTCCCCGGCCCTGCACCCTCGTCGTGTGCCGGGGCTGCTGCTGCGGCAACCCGCGCAAGCACCCCGGCACCGACCACGCCTGGCAGCTGGACCGGCTGCGCGCCGGCGCGGCAGAACACGGCTTCCATGTCCGTACGGCGGACTGCCTCGGCCCCTGCGACCAGGCGAACGTCATCGTCGTACAGCCGTCCGCCTCCGGGCGCCGGGCCGGGGGCCGTGCAGTCTGGGTCGGCTTCGCGATGGACGACGACTGCACCGACGAGCTGCTGCGCTGGGCCGCTGAGGGCGGACCCGGCATCGCCGAACCGCCAGCCACCCTGGCGCTCCAGCTCATCCGTCCACCGCGCGAGGCCCGCACCCGTGCACGCCGATGACATCGACGCCGGTGGCCGCGACGTACTCGCGGCCACCCGACTCGACGAGGCCACCGCCGCCTCGATCGCCACGACGCTCCAGGCCCTGGCCACACCGTCGCGTCTGCTGATCCTCACCACCCTGCGGCAGCGCCCGTACCCGGTCGGCGAACTCGCCTCTGTCGTCGGCATGGAGCAGTCCGCCGTCTCCCACCAGCTGCGCCTGCTGCGCGCCCTTGGCCTGGTCGCCGGCCGACGCGACGGCCGACGTGTCGTCTACAGCCTCTACGACGACCATGTCGCTCAGCTCCTCGACCAGGCCGTCCACCACATCGAGCACCTGCGTCTCGGGGTACGCGACCTCGACTGACAGTGTGGCCCAGCCGCCGCGACACTCCCCTCACATATGCCTGGATTGCCCTACATTGAGCCGACGATGCACGGTCTGCGACAGCAGCACACACAGGCCACCCAACGGCACCCCAGGAGCAGCGCATGACCACCGCCGCCGAACACCGCACCCACGACGACCACACCCACACCCACGGCGAGGGCTGCGGCCACGTCGCCGTCCGCACCGTCAGATGACAAGACCACAAGGAGCCGGCGCTTCCCCCTCGCCGCTATGAAGCGGCCGGGTGGCCGTGCAGCCGTGGTGATGACCGCTGCCTTTGCAGCAGTCCTCGGTTTGCAGGCCTCACCAGCAGCGGCATACGGGGTCAACTGCGTGAAGACCGCTGGCTCGGGGCAGTCCAACTACGCCTGCATCAACGTTTTTGGCTGCGGGTTGTACGTCGAGAAAGTGCGGGTCTCCGTCCAGTCGTGGAATTGGTTCCCGCCGTTTCCAGGGTCTGCCTGCGACGTCAAGGCAGAGGCATGGGTATCGAGGAGGGACAGAACCCGTGGAGTCGGAAAGGGCGGAATCCTACCTGTAACAACGGCTGGACGTCCGTCGAGTTCGTGCTGAACAAGAGGATGGTCCCGTACACGGACATCCGCGCGCGGGCCGCCGTGGAAGACAAGGCCCCGAACGAGCCTCCGGTGTGCCTCAAGATCTGCCCTTGATGGGCGCTGTCGCTCGGATGACGTCGAGAGAATCAGCGCCAAGGTTACTCGTGGAAGGCAGATGGATCAGCCCTGCGTCGGTTGGACGGAAGCCGCAGGCGTCGAAATAGAAGGATCCCAGCTCGGGCGTGAAGTCGACGTGCAGCCACTCGCAGCCCGCCGCACGCGCACGAGTCGCCGCCAGGCGGACGACCGCCGTACCGATACCGCGGTGTTGGTGCGAGCCCCGAGTCTTTGTGTCGATCAAGAAGGCGTGGTCTCCGCCGTCCCAAGCCACGTTCACAAATCCGAGAAGGAGTCCGTCACCGTCACGGGCGGTCACCCAGCCAAGACTGTGCGGCTGGATCTTGCTCCACCAGCCGGCAACGGCATGGCCGTCGTGCGAACGGACAAGGTCGACCATCTCGTCGTCCGTGATGGGGTCGCGCCATGCGTAAGAGATCACTCCGCTCACTCTGCCAGCATTGCCGACCGGACTCCGGTTCAATCCTTTCGGATCGGCTTCCCCTGGTTCGTTCGCAACGGCTGCGGGGTGACTTCTTCGAGGAGCTGGGGGCCGTCGTCACGGACGTCGTTGACGGCCGTGGACACCGGCCGTGCGGCCAAGGGCCCTGGGTCGGGAGCGCACCGCTGACCCGCATGTTTGGGGGTGTCGTCACGAGGCCCCCTCTGACAGACCCTAACGCTCCTGTGCGAGGAGGCGGGTGAGAGCCTGTCCCAGTTCGTGCTCCGGGCGGTCCGGGCGTTCAGTGGAGCGCCAGGTGATGAAGCCGTCCGGGCGGACGAGAGTCGCACCGGTCGGTGTGATGCCGTACGCGTCCAGGAACCGGGCCTCGGGGTCGTGGAGCTGGCAGTTTGACATCCTCCCCTCCCAGGGGAGGGGATTCGTGGCTCAGGCTGCTCTACCTTCTTGTTCGGGTTGATCGAGCCATTCGTAGGGTCGCCCAGAGGTGCTGGGTGTGGCTATCAGGCTGCTGCCGTTCCATGGCTCTGGAGGCTTGGCCGCCCGGCGCCTCACGACGACTCGGCCGCCGATTAGGAAGTGCGAACAAGTCGCTGTGTAGAGCAATGCCAGCGAGGTCGTCCGTGGCACGAACAGCACGAACACGAACGTCAGGAGCACGATGAGGCGGATATGGGTGGGGATCGACAACGGCAAGGGCCACCATCACGGCCGCGCCCTGGACGGGGACGGCAGGACACTGCTGTCGCGGCGGGTTGCCAACGACGAGCCCGAGCTGCTGAAGCTGATCGGCGATGTCCTTGACCTGGCCGACGGGCGCCAGGTCACCTGGGCGATCGACATGACCGGCGGGGAGCCCGCGCTGTTGCTGGCCTGTTGGTCAGCCACGGCCAGGAGGTCCTCTACATGCCCGGCCGGCTGGTGAACCGGGCCTCCGACGGCTACCGCGGCGAGGGCAAGACCGACGCCCGCGACGCCTACGTGATCGCAGACCAGGCCCGGATGCGCCGCGACCTGCGGCCCATCCGCCCCGGCGACGAGGCCGCCGTCGAGCTGAAGCTCCTGACCGGACGCCCGGCCGACCTGGTCGAGGACCGCACCCGCGCGGTGAACCGCCTGCGCGGCACCCTGTTGAGCCTGTTCCCCGCCCTGGAGCGGGCTCTGGACGTGACCAACACCGGCCCGCTGAGACTGCTGACGGGCTACCAGACCCCGGCCGCGATCCGCCGCGCCGGAGTCTCCCGGCTGACGAAGTGGCTGGCCAACCGCAAGGTCCGCAACGCAAGGTCCCTGGCGGGCGGAGTTCTTATCCCTGGGGGACACGACTCCGCACGCGGTGCAGGTGTAGGTACGTTCCGAAAGTGGAAGTGCGTGCTTGGTTCTCGCTCCGCACGATGCGCAATCCATAGTGGTATGCGCGGTGTGTACGAGGCGGACGTCCCGCCCGTGCTTGCGCCCCATCTCGATCAGGCCATCTTGGTGGCGCCCGTGGTGGCGTCGGCCGCCTTGCGGGCCATGGTGGTCTTGGCGAGGAACTTCGGCCGCAAGTCCTCGACGGCGATGGCGTCGTGGTCGCGGACGACGCGCTTGGCCCGCTTGCGGGCGGTGTCCTGCCGCTGCCGTGCAACCTTCTTGGAGACCTGCGCGGCCCGCCACTGCGCCTTCCTGTAGCCCTTGGACGCGGCCTGCCCCTTCGCGGGCCGGCGGCGGGCCATCATCCGCTGATACCGGGCGAGACGCTGCGCGGCCCGCTTGCCGTGTTCGGCGTGCGGGAGGTCGTGCGCGTCCGATGTGGTTTGAGGGCGATGCGGCCGCTGACGTAGCTCGGCAGGGGCGTGGCGAGGTCGTAGAGGTCGTTGCGCTGCACGCCCGTGCCGCCGGTCTGCGTCAGGTGGTCCAGGACCCGGCGCACCCCGGGGTGCCAGTCGCCGAACCACGCCTGCAGGGCTGCCAGATCGCCGCCCGGCGCGGGCACGCGCTCGGATGCCGGGGCACAGGCGAACCAGTTCGTGCGGCCGCCTGCGCGCGGGATGACGCCGAAGCGGGCGCGCCGTCCCCAGGTCTCGGTCATCCCGTCGGTGTCGAGGTCGGCGGTGCCGTGCCAGGCGGTGACGCCGGAGTAGCGGGGGCGGTGCGCGTCGCCGAAGAGCACCGTGCGGGCCCGGCTGCGCAGGCCGTCGGCGGCGATGACCACGTCGTGGCCGGTGAGCTCGCGGACGTCGGTCACCGCGGAGCCGTAGCGCACGACCCCGTCGGCGAGCGCGGCGGCCAGCGTCTGCAGCAGCGCGGGGCGGGCGGTCACGTGGACGGTGTCGCCGGTGCGGCGGCGCAGGGCGGCCATGTCGACGTTGCCGATGAGGCCG
>NZ_JBIAXG010000040.1:0-7397 GCF_042896465.1 Streptomyces sp. NPDC001292
AGAAGCAGTTCGATCCGCTCACGGGCCGTCAGCTTCCCCTTGGCGTGCTGCTTCTCCACGGCGCGCTCGGAGCCGGCGTGCGTCGCCGCCAGGACGCGGCGCTGCAGATCCGCGATCTTGCCCGCGGTCGTGTGAATGTCGATCTCTTGGCGCTCTTCCGGCTCGGACATCGGGATCGCGGCTCCCTGCCTGCTCACAAGGGGGGACGGTTACTCATCCGTAGCGTAGTAGGGGGCCCGCCGTTCGGCAGTGCGGCGTTCCCCACACCTAGGGTGGCTTGCATGACGCCGCGAGATGCAGCAGACGACAACCCCGAGAACGTGCCGCACGGCAGCCGCTGGTCCGACCTGGACCGCCCGCCCCTGAACGCCGGGGCCCTGCGGCGCGGGCTGGTCCGGGCGGACGGACTGTGGTCCGAGGTGGACGTGGTGCAGAGCACCGGCTCCACGAACACGGACCTGGTGGCCCGGGCCGCCGCCGGGCAGGCGGCCGAGGGGACTGTCCTGATCGCCGAGGAGCAGACCTCCGCCCGGGGCCGCCTGGACCGCCGGTGGACGGCTCCGCCCCGCTCCGGCCTGTTCTTCTCGGCGCTGCTGCGGCCCAGCGAGGTGCCGGTGGCCCGCTGGGGCTGGCTGCCGCTGCTCACCGGGGTCGCGGTGGCCACGGGCCTGTCCCGGGCCGCCGGGGTCGACACGGCGCTGAAGTGGCCGAACGACCTGCTGGTGACCGTCGGCGGTGAGGAACGCAAGGCCGGCGGCATCCTGGCCGAGCGGGCCGGCGAGGACGCCGTGGTCATCGGCGTCGGCGTCAACGTCACGCTGCGGCAGGACGAGCTCCCGGTCCCGCAGGCCGGCTCCCTCGCCCTCGCCGGAGCCGTGAGCACCGATCGCGACCCGCTGCTGCGGTCGGTCCTGCGCTCCCTGGAGGACTGGTACGGCCGATGGCGGGCGGTGGGAGGCGACGCGGCCGCGAGCGGTCTGCAGGAGACGTACGCGGCGGGCTGCGCGACGCTCGGGCGGGTGGTCCGGGCGGAACTGCCGGGCGACCGGTCGGTGGTCGGGGAGGCGGTCGCGGTGGACGGCGACGGCCGTCTGGTCATCGCCACGGAGCAGGGAGTGCAGGAGCCGGTCGGCGCGGGCGACATCGTGCACCTGCGTCCCGTGTGAATCAGTGCCGGTCAGCTCCCCCCTCGGCGCGACCTGACGGAGTGAGCTGGCGCACACCTGCCGTAGAGTTGAGGCCGGTCGATACCTGACCGTGGCAGATCGGAAGGGCAGCAGGCGTGACCGTCGACGACACGGGCTCCGGCGCGGACGCGGACGGCCGGGAGGAGCCTCCGCCATTGTCCTCGCTCGAGCAGGGGGACTCCGACGCCGCCGATTCCGGCGGACACCCTCTCGCGCTGCGTCTCGAACAGCTCATCCTGGGCGCGGAGCGGCGCTACACGCCGTTCCAGGCGGCCCGCAGCGCCGGCGTCTCCATGGAGCTGGCCTCCCGCTTCTGGCGGGCCATGGGCTTCGCCGACATAGGCCAGGCCAAGGCGCTCACGGAGGCCGATGTGCTGGCCCTGCGGCGGCTCGCGGGTCTGGTCGAGGCGGGGCTGCTCAGCGAGGCCATGGCCGTGCAGGTGGCCCGGTCCACCGGGCAGACCACCGCCCGTCTGGCCGAATGGCAGATGGACTCCTTCCTGGAGGGCCTGACCGAGCCGCCCGAGCCCGGCATGACCCGCACCGAGGTGACGTACCCGATCGTCGAGCTGCTGCTGCCCGAGCTGGAGGAGTTCCTGGTCTATGTCTGGCGCCGCCAGCTCGCCGCCTCGGCCGGCCGGGTCGTGCAGGCCGCCGACGACGAGGAGATGGTCGACCGGCGGCTGGCCGTGGGCTTCGCGGACCTCGTCGGCTTCACCCGGCTGACCCGCCGCATGGAGGAGGAGGAGCTCGGCGAGCTCGTCGAGGCGTTCGAGACGACTTCGGCCGACCTCGTGGCCGCGCGCGGTGGCCGGCTCATCAAGACGCTCGGCGACGAGGTGCTGTACGCCGCCGACGACGCCGGCACGGCGGCGGACATCGCGCTGCGGCTGGTCGAGACGATGGCCCACGACGAGACGATGCCGGAGCTGCGTGTGGGCATGGCGTTCGGCACGGTGACCACTCGTATGGGCGATGTGTTCGGCACGACCGTCAACCTCGCGTCCCGGCTCACCTCGATAGCTCCGCGTGATGCCGTCCTGGTGGACAGCGCCTTCGCCGAGGAGCTGATCCGCACCGGGGACGCCCCGGCGTCCGAGGCGGAGGCGGCCGAGGCCGCGGCGGCCGCGGAGAAGGAGGGCGAGGAGCCGCCGGTGTACCGGTTCGCCCTCCAGCCGATGTGGCAGCGCCCGGTGCGCGGTCTGGGCGTGGTCGAGCCCTGGCTGCTCACCCGGCGGAACGACGGGACCTCGTAACCGGCGGTCGCGGCCTCAGCGGCCGGGACCGGCCTCGGCGCCGACGCACAGCCCGATGATCGGCAGGCACAGGCCGCCCCCGCCGGAGGGCGGGGCCGGGGGCTGCGTACTCCGGCTCGGGGTCGGTGCGGGGCGCGGAGCCGTGGCCGTGGTGGCGGGCGGGCGTGGTGCGTCGGTGGGGCCCGGGTGCTCCGGCGGGTCCGTGTCCTCCGAGGGCGCCGTGGGAACGGTCGTGGTCTCCGGGAGCGCCGAGGGCTCCGCGGTGGCCGCCGCGGACGGGGGCGCCGTCGGTGCGGAGCTTCCGTCCGGGACCGGTGCGGCGCTCACCCCGCCCAGGGCGACGGTCGCCGAGGGCGCGGCCGCCGGGCCGGCCCCGGTCGTGGCGGAGGTTCCGGCGGGGGTTCCGGCGGAGCGGCCGGAGCCGTGGCCCGGGGCCGCGTGGGGCTCGGCCTCGGCGGTGCCCAGGCCGCCCAGGCCGGACTCGGGCGCCAGCCGTACGAGGCTCAGCACCCCGGCGGCCACCGCGAGCCCTCCTGCGGCCAGCAGCGCCTTGCGGGGCCGGCGCCTGCGGTGCCGTCCACGGGCACGGGGGCCCCAGGGCCGCGTCTGCACGGCGGCGGTCTCCTCCGCCGTGACGTCGGCCCCTATGCCCGTGTGGTCGTCGTTGTCGTTGTCGTCGTCCTGGCGGACTGTGGCCGTGTGCGTCGTCATCGCCGTCCTCCCCGATGCGCTCGCGCCCCCCGATGCGCCATGGCGGACGCACGTTATGCGCTCTCCTGGGGGTTCGGTGGGAGTTGGACGGAGATGTCACTCGAACGAGGTGCCGGGTCTCGACAACGGGGCCGCGCTGGTGTTCCGTCCGGCCTTTCCCCGCGCGGGAGCGGCTGCGATGATCGAGGCTGGTTTCTTGTTAACCCGCGTTAACCAGGAGGATGTCATGAGCGAGGAGCGGTTCGGCGAGTTCGTGCTGGTGCGGCGGCACGAGTACGTCGCGGAGCTCGTCCTGGACCGGCCCAAGGCGATGAACGCCGTGTCCACGGACATGGCCCGGTCGATCGCCGCCGCGTGTGCGGCGCTCGCCGCCGACCGGGACGCGCGCGTGGTCGTCCTGACGTCCTCGCACGAGCGGGCGTTCTGCGTCGGGGCCGACCTGAAGGAGCGCAACTCCTTCAGCGACGCCGACCTGGTGCGCCAGCGCCCGGTCGCGCGCGGGGCGTACACCGGCGTACTGGAACTGCCCATGC
This sequence comes from Streptomyces sp. NPDC001292, assembly GCF_042896465.1. Taxonomy (NCBI): domain Bacteria; kingdom Bacillati; phylum Actinomycetota; class Actinomycetes; order Kitasatosporales; family Streptomycetaceae; genus Streptomyces; species Streptomyces sp. NPDC001292. The sequence goes on from NZ_JBIAXG010000040.1 coordinate 3,688, forward strand.
CGACGATCGCCGCGGTGCACGGGTTCGCGCTCGGCGGCGGCTTCGAGCTGGCCCTGTCCTGCGATGTGATCGTGGCCGACCGTACGGCCGTGGTGGGGCTGCCGGAGGTGTCGGTGGGGGTGATCCCCGGCGGCGGCGGTACGCAGTTGCTGCCCCGGCGGGTGGGGGCGGCGCGGGCGGCCGAGCTGATCTTCACGGCACGTCGACTGGAGGGGCCGGAGGCGGCTGAGCTGGGCCTCGTGGATCATCTGGTGGACGAGGGCCGTGACCGCGAGGAGGCGCTTGAGCTGGCCTCCCGGATGGCGGCGAACTCGCCGGTCGGGCTGCGCGCCGCCAAGCGCGCGCTGCGACTCGGGCACGGCCTCGACCTGCGGGCCGGCCTGGAGGTCGAGGACGCGGCCTGGCGCTCGGTCGCCTTCTCGGCGGACCGCGCGGAGGGAGTAGCAGCCTTCAACGAGAAGCGCCCCCCGCACTGGCCGGGAGAGTAGCCACCCCCTGGTCGGAGTGGTGGGTGCCCGGCGCTGGGCCGGGATCCGGGAGTCCCGCGGCTGCGGGGAGGCGTGTTGTGTGCTGATCGGGAGGGGTGGGTGGGGCCGCTTGGTCCGGATGTCCTGCGGCTCCGTGCCTGTCGTTGGCCGTGGCCGCCGGGCCGTGTGGCCGCGATGTGGGTCCGGTGACCCGGGGGCCGTGGGGCGAATGTGGGCTTCGGTGATCCGGGGACACGAGATCCCGTGAGGGGTCCGCTGACCGTCCGCGGCGCGCTTTTACGTGGGCCAATGTCTCGATTCAACCGAAACATCCCTAGCCTGGGGTGATGGGCGAGAACAGGCGGCTGGCGGCCGTCGTGGCGTTGGCGCAGGGGATGGCCGCGGCGCAGACCTCGCGTGAGTCGTGGCGGGCGGCGGCGCTCGGCGCGTGCCGGGCGCTGGAGGGGAGCTTCGCCGCGCTCTCGGCCTGGGAGCGCGAGCGCGGCCGGCTGCGGGTCCTGGTGAACGTGGGGGACCGGGCACCGGAAGAGGAGGAGTTCCCCGAGGACGAGGCCTACCCGGTGCACCAGTTCCCGGAGATCACCGAGTTCCTGCACGAGCGGTGGGCCTCGGGCGGTGAACCCGACGCCTGGGTGGAGACCTCCGAGGGTGCGGCCGCGGGCCACCCCGGCTACAGCCACCAGCGGGTCGCCGCGCTGCGCCGGCGCGGGCGCGGCTGCTGCGTGGTCGCGCCGATCGTGCAGCACGGACGCGCCTGGGGCGAGCTCTACGTCGCCCGTCCGCTCGGCCTCCCCCTCTTCGGCCGGTCCGACGCCGACTTCGCCACCGTGCTGGCCGCAGTGGTCGCCGCCGGGCTCGCCCAGAGCGAGCGGTTGGAGGAGGCCCGCAGGCTGGCGTTCACGGACGCGCTGACCGGGCTCGCCAACCGCCGTGCCGTCGACGTGATGCTCGACGAGGCGATCGAGCGGCACCGCGTAGACGGGGTCGCCGTCAGCCTCGTCGTCTGCGACCTCAACGGGCTCAAGCAGGTCAACGACACCCTCGGCCACGCCGTCGGCGACCGGCTCCTGGAACGGTTCGGCTCCGTGCTGTCGCTGTGCGGCGCGATGGTGCCGGGCGCCCTCGTGGCACGGCTCGGCGGCGACGAGTTCTGCCTGGTCGCGGTGGGACCCCCGGCCGACGAGGTGATCAAGGCGGCCGACGAGCTGTGCCGGCGCGCGGCCGAGCTGGAGCTGGGCGAGGGCGTCGCCTGCGGGGTGGCCTCGACCGAGCACGCGATCGGGCCGGTGCCGTCGGCCCGGCGGTTGTTCCGGCTCGCCGACGCCGCCCAGTACCGGGCGAAGGCGCTGCGCGCGGACCGGCCCGTGGTCGCGGGCCGGGAGGGGGCGCAGGACCCGGTCGTCCGCCTCGCCGACGCGCCCCCGCCCGTACCGGAGGCCCTGGTGGAGCGGCGCCGCTTCCGGGGCCGCAGGCCCTGAGCGGCGCCGGGAATCGCGGCCGCGAGTTGTAAGAGTCACTCCCGGCGTCCACTAGTGACATCTTCACATTCACTGCGTACGCTCCTGAATATGGATATGCATACTGTGGTGGTGGGGACGTCGGGGGTCACCACGTCCGACGTTCTCGCGGTGGCGCGCGGCGGCGCCCGCATCGAGCTCTCCGACGAGGCGGTGGCGGCCCTCGCGGCGGCCCGGGAGATCGTGGACGCGCTGGCGGCCAAGCCCGAACCCGTCTACGGCGTCAGCACCGGCTTCGGCGCCCTGGCGACCCGGCACATCAGCCAGGAGCTGCGCACCCAGCTCCAGCGCAACATCGTCCGCTCGCACGCCGCCGGCATGGGCCCGAGGGTCGAGAGCGAGGTCGTGCGGGCGCTGATGTTCCTGCGGCTGAAGACCGTGTGCTCCGGGCATACCGGCGTGCGCCCCGAGGTCGCGCAGACCATGGCCGACGTGCTCAACGCCGGCATCACCCCGGTCGTGCACGAGTACGGCTCCCTCGGCTGCTCCGGCGACCTCGCCCCGCTGTCCCACTGCGCCCTCACCCTCATGGGAGAGGGCGACGCGGAGGGCCCCGACGGGGTCGTACGCCCCGCCGCCGAGCTGCTCGCCGAGCACGGCATCCGGCCCGTCGAGCTGCGCGAGAAGGAGGGCCTGGCCCTCCTCAACGGCACCGACGGCATGCTCGGCATGCTGATCATGGCCCTCGCCGACCTCGACACCCTGTACAAGTCCGCCGACATCACCGCCGCCCTCAGCCTGGAGGCGCTGCTCGGCACGGACAAGGTCCTCGCACCCGAGCTGCACGCCATCCGCCCGCACCCGGGACAGGGCGCGTCCGCCGCCAACATGCTGGCCGTGCTCAAGGGCTCCGGCCTCACCGGGCACCACCAGGACGACGCTCCCCGCGTCCAGGACGCCTACTCGGTGCGCTGCGCCCCGCAGGTCGCCGGCGCCGGCCGCGACACCCTCGCGCACGCCCGCCTGGTCGCCGAGCGCGAACTGGCCTCCGCGGTGGACAACCCCGTCGTCCTGCCCGACGGCCGGGTGGAGTCCAACGGCAACTTCCACGGAGCCCCGGTCGCCTACGCGCTGGACTTCCTCGCCATCGCCGCAGCCGACCTCGGCTCGATCGCCGAGCGCCGTACCGACCGGCTGCTCGACAAGAACCGCAGCCACGGCCTGCCGCCGTTCCTCGCCGACGACGCGGGCGTCGACTCGGGCCTGATGATCGCCCAGTACACGCAGGCCGCGCTGGTCAGCGAGATGAAGCGGCTCGCCGTGCCGGCGTCCGCCGACTCCATCCCGTCCTCCGCCATGCAGGAGGACCACGTCTCCATGGGCTGGTCGGCGGCGCGCAAGCTGCGGACGGCCGTCGGCAACCTGACCCGGATCATCGCGATCGAGCTGTACGCCGCCGCGCGCGCCGTCGAGCTGCGCGAGGGCCTCACCCCGGCACCGGCGAGCCGCGCGGTCATCGACGCGGCGCGCGAGGCGGGAGTGCAGGGACCGGGCCCGGACCGCTTCCTCGCGCCCGACCTCGCCGCAGCGGACGCCTTCGTGCGGGACGGCCGGCTCCTCGCGGCGGCCGAGACCGTCACCGGCCCGCTGCTGTAGGACGGCGGGCCGGGGCCCAAGTCGGGGGAGCGCCGGGCGGGTTCAGAAGCCGAGGCGCTCCCGGCGCATGGAGTAGACCACGAAACCGGCGCCCAGTATGAGGAGTGCG
>NZ_JBIAXG010000040.1:7496-18153 GCF_042896465.1 Streptomyces sp. NPDC001292
GGTGCCGCCGGCGACGTAGGGGGTGGTGTCGATGCTTCCGGTGTCGGCGAGTTCGGTCCCGCTCCCGGCGGAGGCGTCCTCCTGGGCGCCGGGCGGGTTCAGAAGCCGAGGCGCTCCCGGCGCATGGAGTAGACCACGAAACCGGCGCCCAGTATGAGGAGTGCGGTGCCGCCGGCGACGTAGGGGGTGGTGTCGATGCTTCCGGTGTCGGCGAGTTCGGTCCCGCTCCCGGCGGAGGCGTCCTCCTGGGCGCCGGGCGCCTCCGCCGCCGAGGCGGGCCGCCCCTGCTCCGTGACCTGGGCCGTCGGCGCCGCCGGGCCCGCCCCTCTCTCCGGAGTGCCCACCGACGCGTTCGCGGACGGGACGAACCACAGGGCGCCCAGCAGGGTTCCCGCGGCGGTGGTGGTCAGCAACGTACGGCGAGCGGATGACACGGAATATCGATCCCCTTGTGGCGCTGGTGAATTGGCCGTGTGGGGCGATGTTAGTGAACGTCGCGGGTCACAGGAAAGTCACGGGAGGTTTGAGCCGTACGCTCCGACCATGAGCACTCCAGAGACTTCACGTTTTGTGCGCCTCAGTGTCGAGCTCGTCGTCGAGATCGAGGACGAGGAAGCCGTCATCGGGGCGGCCCGCAGCCGGATCGCCGAGCACGCCGAGGGCGGCGAGTTGGACCCCGCGGAGCGGGCGCACGCCGAGGACGCTGTGACGGAAGACACCGCCGAGGCCCTGGCGTACCTGGTCGATCCGTTCGTACTGGTTGGCGAGGTGCCGGGGGTGGACCTCCAGCAGGCCTCCTGGTCGAGCGAACACATCGAATACGACCCCGATTCGCCCGACTGGGAGTTCGGCGAGGATGATGGCGACGGGGACGACGAGGAAGTGGACGGCGCGGGCCACTCCGGCTGACGTCGTCCGGGTCGCATCGGCGATCCCCGGCCGCAACCGGCGTCCGGGGTTTCGTCGTCTCACGTATCGCGCAGGCCGGGCCGCGCACCGTCCGCTCCGGCGGACGTGGCGAGTCCCACATCTACACGACGTGGGAAACGGGACGAAACGGTCGTAGCGTTGAGGACTTGCGACGGGGGACTCGAGGGGTTTTGGGACTCGCCAACGATGGAGAAGCGTGTGATGACGAACAGTAAGCGGCGCAAGCGCCTGACGGCCGCGTCCGCACTGCTCGGTGGTGTACTGGTGCTCACGGCCTGTTCCGGCAGCAGCGACGCGGCCGACGGCGGTGGCGACACCTCGCAGGCCAAGGCCGACAAGGCCGCGGCCCAGGAGTCGTCGGAGGCCCAGATCAAGATCACACCAGCGGACGGGTCCGACAACGCCTCCATCAACAACTCCGCTGCCGTCACCGTGGCCAAGGGCACGCTGACGAAGGTGACCATGACCACGGCCGACGGCACTGCCGTCGAGGGCGCGATATCCGCTGACAAGACGAGCTGGAAGCCCAGCACCCAGCTCGAGCGCGCCACCACCTACAAGGTCTCCGCGAGCGCCACCGACGCCAAGGGCCGGGCCGCCCACGAGAACGCCTCCTTCACCACGGTCGCCCCGGCGCACAGTTTCATCGGTTCCTTCACGCCGGACGACGGCACCACCGTCGGCGTCGGCATGCCCGTCTCGATCAACTTCGACAAGGCGATCACTGACAAGGCGGCCGTCCAGAAGGGCATCACCGTCACCTCCTCCAGCGGCCAGGAGGTCGCCTGCCACTGGTTCGGTGTGCAGCGCCTGGACTGCCGTCCCGAGCAGTACTGGAAGGAGAACTCCACCGTCACGCTGAAGCTCGACCTCGACGGCGTCGAGGGCGCCCAGGGCGTCTACGGCGTCCAGCAGAAGACGGTCACCTTCAACATCGGCCGCAACCAGGTCTCCTACGTCGACGCGAAGACCAAGCAGATGAAGGTCACGCGGAACGGCAAGGTCGTCAAGACCATCCCGATCTCCGCGGGGTCGCCCGAGAACAAGACGTACGAAGGCCGGATGGTGATCTCCGAGAAGTTCAAGGAGACCCGGATGAACGGCGCGACGGTCGGCTTCACCGACGACGACGGCAAGGGCGAGTACGACATCAAGGACGTGCCGCACGCCATGCGCCTGACCAACTCCGGCACCTTCATCCACGGCAACTACTGGGGCGCGGGCGTCTTCGGCAACGCCAACACCAGCCACGGCTGCGTGGGCCTGCAGGACAAGAAGGGCGCGAACGACCCGAACACGCCGGGCTCGTGGTTCTTCGACAACTCGATGGTCGGTGACGTCGTCGTCGTCCAGAACACCGGCGACAAGACCGTCGCCCCGGACAACGGCCTCAACGGCTGGAACATGAGCTGGGCGCAGTGGAAGGCCGGTTCGGCCGCCTGACGACCGCTCGGCCATGAAGACCGGTGCCGCCCTCGGGGCCGCACCGGTCTTCTCATGCTTCTCTTATGACGGCCTCAAGACCTCATCAGGCTGCGTCCCTACCGTCGGCGCATGTTCTTCACCTACTTGAGGCGCGAGCTGCGCCGCCGTCGAAAGGCGGCATTCGTCGTCGCCTCCGGCCTCGCGCTGGGCATCGCGCTCGTCATCGTGGTCAACTCCGTTTCCAACGGCATGGGCAGGGCGCAGGACAAGGTCCTGCAGTCGCTGTACGGGCTGGGCACGGACATGACCGTCAGCAAGGCCGCCGCGCCGACGTCCGGCGACTCGCGCCCGCGCTTCAAGTTCGACGCCAAGGAGAACGGCGACAAGGGCCAGCAGAGCAGCGACCGGGTCATGGCGCAGGGCTTCACCACCCTGCCCGCCTCCACGGTCACCAAGGTGGCGGACCAGCGGGGCGTCTCCTCCGCGGTCGGCGGGCTCAGCCTCAACGTGGTGAGGGTCAACGGCCAGTTCACCCGCGGCCAGTTCCAGCAGGGCGGCGGCGGTGGCGAGATGCGCGGCGCGCCCGGCTCCGGGCCGCAGGGCCGGGTCATGGGTGGCGGCGCCGACTTCGACGTCAACCAGTACACGGTCTACGGCACCGACGTCACCCGGCCGGAGCTCGGCCCGCTGACTTCCTCGGAGATCACCGACGGCCGTACCTTCAAGTCCACCGAGACCGACGCCAAGGTCGTCGTCGCCGACTCGGCGTACGCCAAGGAGAAGAAGCTCGAGGTCGGCGGCAGCGTCACCATCAAGGGCGTCAAGTACGAGGTGATCGGCATCGCCACCGCGAGCAGCGGGGACGCGGCGGCCAATCTGTACATCCCGCTGAAGCAGGCGCAGACCCTCAGCGGCGACAAGGACAAGGTCACCACGATCTACGTCAAGGCGACCGACTCCCAGCAGATCGACGCCGTCAAGAGCGCCATCCAGAAGAACGTCCCGGGCACCACGGTCACCACCTCCGCCGACCTGGCCAAGACCGTCTCCGGCTCCCTGTCCACCGCCTCCGGCCTGGCCACCACCGTCGGCAAGTGGCTGTCCATCGCGGTGCTCGTGGCCGCCTTCCTCGTCGCCGGCCTGCTGACATCCTCGGCGGTCTCCCGGCGGGTGCGCGAGTTCGGCACGCTCAAGGCGCTGGGCTGGAAGTCGGGCCGGGTGACCCGGCAGGTGGTCGGCGAGGCCGTCGTCAACGGCCTGGTCGGCGGTTTCCTCGGAATCGCGCTCGGCCTGGCGGGCGCGTACGCGGTGACCGCGATCAGCCCGACGCTGCAGGCGCAGCTCGGCGGCTCGGGCAGCGGCCCGGTCGGCGAGGGCGTCTTCCGCGGCGGCGGGGGCCTCGGCGGGCCCGGCCGGCAGGCCGCGAAGTCCCTGGAGGTCGCGCTCACCGCGCCGGTCAGCCTCACCACCATCGCCCTCGCGGTCGGCCTCGCCGTGGCCGGCGGCCTGATCGCGGGCGCGTTCGGCGGCTGGCGGGCCTCCCGGCTGCGCCCGGCGGACGCCCTGCGGCGCGTCGAGTAGCACGCCGCCCGCCACGACCCAGTGGGCCGTCGGCCCCACCTCTCCCCGCATCCCAGGAGCTGCTTCCCCATGTACGAACTCACCGGCGTCACCAAGCACTACACCCGGGGCAAGGAGGTCGTCCGTGCCCTCGACGAGGTCGACCTGACCATCGGCGACGGCGACCGCCTGGTCATCCAGGGCCCCACCGGCGGCGGCAAGTCGACGCTGCTGCAGATGCTGGGCGGCCTGGACCGGCCCACCTCCGGCCAGGTCGTCCTCGACGGCACCGACCTGGCGAAGCTGCCCGAGGCCCGGCTCACCCGGGTGCGCAGCGAGAGCATCGGCTTCGTCTTCCAGTCCTTCAACCTGATCCCCACCCTGACCGCGCAGGAGAACGTCGAGACCGCCCTCGTCCCGCTCGGCATCAAGGCCGCCGAACGGCGCGAACGGGCCGCCGAGGCACTGGAGTCGGTCGGGCTCGGCGAGCGGCTCGGGCACCTGCCGTCCGAGATGTCCGGCGGCCAGCAGCAGCGCGTCGCCATCGCCCGCGCCCTGGTCAAGCAGCCGAAGGTGCTGCTCGCCGACGAACCCACCGGCAACCTCGACGAGTCCATGCGCGACGAGATCATGGACGTGCTCGAACGCATGTGGAAGGAGCACGGGTTGACGTTCGTCATGGTCACCCACGACTCCACCATCGCGAGGAAGGCCCCGCGCGTGGCGACCATCCGCAAGGGCCGCATCACCGTCAAGGAGAACGCGGGCGCCTGACACCACCCCGCTATTGAGCAGTTGATCACCTCCCGGCATACTTCCTTTTCCGGGGGGTGGGGGTGTAGCGCACTCGTACGAGCCTTCCTCCGGCCGAGTGGACGGGGAATCCGCTCGGCACTCCGTTTCCAGGGGGAGTTTTGCGCAGACAAGTGAAAAGAGCGTGCGTGACCACGGTCGCCACGGCGGCGGCCGTCGCCCTCGCCGCGGGTATGACCAGTCCCGCCTCGGCAGGGCCCGAGCAGCGCCCGGCCAATGCCGCCGGGCCCACGGCCCACCGCACCATCACCCTCATCACCGGCGACCGGGTCACCGTGGACGCCAAGGGGCGCGTGGTCGGCCTGCACCGGGCCGAGGGCCGCGAGCAGATACCCGTGCAGATCCGCCGTACGGGCGGACACACCCTCGTCGTACCGGCCGACGCGTCCCGCCTGATCGCCTCCGGCAAGCTGGACCAACGCCTGTTCGACATCACCGAGTTGAACAAGTCCGCCCACCGCAGGTCGCTCAAGAACGGCCTGAAGGTCATCGTCGGCTACCAGGGCGCCGCCACCACCGCCCGGACCGACGTCCGCGAGGCCGGCACCCTGCGCCGGGCCCTGAAGGCGCTGAACGCCGACGCGGTGCAGACCCCCGTCAAGGACACGCCCCAGCTGTGGAAGGCGCTCACCAAGGGGGACCGGACCAACGCCGGCATCGCGCACATCTGGCTCGACGGCGTCCGCAAGGTCAACCTCGACAAGTCCGTGCCGCAGATCGGCGCGCCGAAGGCGTGGCAGACCGGCTACACCGGTAAGGGCGTGAAGATCGCCGTCCTGGACACCGGTGTCGACACCACCCACCCCGATCTGAAGTCCCAGGTGGTGGCGGCCAAGAACTTCTCCACCGCCGGCAGCACGACCGACCGCTTCGGCCACGGCACCCATGTCGCCTCCATCGCGGCGGGCACCGGCGCCAAGTCGGGCGGCAAGTACAAGGGCGTGGCGCCGGACGCCGAGATCCTCAACGGCAAGGTCCTCGACGACGACGGCTACGGCGACGACTCCGGCATCCTGGCCGGTATGGAGTGGGCGGCCCAGCAGGGGGCCGACATCGTCAACCTCAGCCTCGGCGGCCCGGACACCCCCGGAGTCGACCCGCTGGAGGCGGAGGTCGACAAGCTCTCCGCCGAGAAGGGCATCCTCTTCGCGATCGCCGCGGGCAACGAGGGCCCCGAGTCGCTCGGTTCGCCCGGCAGCGCCGACTCCGCCCTCACCGTCGGCGCGGTCGACGACAGGGACCGGTTCGCCGACTTCTCCTCCACCGGCCCGCGCGTGGGCGACGACGTCATCAAGCCCGACGTCACCGCGCCGGGCGTGGCCATCACCGCAGCCGCGGCCAAGGGCAGCCTGATCGCCCAGACGGTCGGCGAGAGCCCGGCCGGCTACCTGACCATCGACGGCACCTCGATGGCGACCCCGCACGTCGCCGGCGCCGCCGCGCTCCTCAAGCAGCAGCACCCCGACTGGGGTTACGCCGAACTGAAGGGCGCGCTGGCCGGCTCCGCCAAGGGCGGCGCGTACACGCCCTTCCAGCAGGGCGCCGGCCGTATCGCCGTCGACAAGGCGATCGAGCAGACCGTGATCGCCGACCCGGTGTCGGTGAGCTTCGGCGTCCAGGCCTGGCCGCACACCGACGACGAGCGGGTCACCGAGCAGCTGACCTACCGCAACCTCGGCACCGAGGACGTCACGCTCAGCCTGGCCATGACGGCCGCCGACCCCAAGGGCCAGCCGGCCCCGGACGGTTTCTTCACGCTCGGCGCGACCGAGGTGACGGTCCCGGCCGGTGACAAGGCCTCCGTCGACCTGACCGTGAACACCCGGCTGGGCGGCACCCTGGACGGCGCGTACTCGGCGTACGTGACGGCGACCGGCGGCGGGCAGAGCGTCCGTACGGCCGCGGCCGTGCAGCGCGAGGTCGAGTCGTACGACGTCACCGTCAAGCACATCGGCCGGGACGGAAAGCCCACCGCCGGCTACGACACGGCCCTGTTCGGCTACACCGGCCTCGGCGCGAACCGTGCCTACCAGGTGCCCGCCGGCTCCGGCACGGCGACCGTGCGCGTGCCCAAGGGCACCTACCTGCTGGACGCCTGGATCGCGAAGGACTTCACCACGTTCAAGGGCGGCCTGGACTGGCTGGTCCAGCCGAAGCTGACCGTCACCGGGAACGTCACGGTGACGGTCGACGCCCGCAACGCCAAGCAGGCCGACATCACCGTGCCGGACAAGACCGCACGGCAGCACATCGGGACGATCGGCTACTACTACGACCCGGCGGTGATCGGCCTCTCCATGACCGTCGGCTCCTGGTCCCAGCTGCGCACCGGCTCCGTCGGCGGCGACGTCGCCGGGCTCAGCCAGGTCTGGAGCGGCCAGTGGACCAAGGGATCGACGGCCGAGTACGACGTGGCGACCACCGCGGCGGTCAAGCGGTTCCAGGGCGGCAAGGTCCGCCACTACGCGACACGTGACCTCGCCACGGTGAAGAACTCCGTCGGCGCGGGCGCCTCCGGCAAGACCGGCGCCGTCACGCCCTGGGGCCTGCTCTCCGGCAGCATCGTCATCGCGGACAGCATCGAGCAGAAGCTGCCGGGCACGCGGACGTTGCACCTGTCGACGGGCAACGGCATCCAGTGGTCCCTGTTGGTGGAGCAGTACCGCGGCCACGACAAGAAGGGCCGGCCGATCAGCGAGGCGCTGTACGTGCCCGACGGCATGAAGGCCTACAAGGGCGGCAAGACCTACACCAACACCTTCAACAGGGCGGTGTTCGGTCCCCACCTGAGCCGGGACTACGGCGTCTTCCGCTACAGGAACGAGCTCTACGGCGCCCTGCCGCTGTTCGCCGACTCCCAGGCGCACTGGGGCTTCTCGACGTTCACCTCGGCGAAGACGACCCTGTACCGCAACGGCAAGAAGGTCGCATCCAACGACGACCCGCTGTTCGGGGACAAGCCCTTCACCGTCACCGCCGGTGACGCCCAGTACCGGCTGACGACCTCGGTCACACGCAGCGCGAAGGTCTCGGGCGCCTCCACCCGCATCGACGCGAGCTGGACGTTCCGCTCCAGGAAGCCGTCCGGCTCGACAGAGGTCCGGCTGCCGGCCTCCATGCTCCGCTTCAAGGCGACCACCGGCCTGGACAACCGTGTCCCGGCGGGCAGGACGGCCATCTTCCCGGTCACCGTGGAGGGTGCCGCCGCGGGCAAGAACCTCAAGTCGCTGACCGTCTGGGTGTCGTACAACAGCGGCAAGACCTGGAAGAAGGTCACGGTCAAGAAGGGCAAGATCACCGTCAGGAACCCGGCGAAGGGCAAGGCCATCTCCTACAAGGCCACGATCACCGACAAGAAGGGCAACGTGTCCACGGTCTCGATCTACGGCGCGTACTACGGCAAGTGAGCCGGTAGCCGAGGGCTCATGACTGCCCATGAGGCCCATGACTGCCCATGAGGCCCATGGCGAACGAGCGGCCCGCTGGAAGCAAGGCTTCCGGCGGGCCGTTCCCGTGCCCGGGGACCAGGACTGCGTCCCTCACTCCTCCGCCGGCCCGGCGTTGGCTAGGGTCGTGACCATGACAGCCGCTGCCACCGCGATGATCACCGCCGTCGTCGGCGTCCTCGGTACGCTCTTCGCGCCCGTGCTCAGCCAGCGGCTGACCGCACGCCAGCGCGCCGAGGAGGCCGAGACGGCGGAGCGCAGACGGCGCTTCGAGGAACGCCGCGACGCGTACACGGCGATGAACCGGGCCTCACGCCAGTTCCACACGCTCCTCAAGGACGCCCTGCACCGCATCCGCGACGGTGTGTACACGGAGCAGGACCGCGACCAGCTGGAAGAGGTGCGGCGCGACTACCGCGACCGCTATGCCGAGGCCCAGATGGTGGTGCCCGAACGGATACTGGACGCCTCGCGGGCGGTGAACGAGGTCCTGGCGAGCGCCGACGCCGCGGCCAAGCGCCTCGACCGGGGCCTGGCCGCGGAGGGCGAGAGCGCGCGGCAGGCCCTGCTCGACCTGAAGGAGGCCGAACCGCGGCTGTCGGCGATGCGCAGGATGATGCGGGAGGACCTGGGCGTGCGGGGTTGAGACGTGCGGGATGGGACGTCTCGGCTGCGGTCAGGGGTTACGCGTCCCGCCCCGTCAGCGGTGCGAACGCCGAGCGTAGGCAACCCTATGACCTGGGTGAACGTCGCTCCGGTGAGGCACGCTGGAGGGTGTGCCTGGCCGGAAGTGGGCCGGGCGCGACGGCCGCGAGGAGAACCCTTCGCCAACGGCAAGCCGCTGGAACTGATCCCGGGAACCGAACTCGTCGACCTGCTGCACCGTCATGGGCTGCGTGGACGACTGGGCGCTGGTGCCCGTCAATCCGCGGCTCAGCCGACGCCGACGGTTGCGGACACTCGGTTGCGGACACTCGGCTGCCCGAGACCACAACGTCCTGGGCATGTCGTGGACCGGAGGTGTCGCCCTGGACGTGTGCGCTCTCGTCCGCCGTGGCAACCGCGTCCTCAGCGACGATCGTCGTCGACGCCGTGCGGAGCGCGCGGATCCCGCGCCGCGGTTCTTCCATACAGCCCAGGGTGAGGTCGGCGCCCCCAACCGAAGCCGCTCCCACTGCGCGGGGCTCAGCCGCTCCACGGAGGCCGGCCCCTTCGAGCGCAGGGCGTCGGCGCCCGGAGCGGCGCGACGCCCGTGGGGCAAGACGCCCCCCAGTTCGTCTCGAACGGGTCACCCAGCTTGCCCCCCGTCCCAGCGGGGCGGTGATGTCGACGCCGCGGTAGCCGTGCGTGGAGTAGGGCCCTCCGGATGAGGCCACCGGCGCGGGGTGGGCAACAGGTCGGTGCGCTCCTCGTGGTGGCCAGTGGTCGGCGAGCGCAGAGCGGGCTGGACGGGCACGGAATCGCTTCGAAGCCTCGTGCGTTGAGGACAGTGGGCATGGGATGCCGGTGGTGTGCGAGCCGAGCAGACTGAGCGACCGAGTTGACAGACAGTTGACAGACATTGGAGGGGCCGTAATGGCTACGCAGACGCAGAGGGCAGTGCTGGCCGGCGGATGCTTCTGGGGGATGGAGGAGCTGATCCGCCGACTCCCGGGCGTGACGGCGACCCGGGTCGGATACACGGGGGGTGACGTGCCGAACGCGACGTACCGTAACCACGGCACGCACGCGGAGGCCATTGAGATCCTTTTCGACCCCGCGAAGACCGACTTCCGCGCGATCCTGGAGTTCTTCTTCCAGATCCACGACCCGAGCACCAAGAACCGCCAGGGCAACGACATCGGCCTCAGCTACCGCTCGGCGATCTACTACGTGGACGACGAGCAGAAGCGGATCGCCGAGGACACGATCGCGGATGTGGACGCCTCCGGACTGTGGCCCGGCAAGGTCGTCACCGAGGTGGAGCCGGTCGGCCCCTTCTGGGAGGCCGAGCCCGAGCACCAGGACTACCTGCAGCGTTACCCGGACGGCTACACCTGCCACTTCCCGCGCCCGGGATGGCGGCTGCCCGCCCGCGCGGAGGGCTGACCGCGAGGCTGCTTGGCGGAAGGCGCGGAGGCCGACCGCCCGAGGCTCCGCAGCCAGGTCGCGCCTGCGGGGCCGGCGGCGCCCCGCTGTGGACGATGGGTGCCGGCGGCGGGACACAGCCGGGGAAGAGCAGAACGGATCCGGCGATCCCGATCCAACTTTGCTGAATCCGTGCGTCTCAGCCGTCGGTCGTGGCGACGCCGGTGGGGCAGGAGGCTCCCCAGTTCGTCTCGAAGGGGTCACTTAGCTTGACCCCCGTCCCGCCGAGCCCGCAGTACCCGTTCGGGTTTGAGCCCGCCCAGCGCTCGGCCGGGGCCGCTCAGTGGTGCAGCGTCGCCGGGCTGCCGCCGTTGGCCTCGTAGCCCGCCACGGCCAGGGCCCGGTAGACGGCGAAC
>NZ_JBIAXG010000040.1:18251-74470 GCF_042896465.1 Streptomyces sp. NPDC001292
ACTCCGCCGCCGGGTCCTCGGACAGGGTCCACGGCACGGCGCCCACATGGCCGTCGACGTGTATCAGCTGGCTCATGGCCTCCGCCCAGCGCTCGGCCGGGGCCGCTCAGTGGTGCAGCGTCGCCGGGCTGCCGCCGTTGGCCTCGTAGCCTGCCACGGCCAGGGCCCGGTAGACGGCGAACTCCGCCGCCGGGTCCTCGGACAGGGTCCACGGCACGGCGCCCACATGGCCGTCGACGTGTATCAGCTGGCTCATGGCCTCCGCCCAGCGCTCGGAGCGGACCAGGAAGAAGAGCAGCAGATGGCGGACGTGGGCGAGCATCGGGTCGTCGGGGCGGGCCGCGTGCACCGCGAAGAGCGCGCCGTGGACCGCCTTGGTCACGACCTCGCTCTGGTAGAAGCCCCTGACCAGGTTGACCTCGGGCAGGTGCTCGAAGACCGCGAACAGCGGCATGGCCGCCAGCAGCGAGCCGCGGGGCGCACGGGCCGCGGCGGCCTCCGCGAAGGAGTACGCCAGCTCACGCGAGCCGTGCCACTTCTCGCCCCAGTAGTGCAGGGCCGCCAGATGCGCCCCCGTGTGGGCCGGCGCGCGGTCGAGGATCTTCAGCCACAGCTTCTCGAACTCAGGCTGCGAGTACGCCAGGCCGCGTGCCACGGACAGCTCGACGACGTACGGGACCGGGTCGCCCGGGGCCAGCAGCGCCGCCTGCCCGCAAGCCTCCCGGGCCTCCTCCATGATGATCCGGAACTCGTCCGTGCCCGGCGTCGCCGTACGCCACGCCTGCTGCACCAGGAACTCGGCGTGCACCGCCGCGCCGCCCGGGTCCTTGGGCGCCTCTGCCCGCCACACCCGCAGCCACTGCCCGCCGGGCGTCTCGCTGACCCCGCCCGGCCGCTGCTGGAGCTCCAGCGAGGCCGCCCCGGCGAAGGCCTGCACACGCTGCCAGCGCAGCTCGCCCTCCTTCTCCGTGCCCGCGAGGAGCTGGGAGGCGGCGCGGTAGTCCTGGGTGCGCTGCACCAGCTCCAGGACGTCCAGCAGGTCCTGGTCCGGTCCGGGCATACGGACGTCGAGCTCCTCCTGCCGGACGAATCCGTAGTTCGCCGGGTCCGCGGCGTCGGGGTGTCCCGGTGGCACCTGCTCGATGCCGGCACGCCTGCGCCTGAGGAACGGGACCAGCACGAAGCCCAGCATGGCCAGCGCCATCAGGACCCAGAAAATCTCCATGCGACAAGCGAACCAGACGGCGCCGACACTTGGCCAACCTGTGCCGCGCGCCTGTGGAAAACCCGGCCTCCCGTGCGGCCCGGGGCCCGCCGTCCCGCACCGCCCCCACAAGCGCACTACCCTCGGGCCCATGAGCGACAGGCACATCAGTGAGCACTTCGAGACGCTCGCGATTCACGCGGGCAACACCGCCGACCCCCGGACCGGGGCGGTCGTCCCGCCGATCTACCAGGTCTCGACCTACAAGCAGGACGGCGTGGGCGGACTGCGCGGCGGCTACGAGTACAGCCGCAGCGCCAACCCGACCAGGACCGCCCTGGAGGAGAACCTCGCCGCCCTGGAGGGCGGCCGCCGCGGACTCGCGTTCGCGTCCGGACTGGCGGCCGAGGACTGCCTGTTGCGTACCCTGCTCAGCCCCGGCGACCACGTGGTCATCCCCAACGACGCCTACGGCGGCACCTTCCGCCTGTTCGCCAAGGTCGTCTCCCGGTGGGGCGTGGAGTGGTCGGTCGCGGACACCGCCGACCCGGCCGCGGTACGGGCCGCCATCACCCCGAAGACCAAGGCCGTGTGGGTGGAGACCCCCTCCAACCCGCTGCTCGGCATCACCGACATCGCCGCCGTCGCCCAGGTCGCCCGGGACGCGGGCGCGAGGCTCGTCGTCGACAACACCTTCGCCACGCCGTACCTCCAGCAGCCGCTCGCGCTCGGCGCGGACGTGGTCGTGCACTCGCTGACCAAGTACATGGGCGGTCACTCGGACGTCGTCGGCGGCGCGCTGATCGTCGGCGACGCCGGGCTGGGCGAGGAACTGGCGTTCCACCAGAACGCGATGGGCGCCGTCGCCGGCCCCTTCGACTCCTGGCTGGTGCTGCGCGGCACCAAGACGCTCGCGGTGCGCATGGACCGGCACAGCGAGAACGCGACGAAGGTCGCCGACATGCTGTCCCGGCACGCGCGCGTGACGCAGGTCCTCTACCCGGGCCTGTCGGAGCACCCCGGTCACGAGGTGGCCGCCAAGCAGATGAAGGCCTTCGGCGGCATGGTCTCCTTCCGGGTCGAGGGCGGCGAGGAGGCGGCCGTCGAGGTCTGCAACCGCGCCAAGGTGTTCACGCTCGGCGAGTCCCTGGGCGGTGTCGAGTCGCTGATCGAGCACCCCGGGCGCATGACGCACGCGTCCGTGGTGGGCTCCGCCCTGGAGGTCCCCGGCGACCTGGTGCGCCTGTCCGTGGGCATCGAGAACGTCGACGACCTGCTCGAGGACCTGAAGCAGGCCCTCGGCTAGCGGTCACCAGCCGGTCACGGGTGGAGTCGTCTGCGACGGCGGCTCCACCCAGGGGCGGGTCGTGAACGCCCACACCGTGAAGGCGACGGCCGCCGCGGCCAGCACCAGCCACATCATCCGGCGGGCGGCCGTGCGGCGGCGCAGCATCCGTCCCCCGCGGCGCACGGCGTCCTCGTACAGCTCCGCGGGCACCTGCGGCGGACGCTGTTCCAGGACCCGCCGTACGGCCTCCTCCCGTTCGGCCCTGTTCACGGCAGCCTCCACTTCCCCGGTCGTGCCCACAGAATTCCACCGGCCACACTTGCCTCTCAGGCCACCCCAGCCGCTCTTGCCGCGCACACCGCTCGCTCCGCTCATGACCGTGCCGCCTCGGCGTCGCCGACCGCCGGTGCCGGGTCCGCGGGAGCGCGGGTGAGCGTGGTGATCGCGCGGTCGCAGATGACGCGGACGCGGTCCGTGGGCAGGCCCAGGAGGGCCGCCGCCTGTTCCTCGGCCACCCCCTCGTACAGCCTGAGGACGATGATCAGGCGCTCCTGGGCAGTGAGCGCGGCCAGGGCGCCGGGTGGCCTCCGGCGGGCGCGGCCCGTACCACCGCGCTGGTACCACGCCTCGCGGGCGAAGCGGGCGGCGAGATGCCGGCGGGCGTGGTTGTACGGGTCCTCGCCGCGCAGCCGGTCCCAGCACGCGTACGTGTGCGCCAGGGCGAGGGTCAGCAGGCGCCGCGCGCGCGGGTTGTCGCTCGGTGCCTCGGCGGTGAGCAGCGTGGCGGCATGCAGCAGCCGCCCGGCCGCCCCCGCGACGAACGCCTCGAACTCCCGGGCCCGGCGAGCGCCTCGAGCCGCCTGCCGTTCTCGCACCGCGCCTCCCCCCAAGGGCGATCGTGACCGCGGACCCGTTCTCGTACGGTCGCCTGAACCGTGTACGACGAGGGCCCGGTCTCATATGAGGGCAGGGACGGCCCGTCGGTCAAGAGCCGTACTCACACCCCTCCGCCCGCGCCCGGCCGCGGCTTCACGAGGCCGAGGGCGAGTCCGTCTGCGGTACGCCCTGGCGGGCGGAGAGGGCGTGGTTGAAGCGGGTCAGCAGTGAGCAGAAGGTCTCGCGCTCCGTCGGTTCCCAGTCGTGGGTCAGCTCGGCCATCAACTGCCGCCTGGACGAGCGGACCTCCTCCAGCCGCGACAGCCCGCGCGGGGAGAGCTGGAGCACCACGGCCCGCCCGTCCTCGGGGTGCGAGGTGCGCTTGACGAGGCCGGTGTCGACGAGCGGCGCCACCTGACGGGTGACGGTGGAGGAGTCGATGCCCATGCTCGCGGCGAGCGCCTTGACGCCCATCGGGCCCTCTTTGTCGAGGCGGTTGAGCAGCAAGTACGCGGCGCGGTCCATGGAGTTGCGCACCGGTCCGACGCCGCCGAGCCGGGTCTGCTCGGCCCGGCGGGCGAAGACCGCCACCTCGTGCTGGAGGGTGTCCAGGAGACCGGTGTCACCGACGGTCGTCATGTCCGTCGACATGTCGGGTGTTGTGGGCATGGCCGGGGGCTCACTTCTGGAGAGCTGCTGGGTTGGGGGACAGGTTACGCGGCCGGGGGGCGTGTCGTACCTGCACTGCGCGATCCGGTCTCGGAGGATGGTCACAACGGCGTCCGCGGCCCGTGAACTGCGAGACTTGAGGCATGAGCTACAGCACGGCCGGCTCCCCCTGGCCCGTCACCCTGGACGACGTGCGCGGCGCGCAGAAGATGCTCTCCGGGGTGGCGCGGGTGACCGCGATGGAGGGCAGCAGGTACCTGTCCGACCTGGTGGGCGCGCCGGTGCACCTGAAGTGCGAGAACCTCCAGCGGACGGGTTCGTTCAAGCTGCGCGGCGCCTACGTGCGGATCGCGGGACTGCTGCCCGAGGAGCGCGCCGCCGGGGTGGTGGCCGCGAGCGCCGGCAACCACGCGCAGGGTGTCGCGCTGGCGTCGTCGCTGCTCGGGGTGCACTCCACGGTGTTCATGCCGAAGGGCGCCCCGCTGCCGAAGATCAGCGCCACGCAGGACTACGGCGCCGAGGTGCGCCTGCACGGCCAGGTGGTCGACGAGACGCTGGCCGCCGCCCAGGAGTACGCGGCCCGGACGGGCGCGGTGTTCATCCACCCGTTCGACCACCCCGACATCATCGCGGGCCAGGGCACGGTGGGCCTGGAGATCCTGGAGCAGTGTCCGCAGGTGGGCACGATCGTCGTCGGCATCGGCGGCGGCGGGCTCGCGGCCGGCATCGCGGTGGCGGTGAAGTCGCTGCGGCCGGACGTCCGGATCGTCGGGGTGCAGGCGGCGGGCTCGGCGGCGTACCCGCCCTCGCTGGCGGCAGGCCGCCCGGTGACGGTCGGCACCCCGGCGACGATGGCCGACGGCATCAGAGTCGGGCGGCCGGGCGATGTGCCGTTCGGGATCCTCCGCGAACTGCTGGACGAGGTGCGCACGGTCACGGAGGACGAGCTGTCCGCCGCGCTGCTGCTGTGCCTGGAGCGGGCCAAGCTGGTGGTCGAGCCGGCCGGGGCGAGCCCGGTCGCCGCACTGCTGGGCTGTTCGGGGCCCCTGGCCGGTCCGGTGGTGGCGGTGCTGTCCGGCGGGAACGTCGATCCGGTGCTGATGCAGCGGGTGCTGCGGCACGGCATGGCCGCGCAGGGCCGCTACCTGGCGGTCCGGCTGCGGCTGACCGACCGGCCGGGCGCGCTCGCCACGCTGCTGGGGGTGCTGTCGGCAGTCGACGCGAACGTGCTCGACGTCAGCCATGTCCGGACCGACCCGCGGCTCGGGCTCGCGGAGGCGGAGGTGGAGCTGCACCTGGAGACGAAGGGGCCGGCGCACTGCGCCGAGGTCGGCCAGGCCCTGCGCGAGGCCGGCTACACGGTCATCGACTGATCCCGCCCTCCGCCGGGCGGTCGGGCGGCGGGCGGAACGCGGAGGCTATCAGCTCTTCATCACTCGTTCGAGTAAATCCGTTGAGTGGACGCGATACATCGCGTTACGGTGTGTGGTGTTCGGAGGCGGCCTGCGCGGACGCGGCGCGGGCGAAAATTCCCAGCGGAACAACAGCAGCCTCTCTAGGCTTTTCCGACCATCCCCGACGACGTGGAGACTCATATGCCAGGCGCCATCCATGCCGAAGGTCTGGTGAAGACCTTCGGCGACGTAAAGGCTCTGGACGGCGTCGACCTCGATGTCCCCGAGGGCACGGTGCTGGGACTGCTCGGGCCCAACGGCGCGGGCAAGACCACGACCGTCCGCTGTCTGACCACGCTGCTGCGACCCGACAGCGGCAAGGCCGTGGTCGCGGGCCTCGACGTTCTCAAGCACCCCAACGAGGTGCGGCGTTCGATCGGCCTGTCCGGCCAGTTCGCCGCGGTCGACGAGTATCTGACCGGCCGCGAGAACCTCGAGATGGTCGGCCGGCTCTACCAGATGAGGGCCGCGGCGGCGAAGACCAGGGCGGGGGAGCTGCTGGAGCAGTTCAACCTCGCCGACGCCGCGGACCGGCCCGCGAAGACCTACTCCGGAGGCATGCGCCGCCGGCTCGACCTGGCGGCGGCGCTCGTCGTCTCCCCGCCGGTGATGTTCATGGACGAGCCGACGACCGGCCTCGACCCGCGCAACCGCCAGCAGCTGTGGGAGGTCATCAAGCAGCTGGTCTCCGGCGGCACCACGCTTCTGCTCACCACGCAGTACCTGGAAGAGGCCGACCACCTGGCGCACGAGATAGCGGTGGTCGACCACGGCCGGGTCATCGCCCGGGGCACCTCCGACCAGCTCAAGGCCCGCACCGGCGGTGAGCGCGTCGAGGTCGTGGTGCACGAGCGTGAGCACATCCCCACCGCTGCCGAGGTGCTGCGCGGCTTCGGCAAGGGGGACACCACCGTCGAGGAGCACACCCGCAAGATCACCACGCCCGTCACCGGCGGCGCGAAGCTCCTGGCCGAGATCATCCGGGAGCTGGACACCCGCGGCATCGAGATCGACGACATCGGTCTGCGCCGCCCGACCCTCGACGACGTGTTCCTGTCCCTGACCGGCCATGTGGCCGAGGTCAAGGAGGAAAACGGTACGAGCGGCGCCCAGGGCGCCGACGCCAGGGACCGCCGGCGCAAGAAGGAGACCGTCAAGTGAGTGCCGCCACCGACAGCGCGCGGATCGCGCCGCCCGGCAACGCCCTGACCCAGTCCGTCCGTGACTCGATGGTCGTCGCCAAGCGGAACCTAATCCGCATGACCCGGATCCCCGAGATGGTCATCTTCGGGCTCATCCAGCCGATCATGTTCGTGGTGCTGTTCACCTACGTGTTCGGCGGCTCCATGCAGGTCCAGGGCACCACCGATCCCAGCGTCTACAAGAACTTCCTGATGGCGGGCATCTTCGCCCAGACCGTCACCTTCGCCACCGCCAGCTCCGGCGCCGGCATCGCCGACGACATGCACAAGGGCCTCATCGACCGGTTCCGCTCCCTGCCGATGGCACGCGGCGCGGTGCTCACCGGGCGCACCTTCGCCGACCTGGTGCAGACGGCGCTGACCCTGTTCGTCCTCGCCGCCGTCGCCCTGCTCGTCGGCTGGCGCGTCGGATCGTACGGCGACACCAACGTCGGCCGGGTGCTGGCCGCCTTCGGCCTGCTGCTCCTGCTCGGTTACGCGTTCACCTGGATCGGCGCCCTGATCGGCCTGTCGGTCCGCACGCCCGAGGCGGCCACCTCCGGCGGTCTGATCTGGCTCTTCCCGGTGACGTTCGTCTCCAACGCGTTCGTGGACTCCGGCAAGATGACTCCGTGGCTGCGCCATGTCGCGGAGTGGAACCCGTTCAGCGCCACCGTCCAGGCCTGCCGCGTGCTCTTCGCCAACCCCGGCCAGTCCACGTCCTCCGCCTGGCCGATGCAGCACCCGGTCTGGGCCTCGCTGATCTACTCGGCGCTGATCATCCTGGTCTTCCGCACCCTGGCGGTGCGCAAGTATCGCTCGGCCACGGCCTGAGCGCGAGCGACGGCGGAGCCGGCCCGCCATCAGCGGTCCGGACATGACGAAGCCCCCGGTGCTCACGGAGCGCCGGGGGCTTAGCCGGAAGGCGGTGCGGGGACTCAGCCGCTGTACGGCTCGGCCTTGAGGATCTTCACCGAGGCGACCTTGCCGTTCGGCAGCTCGTACTCCGCGTCCTCACCGACCTTGTGGCCGATCACACCGGAGCCCAGCGGGGACTGCGGCGAGTAGGTCTCGATCTCGGAGCTCGCGTACTCTCGCGAGGCCAGCAGGAAGGTCAGGGTGTCGTCCTCGTCGCCGTCGAAGGCGATCGTGACGACCATGCCCGGCGCGACCGCACCGTTCGCGGCCGGCGGCTCGCCGACCTTGGCGGTCTCGAGGAGCTGGGTCAGCTGGCGCACGCGGAGCTCCTGCTTGCCCTGCTCCTCCTTGGCCGCGTGGTACCCGCCGTTCTCGCGCAGGTCGCCCTCCTCGCGCGCGGCCGCGATCTTGGCGGCGATCTCCGTGCGCGCAGGACCAGTAAGGTACGCAAGCTCGTCCTTGAGCTTGTTGTACGCCTCCTGGGTCAGCCAGGTGACGTTCTCGCTGGTCTGGGTCACAGGTGCTCCTCGTCGGTGCTGGGAATACAAAGCATCGCCCTACCCAGAAGAATGTTCCCTCATGGGTGGGCGAAACCACGAGCCTAACAATTCAGGGCTCAAAGGGGGAGGACATAAGCCGTGAGACCTGAGTCGACGCAGGTCAGCGCCCGCGTATTCCGGTCGGCGCCGACGCGTCACCCGGCGCTGCAGCCCAGCAGCTCGGCCGTCGTGCCCCGGGCCGTCGTCCGCAGGGTGAGCACCTTGTCGACCTGCGAGGCGTGCTCGTCGAAGCGGAAGTCCGCCCGGCCGACCTCGGAGCCGTCGGCCGCCTGCGAGCGCAGCGTGCAGTAGCCGCGGGCGTTGGCGTCCTTGTGGACCTCCAGATGGATCCGCACCGCGTCATCCGACGTCTGGAAGGTGACGACCTGCGCGCTGATCTTGTTCTGGCCGACGTAGTGGTAGGCGAAGTAGCCGATCAGGGCGAGCAGGGCCGCGCCGAGGACGGCACCCGCGATTTTGAGCTTGTGATCGGCGCGCTCGTCCGGGGAGCGGCCGTAGCGGCCCTCGGGCAGCCGGGTGCTCGCCGTGCTCATGATCGTCCTCTCGGCCGGTGCGGGACGGGCGTCCCGCGGGGGGCTTCCGGAGCCGGACCCCGGAATTATTCGCCCCCCGATTCGGTCACTATAGAAGCCCCCGCCCGCCCGACCGATCGCCACCCCGGACCGATCTCCCCGCGGGACGGCACCGTTGACTGCCCGCCGAACCGGGCACCGACTTGACCTGAGGACTGAGCCTTGACTGACCAGCTGCGACTGATGGCCGTGCACGCGCACCCCGACGACGAGTCGAGCAAGGGCGCGGCCACCATGGCCAAGTACGTTTCCGAGGGGGTGGACGTGCTGGTGGTGACCTGCACGGGCGGAGAGCGCGGCTCCATCCTCAACCCCAAGCTCCAGGGCGACAAGTACATCGAGGAGAACATCCACGAGGTGCGCAGGAAGGAGATGGAGGAGGCCCGCGAGATCCTCGGCGTGAGCCAGGAGTGGCTCGGCTTCGTCGACTCCGGCCTGCCCGAGGGCGACCCGCTGCCCCCGCTGCCCGAGGGCTGCTTCGCCCTGGAGGACATCGACAAGGCGGCCGGCGAACTGGTCCGCCGGATCCGCTCCTTCCGCCCCCAGGTGATCACCACCTACGACGAGAACGGCGGCTACCCGCACCCCGACCACATCATGACCCACAAGGTCTCGATGGTGGCCTTCGAGGGCGCCGCGGACGCCGAGAAGTACCCGGAGGAGGAGTACGGCCCGGCCTACCAGCCGCTGAAGCTGTACTACAACCAGGGCTTCAACCGCCTGCGCACCGAGGCGCTGCACCAGGCCATGCTCGACCGCGGCCTGGAGTCCCCCTACGGCGAGTGGCTCAAGCGCTGGGAGGAGTCGGGCCACAAGGAGCGCACCCTCACCACGCACATCCCCTGCGCCGACTTCTTCGAGACCCGCGACAAGGCGCTGATCGCCCACGCCACGCAGATCGACCCCGACGGTGGCTGGTTCCGGGTGCCGATGGAGGTCCAGAAGGAGGTCTGGCCGACGGAGGAGTACGAGCTCGCGAAGTCGCTGGTCGACACCTCGCTCCCGGAGGACGACCTCTTTGCGGGCGTCCGGCAGCTGTGAGGGACAATGCCTGACATGAGTGCAAGCGTGAGCCTGGCAATGACGCACCTGGTAACCCTCGCCGAGTTCGACAAGAACAAGGTCACCCCCGGCGTCCTCGGCTTCGTCGTCTTCGCGGTGATGGCCCTCGCGGTGTGGGGCCTGATGAAGTCCATGAACCGGCACATGGGCAGGATCGACTTCAAGGAGGCCCCGGACCCCGCGGCGCGGACCGGTGCCGCCTCCGGCGAGGCCAAGGCCGAGCGGGGCTGACACCCGGGCGGGCGGTGCCGCTCTCAGTTCCCGCCGTCCGGCACCGCCACCCCCATCACCTCCCGCGCGTGCCGCTCGGGCACCATGCCCAGGCGCCAGGCCTGCCAGCCCGCCTCCAGACTCACGCCGCGCTCCAGGAGGAGCCGGTAGGCCTCGACGTAGTCGTTCAGCTTCCCGTCGCGCAGCGGATGGCCGCCGCGGGCGAGCTGGGCCAGCTCCTCCTGGGCCACCGCCGTGCCGACCTCCGTACCGCCGGGGGCCGCGTACGGGAGCAGGGTGCAGCGCAGGAACCGCGCCCAGTCCTCACCGCGGCGGTCACCGTAGGAGGCGAACAGGGCCAGCGCCTCGTCGCACAGGGACAGCGCCTGCGGGGTGCGCGCGTTCCCGGCGTCCACCACGGCCAGCTCCAGACACGTCCACGCCTCGCCGTGCGCGACACCGATGCGCTGGAAGTCGGCGCGGGCGTCGACCAGGAGCTGGCGGGCGAAACCGGAGTTGCGCAATGAGCCGGTCTGCGCCGCCCGCTGGTCCCGGGTGACCCGGGCCGAGTGATGCCGGGCGCAGGCCAGCCCGTACACGTCCCGCATCCGGGAGAACATGGTGCGGGCGCGCTCCAGCTCGCGCACCGCCTGGTCGAGTGTGCCGGTCTCCTCCAGCGCCTGACCGAGGTAGTACAGCGTCCACGCCTCGCCGCGCGCGTCCTCGTTGTCCCGGTGCCGTGCCGCCGCCTGCCGCAGCTCCTCCACCGCCTCGGCCGTTTCGCCGGCCAGCAGCCGGGCCCGGGCCAGCTGGGTGAGGGCCCAGGCCTCGCCGCGGGCGTCCCGGGTGCGGCGGTAGCGTTCCAGCGCCTCGCGCAGGTCCGCTTCGGCGCGCTCCACGTCGCCCCTGCGCAGCGCGAGCTGTCCCAGCTGGAAGTGGGCCCACGCCTCACCGTGCACCGACCCGCCCTCCCGGTGCAGCACCAGCGACTGGGTCAGCAGCTCCAGCGCCTCGGCCAGGTGCGCCCGGTCCCGCTCCACCGCCGCCAGCGCGTGCATCGTCCAGGCGCGGTCGGTCGCCAGCTCGGGCGCCGCCTGAAGATCGAGGGCCTCCCGCAGCCGGGCCGCCGCCTCCGTCAGATTGCCCTGGTGGTGCAGCGTGATGCCGAGCGAGTTCAGCGCGCGGGCCGCGCCCGCGTCGTGGTGTGCTTCCCGGTAGAGGTCGACGACCGAGGCCAGCGTGGTACGCGCCTTGTCCAGCTCGCCGAGCTGGCGGGCCGCGATACCGGTACGCCACTGCACCGACCGGACCAGCAGCCCCTGGTCGACGGCCTGGGTCAGCTCGCTGATCTCCCCCAGCCGGTACAGGTCGCCGCGTAGCAGGCAGTAGTCGCACAGGGCGCCGAGCAGGTTCAGCACGGCCCCCTGGTTCACGCCCTCCGCGTGCCTGAGGGCCGCCGTGATGAAGCTCGACTCGTCGTCCAGCCAGCGCAGCGCCTCGTCCAGGGAGGTGAAGCCGTGCGGGCTGAAGCGGTCCGA
Organism: Streptomyces sp. NPDC001292; assembly: GCF_042896465.1. Lineage (NCBI taxonomy): Bacteria > Bacillati > Actinomycetota > Actinomycetes > Kitasatosporales > Streptomycetaceae > Streptomyces > Streptomyces sp. NPDC001292. The sequence continues at coordinate 29,784 of NZ_JBIAXG010000040.1, forward strand.
GCGGGTCGACATGTTCCCGTCGACCAGGCGCAGCACCGAGTCGGCCAGCTCGGCGTAGTTCTCGATCAGCCGCTCCTGCGCGGCCGTCCGCTCGCCGGGATCCTCCTCGTCCAGCAGACGCGCGTGGGCGAAGGCCCGCACCAGGTCGTGCAGCCGGTAGCGGTTGCCCCGCACATGGTCGATCAGGCCCGCCCGGGCGAGGGCCGCCAGGTGCTGGTTCGCCTCCGTCTCGTCCGTGGCCAGCAGAGCGGCCGCCGCCGCGCCGCCCATCGAGGCGCGTCCGGCCAGGGCGAGCCGCCTCAGCAGCCGGCGGACCTGCTCCGACTGGTCGGTGTAGCGCAGCCACAGCGCCCGCTCCACCGGTTCCACGGGGCCGTACGCGCCCAGGTCCGTGGCCAGCCGGCGCGGTGAGCGCGGGCCGATACAGGAGCCCGCAATGCGCAGCGCCAGCGGAAGTCCACCGCACAACTGCGCGATCCGGTCGGTGGATTCCGCGTCGTAGGGTCCCGAGCTGTCCTGTGCGGCGGCGGCCAGCAGCTCCTCCGCGCCCACCGCGTCCAGGGCCTGGACGGGCAGCTGGTGCACCCAGGCCGGCAGGTCGGCGGGCAGCCGGAGCGGCTCGCGGGCGGTGACCAGGACCAGGCTCTCGGACCGCTCGGGGACCAGCGCGCGGACCTGCTCGGCGTCCGAGGCGTCGTCCAGCACGATCGTGACCGGCAGGCCCGTCAGATGCTGGTGGTACAGCTCGCCGAGCCGTTTGAGCTGCTGCTCGGGGGAGGAGCGTTCGCGGAACAGCAGTTGCTCGCGGGGCGCGCCGAGCCGGTTCAGCAGGTGCAGCAGGGCGTCGCGGGTGGGCAGCGGCGGCTCCTCCTGGCTGCCGCCGCGCAGGTCGACCACGACCGCGCCCCGGAACTGGTCCTTCAGGTCGTGGGCCGCGCGCACCGCCAGCGTGCTGCGGCCGGAGCCCGGCGCTCCGTGCAGGACCACGACGGTGGGCATGGTCTGGGTGGACGCGCGGGCCGCCTGCACCCACTGCCGGATCCGTGCCATCTCCTGCCGCCGCCCCGCGAACACGCCCACCGGCTCCGGAAGTTGGCCGAAGGACTGCTCGAGGACACTGCGTCTGCGGGCCGCCGCGCTCTTGTCCGTGCCGCGCAGGAGGGGCGCCGCCTTCTTCGGCGCGGTGGACGCGCTCAGCACGCGCTGCTGGTCGAGGAACGGACGGATGCCGCGCACTTCCAGCGCGGTCAGCCACTGCAACCGCAGCTGCTCCGGACCGCCGGGCTGGCCGGCCGCCCCTGCCCGGCGGTGGGCCGCGGGCAGATGGGCGGCGGTCACCTTCACCACGGTGGCGGCGGCGCCCACCACCCCGGCGGTGACGCCCGCACCGACGGCGGTGCCGCCGTCGGTGCCCAGCGCCAGGTCGGCCACGACGGCGGCGAGCCCCGCAACCCCCGCGACGAGCAGGGGAGTTCCGCCGCCCTCGCGGGCGTAGCGCTGGGCGAACGTGAGCTGGCCCGCCGCCCCCTCGTCCAGCGCCCGTGTGTAGGCCGCGTACTCCTCCGCCGCGGTCTCGGCCATGGTGTCCAGCGCGCCGCGCGCCCGGGACAGCAGCACACTTCCGTCCACCCGGCCGCCCGAGCGGCGAACCTCCTCCTCCACGGCCCGATTCAGCAGCCGCTCGGCGTCCGCCCGATGGCCAACCCGCATGTCCCGTCCCCCTCCGGCGACAACTCCGTTTCCTACGAGTGTCCTTCGGCTCGGGCGGGAGCGCGAGGGGGCGGCGATCACCGGTGGCCCCGACCGGGCACCGACCGCCCGTGGGGGAGGGCCGGGGCACACGAGGAGTCGCGGGGCGATCACCATCCGCGTCCGGCGGGGCCGGGTGAGGCAGGATGGAGGTATGCCGAACCGACTGGCCCACGAGACGTCCCCGTACCTGCTCCAGCACGCCGACAACCCGGTCGACTGGTGGCCGTGGTCGGCGGAGGCCTTCGAGGAGGCCCGGCGTCGCGACGTCCCCGTGCTGCTGAGCGTCGGGTACAGCAGCTGCCACTGGTGCCATGTCATGGCGCACGAATCCTTCGAGGACCGGGCCACCGCCGCCTTCCTCGACGAGCACTTCGTCAGCGTCAAGGTGGACCGCGAGGAGCGCCCCGACGTCGACGCCGTGTACATGGAGGCCGTGCAGGCGGCCACCGGGCAGGGCGGGTGGCCGATGACCGTGTTCCTCACGCCCGACGCCGAGCCGTTCTACTTCGGCACGTACTTCCCGCCCGAGCCCCGGCACGGCATGCCCTCCTTCGGGCAGGTCCTCGAAGGGGTGCGGCAGGCCTGGCAGACCCGGCGGGAGGAAGTCGCCGACGTCGCCGGGAAGATCGTGCGGGACCTGGCGCACCGGGAGATCGACTACGGCGCCGCGCGGCCCCCCGGTGAGGAGGAACTGGCTCAGGCGCTGCTCGCGCTGACCCGGGAGTACGACGCGCAGCGCGGCGGGTTCGGCGGGGCGCCGAAGTTCCCGCCGTCGATGGTGATCGAGTTCCTGCTGCGGCACCACGCCCGCACCGGCTCCGAGGGCGCCCTCCAGATGGCGTGGGACACCTGCGAGCGGATGGCCCGCGGCGGCATCCACGACCAGCTCGGCGGCGGCTTCGCCCGGTACTCCGTCGACCGCGACTGGGTGGTGCCGCACTTCGAGAAGATGCTGTACGACAACGCCCTGCTGTGCCGGGTCTATGCCCACCTGTGGCGGGCCACCGGCTCCGACTTCGCCCGCCGGGTCGCCCTGGCGACCGCCGACTTCATGGTGCGCGAACTGCGCACCGCCGAAGGCGGGTTCGCCTCGGCCCTGGACGCCGACAGCGACGACGGGACGGGCCGGCACGTCGAGGGCGCCTACTACGTCTGGACCCCCGCCCAGCTGCGTGAGGCCCTCGGCGCACAGGACGCCGAACTCGCCGCCCGCTGTTTCGGCGTGACCGAGGAGGGCACCTTCGAGCACGGCTCCTCCGTTCTGCAACTTCCCGTGCAGGAAGGCGTTTTCGACGCCGACCGGGTCGAGTCCGTCCGGCGCCGGCTGCTGACGAAGCGGGCCGAGCGTCCGGCGCCCGGCCGGGACGACAAGGTCGTCGCCGCCTGGAACGGGCTGGCGATCGCCGCCCTCGCCGAGACCGGCGCCTACTTCGACCGCCCGGACCTGGTCGAGGCCGCGGTCGGCGCCGCCGATCTCCTGGTCCGGCTGCACATGGACGAGCACGCCGGGCTGCGCCGTACCAGCAAGGACGGCCGAGCCGGAGCCAACGCCGGGGTGCTGGAGGACTACGCCGACGTCGCCGAGGGCTTCCTCGCTCTCGCCTCCGTCACCGGCGAGGGTGTCTGGCTGGATTTCGCCGGGCTGCTCCTCGGGCACGTGCTCACCCGGTTCGCCGACCCGGAGTCGGGCTCCCTGTACGACACGGCCGCCGACGCCGAGCGGTTGATCCGCCGGCCGCAGGACCCCACCGACAACGCCACCCCCTCCGGCTGGTCGGCGGCCGCCGGCGCCCTGCTCGGCTATGCCGCCCATACGGGTTCCGAGGTCCACCGCACCGCCGCCGAGCGGGCGTTGGGCGTGGTGGGCGCGCTCGGCCCGCGCGTTCCGCGCTTCATCGGCTGGGGCCTCGCCGTCGCCGAGGCCCTGCTCGACGGCCCGCGCGAGATCGCGGTGGTCGGCCCGTCCCTCGACGACGCGGCGGCGAAGGCCCTGCACCGTACGGCACTTCTGGGCACCGCCCCCGGCGCGGTCGTCGCGTACGGCACCCCGGAGAGCGAGGAGTTCCCGCTGCTCGCGGACCGGCCCCTCGCCCACGGCGAGCCGACCGCCTACGTCTGCCGCAACTTCACCTGCGACGCCCCCACGACCGACCCGGACCGCCTGCGCACCGCACTGGGCGGCTGAGCCGGGCCCCGGATGTCAGCTCCGGGACGGGCCCGGACATCAGCCCGACATCAGCTCCGGTCGGCGTACCCGGCCAGGGCGCGTTCCACGATGGCCTCCAACTGGTCGTGATGGGCACCCTTCCAGTAGGCGCGGCCGCAGTCGCGGCAGCGGGCGAAGACGTCGTACGTGCGGTGCGTGCCGTGCTCGAGCTGGTCGGCCACCTCGTCCTTCGTGGCGTCCCGCAGCAGGCCGTTGCAGGCGGTGCAGCGGGTCCAGGGGCGCAGGTCGGGGCGGAAGCGGTCGAGGACGTCCTGGAGCTGGGCGTCGGGGCGTGTGCTGTAGACGTAGGCGCCCGCCCACAGTTCACGGCGGCGCAGCAGGCCCCGGTCGCGGCTGAGCATGACCCGCTTCTCGGCGGCCGAGCGGGCGGCGAGCGCGGGGTCGCCGATGTCGGTGGACTCGTAGGCCGTGTCGACGCCCAGCAGGCGCAGACGGCGGGCCAGGGTGCCCAGGTGCACGTCGAGGAGGAAGCGCAGGGGGGCGCCGGGGACCTGCTGGGGGCGTGCGACGGCCCGCACCTGAACCGTCTCGTCCGCCCGCGGCACGTGCGACACCGGCACCTCACGGCCGTCCACCACCAGAGCGCCGACCTCGGTGAGCGGCACCCCCAGGGACTCCACGACGTGGCCGAGCGTCGAGACGCCGTCCGTGACGACCGCGGTGGCGCCGCGGCGCCGGGCGTGCGGGACGAACAGGTGCAGGCCGGGGGCGAACCCGACGTGGATCTCGGGACCGTTCACCCGGACAGGATGGCACGGGTGCGGGGCGCTGAGCTCATGGATTTCCGGTGGGCAGGCCGTGTTCCAGGACGTCCATGGCGCGGACCATGAGGTCGGTCAGGTCCTCCCTGTGCCCGTTCTCGGCCCAGTACATGGAGACCTCCATCAGACCGCCGACCAGGGACATCGCGTAGACCCGCACCTCCAGGCCGTCCTGGTCCAGGCCGGTGCGGGCCGCGATGGCCTGGCGGATGAGCACGCCGGTGGCCGACATGCTCTCCATCATCCGGGAGCGGACCGCGGGCACCTCGGCGCCCAGCCGGGTCCGCAGCCGGGTCACCTCGGGCTCCTCGCTCAGCCCGAGCGCGAGGGCCTTGCGCATCACGTGCCGGAGCGAGTCCATCCACGGCTCGTCCGCGGGCCGGGAGCGCAGTTCCTCCAGCATGATCGCGTCGTACTCGTCCGTGAGGACGATGTCCTCCTTGGTCGGGAAGTAGCGGAAGACGGTCGACGGCGACACCTCGGCGCGGTCGGCGATCTGCTCGACCGTCGTGGCGTCGTACCCCTGCTCCTCGATCAGCGCGAACGTCGCCGATCGGATCGCCTGCCGGGTCTTGAGCTTCTTGCGTTCCCTCAGTCCCATCGGAGGGCGGTCGGCGGGGGGCATGGGGGTCCCTCCCTGCTCGAGCGGAGTCGAGAGCTTGGGGGAGCGTGCGGCCGTCATGAAGGTCATTGTCCGGCACCCGGTCAGGGACGGGCCATGGCCGGGTCCTCCTCCGGCTCGGCCCGTACGGCAGCGGCCTGGGCGCCGCCCGGCAGGAACGCGGCCGCCAGCAGCGCCGCCACCACCGAGGCGATCCCGCCCACCAGCAGCACCAGGCCCATGCCGTGCGCGTACGCCCCGCTCGCGGAGGCCGCCAGGTGCGCCGAGCCCGTCCTCTCGGCGACGAGGTGGGCTGCGACCACGGACTGCCCGGCGGTGTGCGCGGCCTCGGAGGGCAGCCCGGTGACGTCGAGCCGGTGCCGGAAGGCGCTCGCCAGGAGACTGCCGAGCAGGGCGATGCCGACCGCGCCGCCGACCCGGCGCAGCGTCATCAGCAGACCGGAGCCTCCCCCACTGCCTCAACGGCGTGGGGGACCCCCAGCCGGCCCGGTCGGACGGCAGGGCGGCCAGCGCCCCGTCCATGGCCGGGACGACGGAGAACCCGAAGCCGACACCGTCGATCGACAGCCACAGCGCGGTGAAGCGGTAGCCGGACTCCACCGTCGTACGGCTGCCCAGCAGCGCGGCGAAGGCGAGCACCACCAGGCCCGCGGTGACACCGCCCGCGGTCCGAACCGGGCGGCGACCGGCTGCGCTCCCTTCGCGGCGACCAGTAGCCCGCCCATCATGGGCAGCAGCCGCACGCCGGTGCCGAGCGCGTCGTGGCCGAGCACGGCCTGGAGGTGGGGCGGCAGCACGAACGTCAGGCCGCTCAGCACGAACATCACCGGGGTCGCGGCGATCGTGCACAGGAAGCCGCGCCGGGCGAGCAGCGTCATGTCGAGCAAGGGGCGGGCCTCCCGGCGCTCGCGCAGCACGAGCCCGGCCAGGAGGGCGGCGGCCGCCGTGAACATGGCGAGCACCAGCGGGTGCCCCAGCCGCGCTGCGGGGATCGCGCCGCACGTCTTCGGTGCGGGTGAGAGTAGCCAGGTGAGAGTAGTCAATAAATGACAGTAGCCGTCAAAATCTAGGGTCTATCAATCGGTGCCGACTGCCGGGCGTTCTCCCGGGCGCCTTCCGCGTGCTCTCCCGGGTTTTCGGGCATACGGAAAAGGCCATGGCTCGTGTGAGCCATGGCCTGGAGGGTGGGGGGATGTGAGGGGCCCTGTTACGCGTGCTGGTACGCCACCAGCGAGATGCCCACGTAGTGCACCACGAAGGCGGCCAGCGTGAAGGAGTGGAAGACCTCGTGGAAGCCGAACCAGCTCGGTGACGGGTTCGGTCGCTTGATGCCGTAGACGACGCCGCCCGCGCTGTAGAGAAGCCCGCCGACGACGACCAGGACCAGGACGGCGATGCCGCCGGTGCGCAGGAAGTCCGGCAGGAAGAACACGGCCGCCCAGCCCATCGCGATGTAGCAGGGGGTGTAGAGCCAGCGCGGGGCGCCGACCCAGAAGACGCGGAACACGATGCCGGCGGCGGCCGCGACCCATATGCCCCACAGCAGCCACTGCCCCTTGGCGCCGGGCAGGAGCAGCAGGGTGAGCGGCGTGTACGTGCCCGCGATGATCAGGAAGATGTTCGCGTGGTCGAGCCTGCGGAGCACGCCGCCCATGCGCGGCCCCCAGTTGCCCCGGTGGTACAGCGCGCTGACGCCGAAGAGCAGGCAGGCGGTGAGGACGTAGATCCCGCAGGCGATCCGTCCGCGGGTGGAGCCGGCCAGCGCGGTGAGTGCGAGCCCCGCGACGAGCACGGCCGGGAACATGCCGAGATGCAGCCAGCCGCGCAGCTTCGGCTTGACCGGGTGCGGCAGGGTGGGCGCGACCGGACCGCGGCCGGCGACCGGCGTGTCCAGGGGCGCGTCGGAGGCGGACGCAGTCATGCGCGCATCGTACCTACGGCACCGTGAGTCGTGTAGCAGTGCCGGACGGTGAGCGCGGCCATCGGGCCGAACGCAAAAAGGCCTTCAGTCGAATCCCATGTGGACGCAAAGAATCGCGGGAATCGTGGCATTACTCACGTCGCTCACCTGTGACGCCCCCTGGACAGATGGGCACTCTCGTCGGATGATCAAATGAGTGCGGTCGGCACCGGATGAGCGGCTACGAAGCGTCCGGGTCGCAGCCCCCACGGGGCGACAAGACAAAAACCCCTCATTTAGGAGCGATCGTGGCGCGCGACATCGCGGCTCCCCCCGTCATCCCCACCCACCACAAGGAACTGATCTCGTGGGTCAATGAGATCGCCGAACTCACGCAGCCGGACAGCGTGGTCTGGTGTGACGGATCCGAGGCCGAGTACGAGCGACTGTGCGAGGAGCTCGTCCGGAAGGGCACCTTCCGGAAACTCGACCCGATCAAGCGCCCCAACTCCTACTACGCGGCGTCGGACCCGTCCGACGTGGCCCGCGTGGAGGACCGGACGTTCATCTGTTCCGAGAAGGAGGAGGACGCCGGCCCGACCAACCACTGGAAGGCGCCCGCCGAGATGCGGGAGATCTTCCAGGGGTCGGACGGCAAGGGAGGCATATTCCGCGGCTCGATGAAGGGCCGGACGATGTACGTCGTCCCGTTCTGCATGGGCCCGCTGGGTTCGCCGCTGTCCGCGATCGGCGTCGAGATCACCGACTCCGCCTACGTCGCGGCGTCCATGCGCACCATGACCCGCATGGGGCAGCCGGTGCTGGACGAGCTCGGTGACGACGGCTTCTTCGTCAAGGCCGTCCACACCCTGGGCGCCCCGCTGGAGCCGGGTCAGGAGGACGTCCCCTGGCCGTGCAACTCCACCAAGTACATCTCGCACTTCCCCGAGACCCGCGAGATCTGGTCCTACGGCTCCGGCTACGGCGGCAACGCGCTGCTCGGCAAGAAGTGCTACGCCCTGCGCATCGCCTCCGTCATGGCGCGCGACGAGGGCTGGCTGGCCGAGCACATGCTGATCCTCAAGCTCACCCCGCCCACCGGTGAGGCCAAGTACGTCGCCGCCGCCTTCCCGAGCGCCTGCGGCAAGACCAACCTCGCCATGCTGGAGCCGACGATCTCCGGCTGGACCGTCGAGACCATCGGCGACGACATCGCGTGGATGCGGTTCGGCGAGGACGGCCGGCTGTACGCGATCAACCCCGAGGCCGGCTTCTTCGGCGTCGCGCCCGGCACCGGCGAGCACACCAACGCCAACGCCATGAAGACGCTGTGGGGCAACTCGGTCTTCACCAACGTCGCCCTCACCGACGACGGCGACGTGTGGTGGGAGGGCATGACGGAGGAGACCCCGGCGCACCTCACCGACTGGAAGGGCAACTCCTGGACCCCCGAGTCCGAGACGCCCGCCGCCCACCCCAACGCCCGCTTCACCACGCCCGCCGCGCAGTGCCCGATCATCGCGCCGGAGTGGGAGGACCCCAAGGGCGTGCCGATCTCGGCGATCCTGTTCGGCGGCCGCCGCGCCTCCGCGGTGCCGCTGGTGACGGAGTCCTTCGACTGGAACCACGGCGTCTTCCTCGGTGCCAACGTCGCATCCGAGAAGACGGCCGCCGCCGAGGGCAAGGTCGGCGAGCTGCGCCGCGACCCGTTCGCCATGCTGCCGTTCTGTGGCTACAACATGGGCGACTACATGGGCCACTGGATCGAGGTCGGCAAGGCCGCCGAGCAGCGTGACGGCGACCAGTCCAAGCTGCCGAAGATCTACTACGTCAACTGGTTCCGCAAGAACGACGAGGGCAAGTTCGTCTGGCCCGGCTTCGGCGAGAACAGCCGCGTGCTGAAGTGGATCGTGGAGCGCCTGGACGGCACGGCCGAGGGTACCGAGACCCCGATCGGCGTCCTGCCGACCAAGGCGGCCCTGGACACGGACGGCCTCGAACTGTCCGAGTCCGACCTGGAGTTCCTGCTCACGGTCGACAAGGACGTATGGCGCGAGGAGGCCGCCCTGGTCCCCGAGCACCTGAACACCTTCGGCGACCACACGCCCAAGGAGCTGTGGGACCAGTACCGCGCGCTCGTCGAGCGCCTGGGCTGACGCGGTCCTCGACCCCAAGCCCCAAGCCCCTGAGCTCCGCGGCCGGCTGACCGACCTGCCCTGACCTGCAACGTCGCCCCGGCCGGCCGCGGCGACGATCCCGAGAGGCCGGGTGCGCACAACGGCGTGCGCACCCGGCCTCTCCGGCGTGCGCGCGTGTACTCGCGGCGATCGGGCCTGTTCGGGCGGCGGTCGGCCTGTTCCGCGGCGGTGTGCGGGAAGGTCCGGCGCAGACGCGGCAAACCGCGTCCAAAAGGCGGCATTCAAGGGCAATTCGCCTATGGTGATGCCATGCGCGGAATCCTGTTGGCCGGAGGCACCGGCTCGCGACTGTGGCCGTTGACCCGCACGGTGTCGAAGCAGCTCCTGCCGGTCTTCGACAAGCCCATGGTCTATTACCCGCTTTCCACACTGGTGATGGCCGGAATCCGGGAGATTCTGATCATCACCACCCCGGAAGACCAGCAGCAGTTCCGCCGGTTGCTCGGCGACGGCAGTCAACTCGGCCTGCGATTCCAGTACATGGCGCAGGAACGCCCGGAAGGAATCGCCCAGGCCTTCCTGCTGGGGGCCGACTTCATCGGCGGCGAGCCGGTTTCCCTGATCCTGGGCGACAACATCTTCCACGGCAGCGGCCTCGGCACTCGGCTGGCCCGCAACGCGGACCTGAAGGGCGGCAGGGTCTTCGCCTACCCGGTGGCCAACCCCTCGGCCTACGGCGTCGTGGAGTTCGACGAACTGGGCCGGGCGCTGTCCATCGAGGAGAAACCGGCCCTGCCCCGGTCCCGGTACGCCGTTCCCGGGCTGTACTTCTACGACGATCAGGTCGTTGAGATCGCCAGGCGCCTGCGGCCCAGCGCCCGGGGCGAGTTGGAGATCACCGACCTCAACCGCGCCTATCTGGAGTCCGGGAGCCTGCACGTCGTCCGGCTCGACCGGGGCACCGCGTGGCTGGACACGGGGACCTTCGCCTCCATGGTCCAGGCCTCGGAGTACGTCCGCGTGGTCGAGGAACGCCAGGGCTTCAAGATCGGCTGTGTCGAGGAGGCGGCCTGGCGGGCCGGCCTGATCGACGACGCCCGGCTCAGCGAACTGGCCCAGCCGCTCCTCAAGAGCGGATACGGCCACTATCTGCTGGGTCTGCTGGAGGACCCCCGGTCCGTCGTCATGCCCCAGCCGGGCAGCGGATCGCGCCGGGAAGAACTGCTGCGCACCGGGCCGGGCGTGCCCGCGTGACGGCCCCGTCGGAAAGGAATTGTGCGTGAGACCGCTTCGCATCGAAGGGGCCTGGGTGGACGCGCCCCAGGTGTTCACGGACGGCAGAGGGCGATTCCACGAGTGGTTCAAGGACGAGAGGTTCCAGGATTCCACCGGCCAGGGACTCAGGCTCGCCCAGGCCAACTGCTCGCGTTCCGTTCGCGGAACGCTCCGCGGCATCCATTTCGCGTCGGTCCCGCCGGGACAGGCCAAGTACGTCACCTGTGTCAGCGGCGCGATCCTCGACGTGGTGGTCGACATCCGTACCGGTTCTCCGACGTTCGGGGAATGGGAGGCGGTCCGGCTGGATGACGCCACGCACCGCTGCGTCTACCTCTCGGAAGGCCTCGGCCACGCCTTCATGGCGCTGGAGGACAACTCCACGGTCGTCTATCTGTGTTCGGAGGGGTACGCGCCACAACGCGAACACGGGATCAATCCGCTCGACCCGCGGCTGGCCGTTTCCTGGCCCGACGGCCTCGCACCGATCCTGTCCGAGAAGGACGCCGCGGCGCCCACCCTGGAGGAGGCCGAGCGGCAGGGCCTGCTGCCTTCCTTCGAGGACTGCGCCGTCTATCGCAGAGGCCTTCTGAGCAATGCCTGAGACGGGTGTGCCCGACGGAATTCAGATCCGCGCGAAAGCGGCGCGGGGAATCGATGCCGGGGAATCGATGCCGGGGAAACGGTGCCTGGGAATCCGGACGCATTGAGGCTGCTCGGGTGATTTACCGACCACGCACAGTGTTTGCTCCGCAAATTTTCCGGCGCCGTGAGTAAAGAATGTCCTCGTCCGTGGCCAAGGGCACGTGACACGCATGCGAACGAAGCGCACCGAGTGCGCGCGCTTGCAGTTTGATCCCTCCCAGTTCCTGAGGAAGGTTCTCTTGAACCGTAGAACGATCCGAAGTTCACGCTTGAGGTCGGCCACGCTCGTGTCGGCGAGCGCGCTGGCCGTGGCGCTCAACGTTGCCCCGAGCACGGCTGCCATCGCCAACGCGATCGAGAGGTCCAGCGATCGCAGTGCGGTGGTGACCCCCGGTTCGAACGACCCGTGGGCCGACAGGGGCCACCACAACCGCGGTCCGCAAGGCCCGCAGGGCAAGCGGGGTCCGCAGGGCCCGCAGGGCAAGGAAGGCAAGCGAGGCCCGAAGGGCGACAAGGGCGACAAGGGCGACAAGGGCGACCTGGGCCCCCAGGGTCCCCAGGGCAACGGCCAGGGTCCCCAAGGCCCCCAGGGCTTCCAGGGCTTCCAGGGCGTCACGGGTGCCACCGGCGCGACCGGTCCCGGGGGTCCGCAGGGAACCCAGGGCAACACGGGTGCCACCGGTGCCACGGGTCCGCAGGGTGTGCCCGGCGAGCAGGGCGTTCCCGGCGTTCCGGGCGTTCCAGGCGTTCAGGGTCCGCAGGGCTCCCAGGGCGACACCGGTGCCACGGGTGCCACGGGTGCCACCGGTCCAATGGGTCCCCAAGGCGCTACCGGTGCCACCGGCCTGACCGGTGCCACCGGTCCGCAGGGCGACCAGGGTGCCACTGGTGCCACTGGTGCCACCGGTGCGACGGGTCCGCAGGGCAACGCCGGTGCGACGGGTGCCACGGGCGCGACCGGTCCGGTGGGTCCGCAGGGCGCCATCGGTGCGACCGGCCTGACGGGTGCCACCGGTCCGCAGGGCGACCCGGGTGTGCCCGGTGCGACGGGTCCGGTGGGTCCGCAGGGCGACACCGGTGCGACGGGTGCCACGGGCGCCACCGGCCCGGTGGGTCCGCAGGGCGCCACGGGTGCCACCGGCACGACCGGTGCCACCGGTCCGCAGGGCCCGCAGGGTGAGACCGGTCTGCAGGGCCTCCCGGGTCTGCCCGGTCCACAGGGTCTCCCGGGTCTGCCCGGTCCGCAGGGTGCCATCGGTGCCCAGGGTGCCATCGGCCCGCAGGGTGCCCAGGGTAGCGTTGGTGCGCAGGGTGGGTTGGGTGCCCAGGGTGCTCAGGGTGCGCAGGGTTCCCAGGGCACCGTCGGTCCCACCACCGTCGTGACCGGAGCTCCGGGAGTGACGTCGACCGCCGTGTGTGCCGCCGGCGAGGCCATCGGTGGCGGTTACACAGGCGCCCCCGGCTCCGCCGCGAGCGAGAGCGCCCCGATCTTCACCGGAACCGGCCCCGCCACCGGGTGGCAGGCCACCTCCAGCGGCGCCACTATTCTCACCGCCTACGCGATCTGCACCACCGCGGGCCCGTGATCGGCCGCCCGATCCGGAAATGAGCGAGGGTGCCCCGGGGTTTCGGCCTCGGGGCACCGCCCGTGTTCTGCCCGCGCTCCTGGCGTCGCGGCAGACTCCGACGCCAGCAGCGACGACATCAGCCCGTATCGGTCCAGCCTGCCCGGAACGCGCCGCGCCCCTGAGCGGCGTGGAAGGCGCGCTCCGGCGACCGGGCACCTGGCCCGGTTCCGAACGCGGGCGCCAGGAAAATCGGAGAGTCATGCGTATCCTTGTGACCGGCGGCGCCGGATTCATCGGTTCGGAATATGTCCGCCAACGGTTGAACTCCGATCCGACGGCGCGGATCACCGTCCTCGACAAACTCACGTATTCCGGGGTCGAGGCCAATCTGGCGTCGGTGGCGGACCATCCCGGGTACACCTTCGTCCGGGGTGACGTCTGCGACCCGGACGTGGTCGGCCAGGTGATGGCGGGCCAGGACGCGGTGGTCCATTTCGCCGCCGAGTCGCACGTGGACCGGTCGATCGACGGGGCGGGCCCCTTCGTCCGCACCAACGTGACGGGCACACAGGTGCTCCTGGACGCGGCCCACCGCCACCGCGTCGGCCGTTTCCTGCACGTGTCCACCGACGAGGTGTACGGCTCGATCGGCGAAGGGTCGTGGACCGAGGAGTGCCCGCTCACTCCGAACTCCCCGTACTCCGCCTCCAAGGCCGGCTCCGACCTGCTGGCCCTCGCCCACCATCGCACCCACGGCCTGGACGTGGTCGTCACCCGGTGCACCAACAACTACGGGCCCCACCAGTTCCCCGAGAAGGTCATCCCGCTCTTCATCACCCGCCTGATCGACGGGAAGACGGTCCCCCTGTACGGCGACGGCCGCAACATCCGAGACTGGCTGCACGTCTCCGACCACTGCCGGGGCATCGACCTGGTCCTGCACGGCGGCAGGGCCGGGGAGGTCTACCACATCGGCGGCGGCACGGAGTTGTCCAACCACAAGCTCACCGGCCTGCTGCTGGACGCGGTCGGCGCGGACTGGGACCGGGTCGAGCACGTCGCCGACCGCAAGGGCCACGACCTGCGCTACTCGCTGGACGACGGCAAGATCCGCGAACAGCTCGGCTACGCCCCGCAGGTGGACTTCGCCGAAGGCCTGGCCGCCACGGTCTCCTGGTACCGCGCACACCGCAGCTGGTGGGAGCCGCTCAAGGAGAGGGCCGGACTGCGATGAGCACCGGATGGCTGGTGACCGGTGCGCGCGGGCTCCTCGGACAGGACGTGCTGGCCGAACTCGCCGCCGATCCGGACGCCGAGGTGACCGGACCGCGCCGTGACCAGCTGGACATCACCGATCCGGCCGCCGTGCGCGAGGCCGTCCGGGGCCACCGCGTGGTCGTCAACTGCGCCGCCTGGACGGACGTCGACGGCGCCGAGCGGTCCGAAGCGGCGGCAACGGCCGTCAACGGTACGGGCGTACGTCACCTGGCACAGGCCTGCGCGGACGCCGGCGCGCTCCTGCTGCACGTCTCCACCGACTACGTGTTCCCGGGCGACCGCCGCGGCCCCTACCCCGAGGACGCACCCACGGGACCCGTCAACGCGTACGGGCGCAGCAAACTGGCGGGCGAGCGAGCCGTCGTCGAACTGCTGCCGCACACCGGCTACGTGGTGCGCACCGCCTGGCTCTACGGGGCGCACGGCCGCAACTTCGTGGCCACCATGCTCGAACTCGCCGCCCGGCGCGAGAGCTTGGACGTGGTGGCCGACCAGCACGGACAGCCCACCTGGTCCCGCGCGCTCGCCCGGCGGCTGGCGGCCCTCGGCCGTGCGGCCCTGGCCGGTCGGGCACCTGCGGGCACCTACCACGGCACGGCGGCCGGCCACACCACGTGGTACGGCCTGGCCCGGGAGACCTTCCGCCTCGCCGGCCTCGATCCGGAACGGATCCGCCCGGTCGGCTCGGAGAAGTTCCCGCGCCCGGCGGCTCGTCCCGCCTTCGGTGTCCTCGGTCACGGCAACTGGGCCCGATGCGGTCTGCCGCCCCTTGAGCGGTGGGACGACCAGCTGACCGCGGCCCTCGCCGAGCCGCCCTTCGCCGCTCTGGCCGCCGCGGCGCGCGCGAACGGCGCACGCCTACAGGCCTGACCGGCCGCGCCGGACCCGGGACAAGGAGAGGCGCCCTGGCGGAACCTGATGTTCCGCCGGGGCGCCTTCGCGCCGTGCGGGTTCTAGACCAGGAGCGGTCCTCCGCACCGCTCGGCGCCCTCCTTCATCGCGATGAGGTTGGCGACGACGTAGGAGATGTTGTTGCGGGAGTGCCACTCGCTGGGGAAGTAGGTGACCAGGCGCGAGGACTGGAACCTGGCCTGGATCTCGGGCACGAAGGTTCGGTACTGGTTGTCCGTGTAGTACCAGAACGAGTTCTCGTTGTAGTAGGCGACGTGGGTCGGGTCCTGGTACGCGCCGCGGCCGTCGGAGCTGGGCGTCATGGTGAGGAGCATGCCGCCGGGCGCCAGCAGCCGGTACAGCTCGTTGATCAGCGGCACCTTCGCGGGCACGTGCTCGAGGAAGTCCACCGCCCGCATCAGGCCGACGGAGTTGTCGGGCAGGTCCAGCTTTCCGGGCAGCGTCGCGACGATGTCGACGCCGTCTCCCGGATACTGGTCCACGCCCAGGTAGCCCGGCGGCTTGCGGTGGGCCGCGCCGAGGTCCAGGGCGAGCAGACCGCGACGCTGGGTCCAGGCCAGGGCGTTGGCCTCGATGTACTTGTCGTACAAGGCGACCGTCTCGCGCTGGATGTGCGCGTTGATCTCCGGGTCGCGCTGGGTGTTCGCCGGGTGCATCCGCTGGAGGTACAGGCAGCGGTCGATGTGGTGGAAGTCGCCGACGTGGAACAGCCGGCACATCAGGTCCTGGTCGTCCAGCACGGTGCGTGAGGCGTCGTACCCGCCGGCCTTCTCGTAACTCTCCTTGCGGAACGCCCGCACGTGGTTGGGCGCGTACCAGATGTAGGAGACGTTGTGCGGCGTGGGCTCCATGGAGACGGCCTGGAGCAGCTTGCGGCCGTCGACCCGCACGTCCTCGAACTTCCAGCCGTGCGCCTCGTTGAAGCGGGAGTTGTCCCGCTTGCCGTCCTCGGTGATCTGCGCGGTGTTGCTGTAGACGAGGACGGCATCGGGATGCGCGTCGAACGCCTTGCCCAGCTCGGCCAGGCAGGCCTTCGCCAGGAGGTCGTCGTGGTCGAGTTCGACGAGGATCTCCCCGCGGGCCAGCTCGCAGGCCCTGCGCTTGGCCGCCCCGACACCGCTGACGTCGTCCGCGATCTCCACGTGGACCCGGTCGTCGCGCTGCTCGGGCCGCCACCGGGCACCGTTGTTGAGCAGGACGATCCACTCCCAGTCCGAACAGGTCTGCGCCTGGAGGGTTTTGAGGCACTCATCGAGGAAGCGGGGCTGGTGGCTGGGTGTGAAGACGGAGAACCTCGGTGTCGCAGTCGACGTCATCTGGTGGCACCTGCCTGACTCGATGTCGGTGTGGGGCTTACCTTGTCCCGGAACGGCTCCGGGACCGCGGAGTGCAGCGAGGGATCGGCCGCGACGGCACGGCCGAACTCCTCCTCGGCCTCGTCGTCACGGTCCTTCTGCGCCAGGATCAAGCCGAGTTGGAGATGGGCCGTGGCGGCCCTGGGCGTGGCGGCGATGGCGCGTTGCAGGAGTCCGACGGCCTGGCCGGGGTCGCGCGACTTGACCAGGACCGCCTTGTTGTAGAGGGCCGGGGCGTACTTCGGGTCGATCTTCAGCGCCTCGTCGTAGGCCTTGCGGGCGTCGCCGGCCCGGCCTTCCTGCTGGGCGATGACACCGAGGTCGTACCAGGCGACCTTGTTGCGCGGATCGAGTTCCAGCACGCGCCGGAACGTCCGGGTCGCCCCGACGTAATCGCGGTACTGCACCTGGAGATTGCCCGCTTGCAGAAGCGTGGCCGTCTCTTGCGACTTGCGGCCCTGAACGGCCTTGGATTCCGGGGTGGTCGCGGTCATCGGGTGGGACGTGATCGCCCAGGAGGTCACCCCGGTGGCAACTGCGCCCACACCGATGAGCGTCACCCACAATCGCCTACGTTTCACTTTGTCACATTTCGTGGAATAGTGAGGGACGGACAGAGGTGGCTCTTCTCGTGCGGCCGGAACCGGAGGGCGGGTCCTACCGGTGCCGACGGGCCGGAGTCCGAACCACCGTCATGTGCGCCGACGTTACGAGGCCGACTTGTCGACGTCGCCGTTTGGCAGGCATGTGGGGCGTACAGACCACTCGAATGTACGCATGAAAGGCGGCGCGACGGCGCGCGCGTTCATGGCGCCCGGTCCGCGCGTCGCTGCGGGTTGCGCGCGGACCGGGGCCGATCAGGAGCCCCCGGCAGGGGCTGAGAGCTAGCCGGCGGCACTCAGCTTCCGCGGCTCGCCCTGCGCGGCCGCGTGCGCGTCCATCCGCTCGGCCGCCAGGATCGCCGCCGCGGTGTCCGCCCGGGAGGCGGCGACGACGAGCGCGCGGCCGGCGAGCGCGTGCGCCCGCTGGTGCAGCGCCGACGGTTCGCGGGCGGCGGCCAACGACGCGCGGGCCGGAGCATGGCCTCCGCCCAGCCGGGCCACCTGCTCGGCGAGCCGCTCGGCCGCGGTGTCCAGATCCGTGGAGGGGGTCAGTGCGCGCAGCTCATCCGTGACGGCGAGCAGCGCCGCGAGATGGCCCGCGAGCTGGATGTCCAGCTCCTCCTCGCGGGAGCGGTGGGGGAAGTCGGAGGTGGGGCCGGCCATCGGGTTCTGGACGGACCTGCCGGAAGGCCCGGTGCGGATCGGTTCGTACATGGGACGGCCTCCTGTGCTCTGACAGAAGACATCCTAGCTTAGAACACGTCTAAAGTTGAGGCCGTTCGTGGAGCCGGTCCGCAGGGGCACCGAACGTGAGCGTCAGGCCTGGCTGTAGCCGTCCAGGAAGGTGCCGATCCGGCCCACCGCGTCCCGCAGGTCGCCGACCGAGGGCAGCGTGACGACCCGGAAGTGATCCGCCTCGGGCCAGTTGAAGCCCGTGCCCTGGACGACCATGATCTTCTCGCGGCGCAGCAGGTCCAGGACCATCCGCCGGTCGTCCTTGATCTTGAAGACCGCGGGGTCCAGGCGCGGGAAGAGGTACAGGGCGCCCTTCGGTCGTACGCACGTCACGCCCGGGATCTGCGTGAGCAGTTCGTAGGCGACGTCCATCTGCTCCTTCAGCCGCCCGCCCGGCAGGACCAGGTCGTTGATGCTCTGCCGTCCGCTGAGCGCGGCCACCACGCCGTGCTGGCCCGGCATGTTCGCGCACAGACGCATGTTCGCCAGGATCGTCAGGCCCTCGAGGTAGGAGTCGGCGTGCGCGCGGGGGCCGGAGACGGACATCCAGCCCACCCGGTAGCCGGCCACCCGGTACGCCTTGGACATGCCGTTGAACGTCAGGGTCAGCAGGTCCGGCGCGACCGACGCGGTCGGGGTGTGCGTGGCGTCGTCGTAGAGGATCTTGTCGTAGATCTCGTCGGAGCAGACCAGCAGGTTGTGCCGGCGGGCGATGTCGGTCAGCCCCTTGAGCACCGCCCGGTCGTAGACCGCGCCGGTGGGGTTGTTGGGGTTGATGATGACGATCGCCTTGGTGCGGTCGGTGACCTTGCGTTCCACGTCGGCGAGGTCGGGCATCCAGTCGGACTGCTCGTCGCAGCGGTAGTGGACGGCGGTGCCGCCGGACAGGGAGACCGCGGCCGTCCACAGGGGGTAGTCCGGCGCCGGCACGAGGACCTCGTCGCCGTCGTCCAGCAGCCCCTGCATGGCCATCACGATCAGCTCGGAGACGCCGTTGCCGATGAAGACGTGCTCGACGTCCGTCTCGATCCCGAGGGTCTGGTTGTGCATGACGACCGCGCGCCGGGCGGCCAGCAGGCCCTTGGCGTCGCCGTAGCCGTGGGCCGTCGAGACGTTGCGGAGGATGTCCTCCAGGATCTCCGGCGGGCACTCGAAGCCGAACGCCGCCGGGTTGCCCGTGTTCAGCTTCAGGATGCGGTGACCGGCCGCCTCCAGGCGCATCGCTTCCTCGAGCACCGGGCCCCGGATCTCGTAACAGACGTTGGCGAGCTTGGTCGACTGGATCACCTGCATGTCGAGGAGCTTACGGCCGGGTATCGCCCGATGGCGCGTGTTTTCCACCACGTGAGACGTCTGCGTGTCGGCCCGCGCCGCCGCGGCAGGGCAGGGAAAGCCCTACGGCCCCGAACCGCTCCCTTGTTGCCGCACCCCTCTGCATTCACAATGCGCATGACAAAGAAGGGCGGCCGGAAGATCTCCGGTCGCCTCCGTCGCAAGAGGGGACCCCACATGAGAAAGCCTCTCGTCGCCGCGCTGTTCGCCCTGGTGATCGCCGGGGCGGGCGCGGCACCCGCGGTCGCCGCGCCCGCACCCGAGCAGAACGCCGCGCGGGTGACCGGCGCAGACCGTGCGACCGCCGCCCCCGCCCTGGCGGCCGTCGACTTCGCCGGCACCGTCGCGCTGAGCAACTGCTCCGGCTCGGTCATCCGTCTCCCCGGCTCCGCGGACGGCGACCCGGCGCTCGTGCTCAGCAACGGCCACTGCCTGGAGACCGGCTTCCCGTCGCCCGGCCAGGTCATCGTGGGCCAGGCGTCCAGCCGCACCTTCGGTCTGCTCAACTCGGCCGGCACCCAGGTCGCGACACTCCGGGCGAACAAGGTCGTCTACTCGACCATGACCGACACGGACGTCACGATCTACCAGCTCACCAGCACCTACGCGCAGATCAAGAGCTCCTACGGCATCAACGCGCTGCCCCTGGGCGACACCCACCCGGTCGCCGGCATCGCCATCAAGGTGGTCTCCGGCTACTGGAAGCGGATCTACAGCTGCGACATCGACGGGTTCGTCTACCAGTTGAAGGAGGGCGGCTGGACCTGGAAGGACTCCGTCCGCTACACCTCCGCCTGCAACACGATCGGCGGCACGTCGGGCTCGCCCGTCATCGACACCGCCACCGGCAAGGTCGTCGCCGTCAACAACACCGGCAACGAGAGCGGCGGCCGCTGCACCGTGAACAACCCGTGCGAGGTCGACGCGAACGGCACCATCACCGTCCGGCAGGGCATCAACTACGCCCAGCAGACCTACCAGATCCCCGGCTGCTTCGGCGCCGGCAACAAGCTCGACCTGAGCAGGAGCGGCTGCGCCCTGCCCAAGCCCTGAGGTCTTCCGTTCGGATCGGGCCGGATCAGGGAGCGGGGTCCGGTGCTGGGGCACCTCCCACGCCCTTCGGGCAGTGGGGGAGCATCGCAGGGCGGAGGAGGGCGGCAGGGCGGAGCCCTGCCGACCGACGACAACGCGGCTGGGGGTGCCCCTGTTCGAAGAGCTTGGGGGAGCGGTGCCGGACCCCGCGAGCCCGGCCTGATCCAAACGAGAGGCCCCAGCCCTGACCGAGCGCGGGGCGGGGCGGGCGGTCGCGCTCAGGTCCGGCGGACCGCCCGCCCCGCCAGTACGTCGGTGCGCCGTCCGTCCTCGATCACGAACCGGCCGTCGATCAGGACGTACGGAATCCCCGTCGGCAGCGCGCGCGGCCGCTCGAAGGTGGAGCCCGGCGCGACCGTGGCCGGGTCGAACAGGACCAGGTCGGCCCGGTACCCCTCGCGGACCACACCTCGGTCCGGCAGCCGCAGCCGGGCCGCCGGGCGCCCGGTGAGGTGCGCGACGCACTCCTCCAACGACAGCACCCCCAACTCCCGTACGTACCGGCCGAGATACCGCGGGAAGGTGCCGTAGGCCCGCGGATGCGGCTTGGTGCCCCGCAGGATGCCGTCGGAGCCGCCGGTGTGGACGCGGTGGCGCATGATCGCCCGGACGTTCTCCTCGTGGCCGACGTGCTGGAGCACCGTCGTGCCCAGCCGGTCCTCCAGCAGCAGCCGCCGGGCGGTGGTCCAGGGTTCCTCGCCGCGCCGGGCCGCCGCCTCCCGGACCGTCAGGCCGACGTACTCGGCGAGCGCGGGGACGGTGACCCCGGAGATCTCGATCGTCTCCCACTCCACCGGGACCCCGTGGCAGCCGTCCGAGCCGGTCACCTCCAGGCGGTGGCGGATCCGCTCCGCGGTGTCCTCGTCGGCCAGCCGCCCGAGGACCGCCTCCGGGCCGCCCTCGCCCGCCCAACTCGGCAGCAGGGCCGCCAGGGTGGTGCAGCCGGGGGTGTAGGGGTAGGTGTCCAGGGTGATGTCGGCGCCGGCGGCGAGCGCGTCGTCGAGGAGGGCCAGGAGTTCGCCGGCGCGGCCCTTGTTCGGGCCGAAGTTCAAGGTGGCGTGCGCCAGGTGCAGCGGGCAGTCCGCCTCGCGCGCGAGCCGCACCATCTCCGCGTACGCCTCCAGCGCTCCGGCGCCGTAACTGCGGTGGTGCGGACAGTAGTAGCCGCCGTGCGCCGCCACCACCCGGCACAGCTCGGTCAGTTCGGCGTCCCCCGCGTACATCCCGGGGGTGTAGGTCAGCCCGGAGGACATGCCGACCGCGCCCTGCAGCATGCCCTCGGCGACCAACCGACGCATGCGGTCCAGCTCTTCGGGCGTGGCCGCACGGTCCTCCCAGCCGACGGCGAGCGCCCGGACCGTGCCCTGGGGGACCAGGTAGGCGGCGTTGACGGCGATGCCCTCGCCGTCGAAGCCGTGGTCGAGCCGGTCCAGGTACTCGCCCACCGAACACCAGGTGAAGTCGATGTCGTCGCCGTCGCCGTTCCAGCCGCTGATCGCCCGGCGCACCTCGGCGAGGGTACGGTCGTCGACCGGCGCGTACGACAGCCCGTCCTGCCCGACGACCTCCAGCGTGACGCCTTGCGCGGCCTTCGCGCTGTGGTCGGGGTCGCGCAGCAGGGCGAGATCGCTGTGGGCGTGCATGTCGATGAAGCCCGGGGCCAGCACCAGGCCCTCCGCGTCCAGCTCCCGCCTCGCCCGCGGGCGCTGGCAGCCGGCCGCCGCGGCCTCCTTGACGACCGAGACGATCCTGCCGTCCTGGACGGCCACGTCGGCGCGGTAGGAAGGGGTGCCGGTGCCGTCGGCGACGTCCGCGTCCCGGATGACCAGATCGGCGAAATCGGCGAGCTCCACCGGGTCCATGGCCGCGCCTCCCGAAGCGTCTAGTGTCCTGCGCCAGTAATCCGTTGGTAGATCCTGTCTCGCACCGGCGTTTGGGTCCGGTCCAGCAACCAGGCGTGTTGACCGCCTGAGGCTCAGTGCGAACTACCTAGGAACTTCCGGCGCAGGACACTAGAAGAACGTACGGACGTAGTCGACGACCGTACCGTCCGCCTCGGCCACCGGGATGAGCGGCCACTTGTCGAAGGACGTGCACGGGTGGGAGAGCCCCAGGCCGACCCAGTCGCCGATCTCCAGCTCCGCCCCGGGGGCGGTGCTCAGCCACGCGTGCTGGTCGGACAGGCCGGTGACCTCGATCCCGGTCGCCGGGCGTTCGACGCCGTCCCGGCGCACCACCTGGGCGAAGGGCAGGTCGAGGTCGTAGGCCGCGTCCCGCTTGCCCGCGTTGGCGAAGGCCTGTCCGGGGCTGGGGCGGGAGACCACCTGCGCCCAGAGGCGGAAGGCGGGCTCCAGGGCGCCCTCCTCGGGGGCGCGGTTGAAGGGCGTGATCCTGCGGTAGTGCCCGTCGTCGTGCGAGACATACGCGCCCGACCGCAGCAACTTCAGTACGGGCAGGGAGAGTTCGGGGATCCCGGCGAACACCTCGGCCACCGTGTCGAACCAGGCGCTGCCGCCCGCGCTCACCATGATCTCCTCGTCCCCCAAGCTCTCGGCTTCGCTCGAGCAGGGGGTACCCCCATGCGCGAACCGCCCGGCCTTGTCGAGATCCACGGCGAGGGCGACGAGCCGGGTCAGCCATGCCCGCACCCGCTCGGGGTCGGCCTGCGGCACCTCGCCCTCGTAACCGGCGACCCCGACGAGACGCAGGGTGTCCGTGGCCGCCACCGCGTCGGCGACCGCAAGGCACTCGGCCTCCGTGCGCACACCGGTCCGCGCGCCCTCCCCGGCCCCGAGCTCGACGACCACGTCCACCGGGCGGGTGGCCCCCTCCAGCGCCGCGTCCATCAGCTCCACCCCGCGCACGGAGTCGACGTAACAGACGAAGCGGAAGGAGGGATCGGCGGCCAGCTCGGCGGCGACCCAGCGCAGGGCCGCCGGGTCCACCAGCTCGTTGGCCAGGAAGACCCGCTGGATGCCGAACGCCCGGGCCACGCGCACCTGGTGCGGCACCGCCAGCGTGATGCCCCAGGCGCCGTGCTCCAGCTGGCGGTGGAAGAGCAGCGGGGCCATCGAGGTCTTGCCGTGCGGGGCGAAGGCGAGGCCGTGGCGGGCCGCGTAGGTCTCCATCAGCTTCAGGTTGTGCTCCAGGCGCTCGGCGGAGAGGGCGAGCACGGGCGTGGTGAAGCCGTCGGCGAAGAGGTTGCGGCGCTGGGCGGCCAGCTCGCCCACGGTCAGGCCGTCCGCGTCCGGCGGGAGGCCCTTGAAACGGTGGTCGACGCGTTCCTCGGCCAGCCGGGCGAGCGCTTCCGTGCTCATCGAGCCTCCTTCGGGACCGTTGCAAAATGTGCAAAGGTCGTTGTGCATAGTGCTTATCGGTGTCTAGCATCTCGCCGAATCCGGGTCAACGTCAGCGGCCCGGAACCCGATGGCGAAGACTGCGACTCGGCTTCGGCCGCCGGGCACCGAGCAAGGGGCCGAGAAGGCCGAGGAGGAGGTACGCATGCCGTGAGCCAGACCGTCGACCGGGCGCTGAGCATCCTGCCGCTGCTCGCCGAGGGTCCCGCCGACCTCGGGCGGGTCGCCGACCGCCTCGGCGTCCACAAGTCCACCGCGCTGCGGCTGCTGCGCACCCTGCACCGGCACGGGCTCGTCCACCGCCAGTCCGACCAGCGCTACCGCCTCGGCGCCCGTCTCTTCGCCCTCGCCCAGGAGGCGATGGAGAGCCTCGACGTGCGCGAGATCGCCCATCCCCACCTCCTGCGCCTGAACGAGCAGTGCGGGCACACCGTGCACCTGGCCGTCCACGAGGACGACGAGGTGCTGTACATCGACAAGGTGGACAGCCGCTACCCGGTGCGCATGTACTCCCGGATCGGCAAGCCCGTCGCCATCACCGTGGTGGCCGTGGCCAAGCTGCTGCTCGCCGACCTGCCCGAGGCCGAGCGGCGCGCGGTCGCCCAGAGGCTCGACTACCCCATGTACACGTCCCATTCGACACCGAACGCAGCCGCCTTCCTGAAGGAGCTGGCGACGGTGCGCGAACAGGGCTGGGCCGCCGACCTCGGCGGCCACGAGGAGTCCATCAACTGCGTCGCCGCGCCCATCCGCGGCGCCGACGGCCGGGTGGCCGCCGCGATGTCGGTCTCCGCGCCGAACGTCGTCGTCACCGCCGACGAACTCCTCGCCCTGCTCCCGCTGGTGCGCCGTACCGCGAACGCCATCAGCGACGAGTTCTCCGGCAGAAACCCAGTGAAGGACCCCGTATGAGCGACACGACGGCCAAGATCGCCCTCACCCCCGCGACCCACACCACCCCGCCCGCGAAGTTCTCCCACGGGGTGCGGAAGGGCAACGTCCTCCAGGTGGCCGGCCAGGTCGGCTTCCTGCCCGCCGAGGAGGGCGTGCCCCCCACGCCGGCCGGCCCGACCCTGCGCGAGCAGACCCTCCAGACCCTCGCCAACGTCAAGGCGATCCTGGAGGAGGGCGGCGCTACCTGGGACGACGTGATGATGATCCGCGTCTACCTCACGGACGTGGACCACTTCGCCGAGATGAACGACCTCTACAACACGTACTTCGAGGAACAGGGCCTCACCCAGCCGCCCGCCGCCCGCACCACCGTCTACGTGGGGCTGCCCGCGGGTCTGCTCATCGAGATCGACGCGCTCGCCGTGCTCGGCTGACGTGTCTTGGCCATCTTCGTATAACGAAGTCGGGGCTGGCTGTGCCCGGCACAGGATCGTCGACCATACTGCCCGCTGTGGAGCAGCGCATAGGTTCGAGCAGCCAGCCCCTGAAGGCCGAGCCCGTGAAGGGTGCCGGGTTCGACCCGGCCCACATCCCCGGGCTCACCGCACCCGCGACGACGGAACCGGAGGAAGCCCGGCCGCGGCAGGCCGAGCAGCCGCCGGCGGTCGCGGAGGCGGTCGCGGACGACGCCGGGACCGCCGGGGAGGAGGAGCGGCAGGAAGAGGAGCGGCAGGAGGAGGAGCGGCAGGAAGAGGTCGTCGACGGTCCCGTCTTCGAGGCCGCCGACCGCCGGGCCCGCATCGTCGCCGACCACGAGGGCGTACGCCTCGGCCTCGACGACCAGGAGTGCGAGTTCCGCTGGGACGAGATCGGCGCCGTCGAGACGGCGACCTCCCGTTTCGGCAAGCTGTTCACCATCACCGTCCACACCCCCGACCGGCGCTGGTACCCCATCGAGATCCAGGCCCCGGCCAGGGCGAGCTTCGCCGAGTGGGAGACGCGACTGGACGCGGTCCTGGACGCCTACTTCGAGGACGGCGCGGCCGACGAGGACGCCGCCGACGACGAGGCCGCGGCGGACGAGCCGCCCGCCGCCGACGCCTGACCCCGACGATCCTGACCCCGGCGGTACCGGGCCCGGACGGCTGCCGGGCCCGGTACCGCGTCGGAGATCAGCCGTGCGGATGCCACTTCGGGTCGGTGGCGATCGCCTCGAGCTGTTTCATGGTGAGCGCGGGCGCCTGGCGGGTCGCCGGGGTGTTCTGCGCCCCGGAGTTGAAGGCGCTGATCACCACGCGCCGGCCGTCGGGCCGGATGGTGTCCACGCTCCACCGGACGATCCCGGGGATGCCCTTCTCGCCGGGCTGCCGGCGCGTGACCACCTTGGTGCCGTCGGGCAGGACCTCGGCGTCCGGACCGAACAGCTCGTCCTCGAGGTCGCCCCGCGTGTCCAGCTGGACATTGACCTGCACCAGGCTCGTGCCCCTGCCGTCGTCCAGGACGACGTACCCGAAGCCGTCGTCGTCCGGACCGCTCTTGCCGACGATCCTGATCCCGTGCGGCACCAGACGGCTGAGCACCGCCGAGATCGAGCCGCCGGGGGTGACCGGCCCCGGGTCCGGCTCGGCCCCCGAGCGGTCGTCGAGGGGCAGGGCGTCGGCGGCCGCACGCAACTCGTGTGCGGTGGCGAGCGCCTTCAACCGACGTAGGTCCAGGGGTGGTTGCTCCCGGGTGACGGGCGAGTCCTTCTCGGCGGCGCTGTTCCACTCCTGGACGCCGATGTGCCCGCCCGCCGACGTGATGAGGTCGGCGGTCCACCGCTTCGTGCCGCTGCGGCTGTTCGGATACTCGTACCCCTTCAGGAGCATGAGGACGGAGCCGTCGGAGAGCTTGGCGGAGGTGCACGAGTCGTAGACGATGAACAGCTTGTCCGGGCACTGGGTGGTCTGGCGGGCCTCCAGGCTCCCGGGCCGCACCCGGCGGAGGGACACGGCGACGGCTGCCTCGCCCCCGCCGTCGTCGTACACGACGTTGGCGTAGGAATCGCGGTCCGTGCTGCCTCCGTCCGCGTTGCTGATCCGTCCCTCGGGAAGCAGCTTCTCGAGGGTGCGGACGAGTTCGTCGCCGGACATGACGGTCGCGGCGGCGGTCTCGGTGGGGGTGGCGGCGGCCCGCGCCGCCGGGCTGCCAGCCGCGGACCGCTGTCGTACGCCGTCCCCCTGGCCGCCGGGAAGGAGCAGAGCCCCGCCCAGCCCGACGAGCGCCACCGCGGCGGCGCCCCCCACGACGGCGGCGGCCCGCCGCCGCGAGCGAAGCCGCCGGCCGTGTGCTTCGCCGCGGGCGGCCAGCATCTGCTGGTCGCTTGCGAACGCGGTGCCGGTGTCCCGCAGGACGTCGGCGAGCCGTTCCTCGAAGGGGTCGTGGTCTGCAACAGGCATGGCGAACCGCCTTTTCCGCAAGGGTGGTCGTTGATCCGGTCGTAGGGCGGGAACAGGTCAGGGACTCGCGTACTCGGCGAGCGAGTCGCCGAGCAGCGCGCGCAGCCGGGCGAGGGCGCGGACGCAGCGGGTCCGGACGGCGGCCGAGCTGGCGTTCAACGCGGCGGCCGTCTCCTCGACGCTGCGGTCCTCCCAGTAGCGCAGGACGACCACCGCGCGGTCCTTGGCGGACAGCTGTCCGAGCGCTTCCAGGAGGGTCAGCCGCAGCGGCGCGTCACCGCCCGTCCGCGGCTCGGGGACCTCGGGGAGGACATCGGTGGCGCGTTCCCTGCGGCTGCTGTGGCGACGCCGGTGGGCGAGGAACGCGCGGGTGAGGACGGTCTGCGCGTACGCGGCCGGGTTGTCGGCGCGGGAGATCCGGCCCCAGCGGAGGTACACCCGGCCGAGGGTCTCCTGGACGAGGTCCTCGGCGAGATGGGTGTCACCGCCGGTGAGCAGACAGGCCGACCGGTACAGATGCCCGGCGCGCGCCACCGCGAACTCCTGGTACCCGTCGGTCCAGTCGCTCCGGCCCTGCCCCATGTGCCCTCCCTGTGTTCCCCGCGCGCTCCGCGGTCCCCGGTCGCGCCCCCACCCCATTGATGCGGTGGACCCCCCGGAATGTTTCACGGGATTTCGGCGCAGGCGGGCGGGAACGCCGAACGGATGCCGTGGGGTTACGGCAGGGCGTGCACGTGCGGGCCCACGGCGTTCGACCAGGCGTTGCGCGCCGTCACGTCCCAGTTGGTGGACCAGGCCATGGCGCCGCGCAGGGCCGGGTGGCTCCTACGTCGTAGTCCGACGGCACGTTTGAAATCTTCTGCGACAGTCCGGGGTGGACCAGTCGAATCCAGCTCCACCGGATCGATCCGGTTACGGCCGTTCCTCCTCCCGCCACCGCTCCAGCAGCAGGCCCAGCGCGCACCCCGCCAGCAGCACTCCCGTCGACATCCACATCGCCGGGGACGACAGCCCCGCCCGCTCCCAGTGCAGCGACACCGTCAGCAGCTGCGCCGTCACCGGCACCGCGCACGCCGCCACCACGTGCCGCGCGGGCATCTTCCGCCACGGCACCGGATGCACCCGCGCCGCCGCCCAGGTCGCCAGCACCACGCACACCAGGTTCGGCAGGTGGACCAGTGCCAGCGCAGCGCCGAACGAGCCCACGCCCCGCGGGCCGACCAAATTCCCGTACAGCAGGGTCATCTGCACGTACTCGGTGACGACGAGCACCACCACGCCCACCGCCCAGGCCCGCACCAGCGGCATCACGGGAGCCGTACCTCCGTCCCCACCACTAGTGCACCCGCACCGAGTCGATGATCCCGCGCAGGTCCGCGGAGGACAGCACGCCCCGCGCCGCGTCGATACGGATCGCGAACGTCCGGTCGGCCGAGTCCAGGCCCGTCAGGATCACGCCCCGGATCGGCGTGCCCTTGGGCGGGTTGCCGTCCTCGCCGGTCGAGTCGAAGGTGAAGTCGATCCGCTTGGCCCGGTCCGTTCCGGCCAGCTTCACGTCCTTCTCGCCCTCCACCTTCGCGCCCATCCGGATCCCCGCCTCCGCGGCGATGGCGGCCTGCTCGGCGGAGTCGGCCCGGGTGAAGTCCAGCTGCACGGTGATGATCGAGACCGTCCGCCCGGACTCCTCGCGTACGGCCGCCGCCGCGTTGTACTCGCTGCGCTCGGCCGCGCTCTGCTCGACGTATCCCTTGGGGCCCGCGGGATACGACACGGAGACG
Organism: Streptomyces sp. NPDC001292; assembly: GCF_042896465.1. NCBI lineage: Bacteria > Bacillati > Actinomycetota > Actinomycetes > Kitasatosporales > Streptomycetaceae > Streptomyces > Streptomyces sp. NPDC001292. The sequence continues at coordinate 58,444 of NZ_JBIAXG010000040.1, forward strand.
CCCTTCGTGCTCAGCGTGCCCCAGCCGTCCGGCACGGAGGCGGAGCCCGCGTCGTCCTTGCCGCAGCCCGTGAGGGCGGCCGCGGCGGCGAGCAGGCCCGCGATCAGCAGTCGTGTCCTCATCGGCGTACCAGCCCTCCTGTCGGCGAGATCACTTGGCACAGTAGCTGTAGGGGACGTAGGACCGGCGGTCTCCGTTCGGAGCGCCGAGGAACCGGGCGTCCGTCAGCGTCTCCGCCTTCTGCTCGGTGCTGATGGACAGGCCCAGGCTGAGCCCGAGGTTCAGTTCGAAGCCGTACTCGGCGGCGTTCACCTGGCCGGTGTACGTCATCCTGCTGGACGTGCCCTTGTCGAAGACCAGTTGGCCGAAGGGGTCGTCGGCGCCGGGCCGCCGGGTCGGCGCGTGATCGTCGAACATGTACTGGAAGGGCGTCACCAGCTGTTCGCCGGTGCTGTTCAGCCACCGCTCGGCGACGGCCCGGTCCTGGTCCCCGGCGGGACCGGGGTCGAAGCTCAGGGCGGTGGTGACGACCTCGATGCCGGTGGAGCTGTCGGTGCCCTTCCCGCTCACCCCGCCGCTGCGCTCGTCCTTGCCCGACTTGCCGTTGCCCCCGCTGATCTTGGCGCCGTCCTTCTGGCCGCCCTTCTCGACGGTGCGGGTCATGTTGACGCCGACCAGTTCGCCGGTGGACTTGTCGTAGGTGACGGTGATGGTGCCGGTCCGGGTGGTGGAGGCCGAGGCGTCGCCCTTGATCGGGCCCGCCTCGTAGCCGGCCTTGGTGCCGTATTCGATCGACGAGGAGTACGTGTACGACTTGGTGTTCTTGTAGGCGTTGTCGGTCCAGGTGATCTCGGGGGAGTACTTGAAGTTGCCGCCGAGCGCGGCGCTGAGCTTCTTGTCGTCGCCCGCCGAGATCTTCAGGCCGGCCGCCGCGGAGGCCTCCAGGACCACCTTGCCGTAGGTGATCTTCCGGTTGTCGCCCAGCGCCTTCCTCACCCGGTTCTCCGTGTCCTCCTCGTCCTTGAGGGGACCGGTGCCGAAGAGGTAGAGGACGCTGTCGCCGAGGCTCGCGTCCGCGCCGCCCGGCGACTGGCGCCGCATCCGGTACATCTGGAGCTTCTCGACGTCGTCGCGGAACCTGCGCGCCTCCTCGGGGCTCTCGAACACCCAGGTGTCGCCGTTGGTCACCTTGATCCCGGCGCCCAGCTCCACCTTGTCGGTGCCGGCCTTCCCCATCTTCAGGCCGGGGGTGAAGTCCTTCCTGGCGGCGACGGAGGCCGCGTCGGTGAAGGTGAGGTAGACCAGCTCGTCCTGGTCGTCGACCTTGCCGTCGTGGTTGACGTCCGTGTGCGCCTTGAGGCGCTGCTCCTGGAAGCCGTACTCCTTGCCGATCTCCCAGAACAGGATCTTCGCCTTGGAGCCCGCCTTGTCGCTGACCGTCGAGACCTGGCACAACGCCGGCTCGAAGTCGGCGTCGGTCAGGGCCCGGTCGTCCCCTTGCGAGCTTCCGCCGCAGCCCGAACCGCCGGTGACCTTGCAGATCTCGGTGGCGATCCTGTCGTAGACGGTCCGGCCGACGCCGGTGGCGCCGATGCCGAGCACGACGGCCACGGCCACCACGACCATGCCGAGGTACTCGGTGGCGGTCGCGCCCGAGTCGCCGTACCCGTATGTCCTCCGGCACGTCCGTCTGCCGCCCCCGCGAGCCATGCGGCACCCCCTCCTCGCACAGTGGCAAGCGCCATTCCGGTCGGCGAGCGTAGGTGCGGGCGGCGCCGGGCGGCGTGGGCCCGCGGGCCCAAACCCGGGCCCACGGTCGACGAGTTGTGGTCGGCCCATGCTTTGGGGGCCGGGTCAGGATGCTCAGCCTGCCCCGGTTTGAAATGACTTGTGCAACGAGAGTTGCCGGTCAGGTACAGAATCGCTGTTCTCCGGTCACAGAGGCGTGGATACAGTGCTGAGGTGGTCACGCAGTGAAGTCAACTCGGTGTGCCGGAGGACCGCCGGCGGGCCGACAGGCGTCTAACGGGGAGCTGCGCGTGTCAACTGCCATCGCTGTGACGAGTACCGACATGGCGCTGCCCGCGCAGGACGAGCGGACCGCGCCCGCCGTCGTCCTGAAGGACCTGGACCGGCAGCCGCTGGAGCGGACGCTCGACGCGATGAAGGCCCTCATCGACCACCACGGGCACGTCGTCGTGGTGTGCTCGGACGCCGTCCCCAGCGGTGTGGAACGGCGGCTGCACACCGTCCGCTCGCTGCTGGAGAGCGACCGCATCGCCCTGTTCCGGCCGAATCTGCCGCCGCTCGGACTCGCCGTCCTCGCCCGCCAGTTGCGCCAGCTCGCCTCCTGCGACCTGAGCCCCGGCGTGCTCGCCTCGGCCGGCCGGCTCCTCACCCACTACATCCACTCGGGCGCCGTCCTGGCCTCGGTCGCCCGCCTCGACCGCGTCCCCGTCGGTCTCAAGGCGCACGCCAAGTCCTGGGTCCCGGGCAGCCAGTTCGGCGTGATCGCCCACCCCGAACCGCAGCTCGTCCGGATCGGCCCCGAAGCCACCCTGAACGGGCCGGACTTCGGCAGCTGGATGCTGCTCGCCAAGGGCCAGCTCCAGTCCGACTGGGTCGGCGCCACCCTCGCCCCCGCGTGGAACGCGCTGGGGCTGCGGGAGGCCGACCTGCCGGCCGAGTCCGCCACCTGGTGGGGCACCGGCAAGCTGATCGAGTTCTGCACCTACCTGCCCGACCTGTCGGTGCTCTACCAGCTGGTCACCTCGGTGCGCCAGGGCGTGTGCCACTGGTGCGGCATCGACGTCATCGGAGACCGCTGCGTCTTCTGCTCGGCCGCCCCACCCGTCCCCGAGAACCGGGCACCCACTGGGTGAGTCCCTGAACCACCGGCACCACCGTCATTCGATTCCGCTCGACTTCGCCGACCGATATCCCAATGAGGTTGCACGGTTCATGAACTCCCGTCAGCGCCGCGGCGTGATACTCCTGATCCTGTCCGTCATCTGCGCCCTCGGCGCGTTCGCGGGCGTGCTCTCCGTCATCAGCGACGTCAAGTCCAAGGTCGGCCCCGAGGTGGTCGCCTACCAGCTGCGCACCGACGTGGCGCCGTACACGACGCTGAGCACGGGCCAGTTCGAGAAGGTCAAGATGCCCGAACGGTGGCTGTCGCCGAACGCCGTCACCGATCTCGCGCAGATCCAGGGCAAGATCGCGGTCACCACACTGCGCAAGGGCTCCCTGCTCCAGAGCGACATGATCGTGAACCAGCCCGCCCTGCAACCGGGCCAGCAGGAGGTCGCCATCATGATCGACGCGGCGACCGGCGTGGCCGGCAAGATCACACCGGGCTCCACGGTCAACGTCTACGCCACCTTCGGCGGACAGCGGCAAGGCGATCCCGCCCAGTCGAAGATCATCGTGACCAACGCCAAGGTCCTCGACGTCGGCAGGATCACCGCGCTCCAGCCGAACGCCGACAACAGGGCCCAGCAGCCCACCGACGCCGTCCCCATCACCTTCGCGCTGTCCACCATCGACGCCCAGCGCATCACCTACGCCGAGTCGTTCGCCCAGCGGGTCCGGCTCGCGCTGGTCGCTCCCGGCAGCGACACCAGCGTCCCGGCCAAGGACCGGACCTACGAACTCGCGAACGACAAGTGAGAGGCCGGCAGGCATGACCACCAGGATCCTCCCGGCCGTCGGCGACGCCGACGCGGCCCGGTCCATCACCACCCTGCTCAGCCAGCTCCCCGACGCCGAGCCGGTGGCCCCGGTCGTCGACTCCACCCAGCTCATCGACACCCTGGCGCGCCTGGCCGCCGAGTCCGTCGACGAACTGCCAGAGATCGTGGTGGTGCACGAGCGGATCGGCCCGGTCCCGGCCCTGGAACTGATCCGCGAAGTGGCCCTGCGCTTCCCGGCGGTCGGCGTCATCCTCATCACCTCCGACGCCGGCCCCGGCCTGTTCTCGGCCGCGATGGACTCGGGCGCGCGGGGACTGGTGGCCCTTCCGCTGAGCTACGAGGAACTGGTCAGCCGCGTACAGGCGGTGGCCCAGTGGTCGGTGGGTGTACGGCGGCACCTGGGCCACGGCGGCGACGTGTTCACCGGGGCCGGCGGCCGGGTGGTGACGGTGAGCGGCGCCAAGGGCGGGGTGGGCGCCACCCTCGCCGCGATACAACTCGCCCTCGCCGCCCAGACCTCCGGTCACGGCACGGCCCTGGTCGACATGGACCTCCAGTCCGGTGACATCGCCTCCTACCTGGACGTCCAGTTCCGCCGCTCGGTCGTCGACCTCGCCTCCATCACCGACATCTCCCCGCGCGTCCTGGCCGACGCGGTCTTCCGCCACGACAGCGGGCTGGCGCTGCTGCTCGCCCCCGGCGAGGGCGAGCGCGGCGAGGAGGTCACCGACCGGGCCGCCCGCCAGATCGTCAGCGCGCTGCGCTCCCGCTACGAGATCGTCGTCCTGGACTGCGGCGCCCAGATGAGCGGGGCGAGCGCGGCGGCCGTCGAGATGGCCGACACCGCGCTGCTCCTGACCACTCCGGACGTGGTCGCGGTGCGCGCCACCAAGCGGACCGTACGGATGTGGGACCGGTTGCAGATCCGCAAGGCCGAGGAGACGACCGTCGTCGTCAACCGCCACACCCGCGGGACCGAGATCCAGCCGCCGCTCATCCAGAAGATCACCGGCACCCCGGTGGCGGGCACGGCGATCCCCGCGGGCTTCAAGGAACTCCAGGGCGCGGTGGACGCCGGCCGCATCCACGAACTGGACAGCAAGAGCACGGTCAAGCAGGCGCTGTGGGGGCTCGCCGGCGAGCTCGGGATCGTCAAGGCGCCCGAGGCCGACCGCAAGGGCGGGCGGCTGCGGGGCGACCGGGGGTCGGTGAGTTTCCGGCGCCGCAGGGAGGCAGGGGGATGAACGTGCGGGCAGGCACAGGGGAGAGGTTGTCGGCCGGGCGGCTGCGCTCCGACAGCGGGCAGGTCGCCGTCGAGTTGCTCGGCATGACGCCCACGATCCTCATCACGCTGGTGCTGCTGTGGCAGTGCGTGCTCCTGGGGTACACGTACACGCTTGCGGGGAATGCTGCGGACGAGGCGGTACGGGCGGGGACGGCGGCCGATCGGGGCACCAGGGACGCCGCCTGCCGCCAGGCCGGGCTGGACAAGCTGTCGGCAGCGTGGCGAAGGGGGGCTGAGGTGGGCTGTGAGACGAGCGACGGCTACGTACGGTCGCACGTCGGCCTCAAGGTGCCCGTCCTCTTCCCCGGCACGATCGACTTCCCCATCACGGTCACGGGTCACGCCGGCGCCGTCGAGGAGGCGACGAACTGACATGCCGTACGAGCGCGTACGCCGCGACCGCCGCCGCCTCGACCGGGGCCAGGTCGCCATCGAATACCTGGGGTTCATCCCGATCCTGATGCTGCTCGCCATGGCCGTCGTCCAGATCGGCCTGCTCGCCTACACGGCCCAGCAGGCCGGTACGGCGGCCCGCGCGGGGGCGCGCGCGGCCTCGCTCCGGCAGGGAACCGAGCAGGCCTGCGCGAACGCGGTCAGCAACTGGCTGGCGGACGGCACCAGCTGCCCGGCCTCGTACGGCGGCAAGGAGGTCACCGTGACCGCCGGTGTCGACATCCCCTCGATCGTCCCCGGCTGGAACTTCGGCCGGGCTCACAAGACCGCCACGATGCCGCTCGACCACTGAGACCGGCTGGACCACCGACGACTCGACCACCGACCAGGAGCGAGGAGCACCGGACCCATGAGCCTCCGCGCACGCATCAACTCCCCGGAGGAGAAAGGCAGCCGGGGCGAGGACGGCCATCTCGTCGCCTCCTACCGGGCCAAGCTGCTGGAGGAGATCGACCTCGCGGAGATGAGTTCGCTGGCCGCCGCCGAGCGCCGGGTGCGGCTGGAGCGGGTGCTCGGGCACATCATCAGCCGGGAGGGCCCGGTCCTGTCGACCGTGGAGCGCTCGCAGCTGATCCGCCGGGTCGTCGACGAGGCCCTGGGCCTGGGCATCCTCGAACCCCTGCTCGAGGACGCCTCCATCACCGAGATCATGGTGAACGGACCCGACGCGATCTTCGTCGAGCGCGGCGGCCGGGTCGAGCAACTGCCCATCCGCTTCGCCTCCGACGACCAGCTGATGCAGACCATCGAGCGGATCGTCTCGACGGTCAACCGCCGCGTGGACGAGTCGAATCCTATGGTGGACGCCCGACTGCCCTCCGGCGAGCGCGTCAACGTCATCATCCCGCCGCTCTCGCTCACCGGCCCCACCCTGACCATCCGCCGCTTCCCGCGCTCCTTCACCCTCCAGGAGCTGATCGGCTTCGGCTCGCTCGACGAGCACATGCTGTACCTGCTGGCCGGCCTGGTGCAGGCGAAGTTCAACGTCATCGTCTCCGGAGCCACCGGCACCGGGAAGACGACCCTCCTCAACGCCCTGTCCGGTCTGATCCCCGACGGCGAGCGCATCATCACCATCGAGGACTCCGCCGAACTCCAGCTCCAGCAGGCGCACGTGATCCGGCTGGAGTCCAGGCCGCCGAACGTGGAGGGCCGCGGTCAGGTCACCATCCGCGACCTGGTGCGCAACTCGCTGCGTATGCGCCCCGACCGCATCGTCGTCGGTGAGGTCCGCGGCGGTGAGTCGCTCGACATGCTCCAGGCGATGTCGACCGGCCACGACGGCTCGCTCGCCACCGTGCACGCCAACAGCGCCGAGGACGCGCTGATGCGCCTGCAGACCCTCGCCTCCATGTCCGACGTGGAGATCCCCTTCGTCGCCCTGCACGACCAGATCAACAGCGCCGTCGACGTGATCGTCCAGCTCACCCGCTTCGCCGACGGCGCCCGCCGCGTCACCGAGATCGCCCTGCTCGACAGCCACGGCAGCGAGCCGTACCGGCTGGCCACCGTGGCCCGCTTCGCCGCGCAGCCCATGGCGGCCGACGGCCGGATCTACGGCGTCTTCGAGTACCACCCGCTGCCGCGCCGCACCGCCGACCGCCTCTACATGGCGAGCCAGCCCATCCCCCAGGCCTTCGGCGTCGCCCAGTCCGCAGACCAGCTGGCCACCCGAGAAGCCAGGTAGGAACCGTCCCCATGGATCTGAGCACCCTCGTCACCCTCACCACCGGCGTCACCCTGCTGACATGCGTTCTGGCCGTCGCGGGCCTGCACGCCTACAGTTCCGGCAAGGCCCAGCGGGCGGCCCTCGTCGACCGGCTCTCCCAGACCGGTCAGATCCCGGTCGGCCGCCGGCGCCGCTTCCCCACCCTCGACCGCCGCCTGCGCCGTACGAAACTCGGCCGCAGACTGGAGCTGAAGCTCGCCGCGACCGGCCTGGACGTCACCCCGGGCGAGTTCTTCGTCTACATGCTCGCCGCCGTGGCCGCCCTCTGGCTGATCGGCCAGGCCTCCCTGGCCCCCTTCTTCGGCCCGCTGGCCGGCCTGCTCGGCATCTGGGCGGCGATGCAGTTCCTCAACTGGCAGCGCCAGAAACGCATCGAGAAGTTCATCAACCAACTCCCCGAACTGGCCCGCATCCTGGCCAACGCCACCCAGGCCGGCCTCGCCCTGCGCACCGCGATCGGCATGGCGGCGGAGGAGCTGGAGGCCCCGGCGGGCGAGGAGCTGGCCAAGGTGGCTCACCAGTTGGCGTTGGGCGCGTCGATGGACGACGCGCTGGCGGAGCTCACGGACCGGCTGCCCTCACGGGAGCTGGTCGTCCTCGTCACCACCCTGGTCCTGTCCAACCGGGCCGGCGGCCAGGTGGTGAGCGCCCTGCGCAACCTCACCGAGACCCTGGAGGAGCGCAAGGAGACCCGCCGCGAGGTCCGCACCCAGCTCTCCCAGGTCAACATGACCTCCTACGCGGTCCCGGTACTGGGCGTCGGCGCGCTGTTCCTCATGAACGGCGTCAAGGCCGGCGCCCTGGACCGCATGACCGCGTCCCCGATCGGCCAGGGCGCGGTGATCACCGCCTTCGCGCTCTACGCCGTCGGCTTCATCCTCATCCGCCGTATGTCCCGCATCGACGTCTAGCCGGGTTCCCGGAAGGAGGGAAGAGGGATGGCACTGCTGCTCGCACTCGTGATGGGCCTCGGCGTCTGGGGCGTCTTCGCCGGCATCCGCATGTACCGCGCCGACGCCCGGCTGCCCGGCGACCTGGCGCTGGCCCTCGAGGTGGGCTCCACCCGCACCGGCGCGGTGGACTCCGTCGTCGACCGCCTCGGCATGCGCTACGCCCCCGCCGTGCTGCGCCTGATGGGCCCCAAGAGGGTGGCGAAGTACCGCCGCAAGATCGACCTGGCGGGCAACCCCGGCGGCCTGACGATCGACCGCTACGCGGCCCGGCGCGCGGTCTACGGCTTCCTGGGCGGCCTGGGCGGCCTGGTGTTCCTCATGCGCGGCCAGCTCTTCGTGGCCCTGCTCCTGTTCGCCTTCGGCGCCGTCTGGACCGAGGTCGGCATCTGGTCGGCGATCCGCATCCGCAAGGACGTGATCGAGCGGACGCTGCCGGACTTCCTCGACGTGCTCGCGGTCGTGGTGAGCGCGGGCCTCGGCTTCCGCCAGGCCCTGGACCGCGTCGCCGACAAGTACGAGGGCCCCTGGGCGGACGAACTGCGCATCACCCTGCGCCAGATGGACCTCGGCATGAGCCGCCGCCAGGCCTTCGCCGAACTGCGGCGCCGGAACGACTCCGAACAGGTCGCCATGTTCGTCACCGCCCTCCAGCAGGGCGAGGAACTGGGCGCGCCCATCGTCGACACGCTGGTGGCCCTGGCCAAGGACATGCGCCGCACCGACGCGCAGAACGCCCGCCGCAAGGCCGCCCGCGCGGTCCCCAAGGCCACGATGATGATCACCACGTTCATGGTCCCGGCCACGATGATCCTCCTCGGCGCTGGCCTGATCCTCGGCTCGGGCGTGGACTTCGGCTCCCTCACGGGTACGGGCGAGTAGGGGGCGACGACGGACATGGCGACGACGGAGGAACGCACCGGGCTGCTGCGCCGCCGCCCGAGGATCCCCGAGATCACCACCCCTCCGGCGGGCACGGTCCTCCCGGCCCACGTCCGCACGGGCGCGCCGGACATCCCGGTGACGTCGGTGACGCCGGCGCTGCCGCCGGGGTGGGAGCCGGCGGATGCCGCGTTGCCGGGGGTGCCGCAGCAGCCGCAGGGACGGAGAGCCGCCGACGGCGAACGGGCCCCACAGGGGCCACCCGCACCCGGCGACGATGCCCGCACGGGTGCTGCGGGCGGGGCCCAAAACCCGACCGAAGGCGAAGCCGAGGCCGAAGTGCCCGCACAGCCCCCGCAGGGCTCGGCCCCCGCCCCGGAGCCGGAAAGACTACAGATCAGCGCGCTGCAAGCGATGTGCCGCCATGTCTTCGCCTTCCGTCTCGCGATGATCGCCCTCGCCGCCCCCGTCGCCCTCCTCAACGCCGCGCCCGGCCTGGCCACCCGACTGGTCAGCGCCGCGGTCGTCGTCACCTTCATGGGCTCCTACGTCCTGTTCAGGGACTGGGAACGCTTCGGCCCCCTGCTCCTGCGGCACCCCACGCTCCTCGCCCTGGACACCCTCTTCGGCGCCCTCCTCCTGATCGCGGCGGGCCCGGACAGCACGCTGGCCTACGTCAGCGTCTGCACCCCCCTCCTCGCCGGGCTCGTCTACGGCTGGCGCGGCGCGGCCCTGTTCGCCTCGCTCCAGTCGCTGATCCTGCTCGTCGTCTCCACCAGCTCCAAGGAGCTGTCCCCGGACCTGGCCCAGGCCGCCCTCCTCCCCGGCCTGTGCGTCATTGCGGGAGCGGCCGGGGTCACCCTGCGCAACCTGCTCCTCCGCTTCGGCGAGGCCACCCAGGCCCTGACCACGGTCCAGGCCCGCCTCGCCGTCACCGAGGCGGTCGGCGCCGAACGGGCCCGCCTGGCCCGCGAGATGCACGACTCGGTGGCGAAGACCCTGCACGGCGTGGCCATGGCCGCCGACGGACTCGCGGGCTCGGCGGGCGCCGACCGCATGGATCCGGCTCTGGTGAAGCAGCAGGCGGAACTGGTGGCCCGCTCGGTCCGTAGGGCGGCCGCCGAGGCCCGCGAACTGCTGACCGACCTGCGCCGCGAGAACGATCCGGACCACGGCACCGACGTACTCGTGGAACTCGCCGCCCGCACCCGCGACTTCGCGTCCCGAACCGGCCTGACCGCCGCCTACCGCCCGATCGGGGAGCCCGGTGTGCCGCCGGTGCCGCCGGCCGTGGCACGCCAGCTGCTCACCATCGCCTCGGAGGCGATGGAGAACGCCCACCGGCACGCGGCGCCCACCCAGGTCGAGGTACGCGCGGGCGTCCACGGCGACCTGCTGCGGATCAGCGTGTACGACGACGGCCGCGGCCTGCCGCCCGGCACCAGCCTCGAACAACTCCGCCGCGCGGGCCACTTCGGCCTGGTCGGGATGGTCGAGCGGGCGGCCTCGGTCGGCGCCCGCATCCGTATCGGCCGCGGCGGCCACCCCAAGGGGACGGAGGTCCGCCTCGAACTCCCCCTGGGAGCCCTGACGACACCGACCGTATGACCGTCCGACCGTCCATCCCTGCTCCATGACCCAGAGAGGAGGCCGCCGCCGTGCCCGACCAGACGACTCCCAACCCCTTCGAGGGCTTCCCACAGCCCGCACCGGCCGCGCCCCTGCGCGTCGTCGTGGCCGACGACAACCCCGTGGTCCGCGCCGGCCTGACGGCTCTGCTCTCCGGCCGCGCGGACATCACGGTGGTCGCGGAGGCCGCCGACGGCCGCGCCGCCTGGGAGGCCGCCCAGCAGCACCGTCCCGACGTCGTCCTGCTCGACGTCCGCATGCCCGGTGTGGACGGCCTCTCCGCCCTGCCGCACCTGGTCCGGATCGCCCCGGTGATGATGCTGACCTACAGCAGCGAATCGCAAATCGTCCAGGAGGCCCTGCGCCTGGGTGCGGGCGGCTACCTGGTCCACGGCGAGTTCACGGCCGATCAACTCGTCACCGCCGTACGTGACATCAAGGAGGGCAGGGCCCACTTCACTCCTACGGCGGCAGGCGCCCTGGTGGACCGACTGCGTCAGGACCAGCCGGTGGCGGGTGCGATCGCACACGATCACACCTTGCCAACTTCGCACGAACCAGCCTCTTCTGCCAAACATCTTTCGCAATTGCAACCAGATGTGGGACAGTCTTCGTCTGGATGGGCAGGTGGCCGTCCGGCCGCCGTCGACAGGTCGAGGTTCCAGCTCAGCGCGAGGGAGGCGGAGATCATGGACCTCATCGCGTCCGGCATGACCAACCAGCAGATCGCCGCCGCCTGCTTCATCAGCGAGAAGACCGTCAAGAACCACATCAACCGCATCTTCGCCAAGCTGCACAGCACCAGCCGTTCGGAGGCCGCAGCCAAGTGGCTCGGCACGGCGCCGGGTTCGTCACGAGGGCTGGGGTGAGCCGTGATGACGACGGTACGGGGGAAGCGAGGCTGGGTCTCTCTTTGGGCCCGGGATTGGGTCCGGGGACCCTCCGGCGGACGGGGTGTTCCGGCATACGTTTCCGGTGTCGCAAGCGGCACCGAGACCGAACCCGGAGGGGAACACCATGAGCGACCTGATGCTGAAGACCGCGGTTGCGACCAAGGTCCGCGTGAACGGCTGGAAGAACACCACGGTCGAGGCGATGCAGCGCCGCGCCGGCGACAGGGGGCAGACCGCGGTCGAGTACCTGGGCATCATCGCGGTGGTGGTGGCGATCGTGCTGGCGATCACGGGGACCAGCATCGGCTCGACGATCCTCGGGAAGATCAACGGGCTGATCTCGAGGGTCGGCAATTGACGCGACCTCGCTCGTACGGCGATGCAGGGCAGGCCTTCCCCATCTACATCACGGTGGTGGGGGGCCTGCTCTTTCTTGCGCTCGCTTACTTCGCGGTCGGCCAGGCAACGGTGAACCGGAGCGGTGCTCAGACAGCGGCCGACGCGGCGGCACTCGCGGCGGCCCAGGACACCAGGGACCAACTCGCGGGCGAGTGGGTGAAGGACGTGCTCGATCCGGACGAGTGGCAGAACATTTTCGACGGCTACGGTCAGGGACTCCAGCCCTCGTGTTGGCGGGCCTATCAGCTTGCCCAGCAGAACGACGCCCATGTGCTGGAGTGCGGGACGAGCAGTCTGCTGGCGTACACGGTCAAAGTCGAGACCAACAAGCCCATGGGGCAATCGGTCGTCCCCATCACCGCGAGCAAACACTCGAAGGCGCGTGCCAGGGCTGTGATCGAGCCGCTCTGTTCCTTCAAACCGTTGGAGGCAGACGCCGGGGCCGATGTACTGCCCCGCCTCAGCTGCAAGAACAGGTACTGGGATCTGGACCCGAAAAACCTTACCGATCTCCCGGAGCCCCAAGACCTCTTCGACGTCCATCTGGCCGACTGACAAGCGAATGACGAGAGAAGAAGGAATCTGAGCGATGAGCATTCGGTTCACTGCGAAGGCGCGCAGGGGGATGGTCGCTTTGACGGTGGCGGCGGGGCTGGCCCTCGGTGCGGCCGGTTGCGGCGGTGGTGACGACAAGAAGCCGGTTGCGTCGGCGCCCGCTTCCAAGGGCGGCGGATCCAACCCGAGTGCTCAGGAGGGGCAGTCACAGACTCCCCTGGCCGAGCTGAAGGGCCCGGACGGACTGCTCCTTCAGGTGACTTCCGCGAACCGTGACTCCGGCGGTTTCGTCACCGTAAACGGAAACCTGAAGAACGACAGCGGCAAGTCCGTTGTGGTTCCGGTTTCTGCCAGGGGGGACGAGGCGGAGATTCTCAAGCACGGAACCTCGCTCGGTGGCGCCACGCTCGTGGACTCCCAGGGCAAGAAGCGCTACTACGTGTTGCGTGACACCGATGGGCGGCCACTCACCACGACTGACCTCACCACTATCGAGTCAGGCCAAACCATCCCCGTCTTCATGCAGTTCCCCTCCCCACCCACAGACACCACGGAAGTCACTCTGCAACTCCCCACCTTCTCCAGCGGCACCATCAAGATCTCCGGGTGAGGCCCCGATGACCCACACTCGCCTCACCCTGGCCCTCACAGCCGCCGGCGTCATGGTCGCCGCGAACCTCTACGGTGCCGTGGCGGCCCGCGCCGACAGTGGACCCAGCGTGCCCCCGGGCACCGAGCCCTCCGCCTCCGCCCCCGTGAAGGTCGACCCGAGCGACCCCGACCTCAAACTGCCCGAGGGAGCCACCCTCGCCGCGCCCAAGGTGCTGGACATCAAGTCGGTGGTCGAGGAGCAGGGCGGTGAGGAACGCCGTGAGGACACCAACACGGACGTGACGTTCGCCCTCCAGGCCGAGGTGCTGTTCGCCAAGGACAGCGCGAAGCTGAGCGACCGGGCGAAGGCCCGGATCGACGCGATCGCGCAGGAGATCAAGAAGCAGAAGGCGGGCCAGGTCCGTGTCTTCGGCTTCACGGACAACCTCGGCACCCACGCACACGGCGTGGCCCTGTCCAAGCAGCGCGCCAATGCCGTCCAGGACGTCCTCTCCCAGGAGCTGAACGATCCGAACATCACCTTCGACGTCCGGGGGTACGCCGAGGAGTACCCCATCGCGGACAACTCCACGGAGGACGGCCGCAAGAAGAACCGCCGAGTGGAGGTCACGTTCCCCCGCACCCAGAACTGACTTGCGACCAGGCACGGGGCCCGTTCCGTACCATGGCCGGCAAGGCCGGATCGGGCCCCGGAAGGTCACACGGCCACGGCGCGGACCTTCTCACCGCACAGCTTGTTCATGTCGTCCGCGTCGGAGGTCACGATGATGCGCGGGCCGGAGTAACCCAGAGCTGTCGCGGCGACTACGGAATCGATCGCGTACTTATGTCCGTGCAGGTCGGCGTTCCGCAACAAGTCAATGGCGCGCCAGGTGATCGCGTCCGTGACCGGTAGAACCTCCAAACGGGACACGTGCCACCGCAGGCGGTCCATGCGGATCTTGGAGTGCCAGGCCTCGATCAACGTCAGATTGCTCACGGCCACGAGCGTGTCCTTGGCCTGAGCGGTACGGATCAGCCCAGTGACGTACGGGTCGCCGTTCATGAACCTGCTCAGCCCCTCGCTGTCGAGAAGCAGCACGCCATGGCTCAGCTGGCCTTGTGTGCGTGCCATTCCGGACCGTTTCCCTCTCCCTGCCCCTCCGCGGGCTGTTCGTTCGCCGCCAGGGCTTCGGCCTCACGGAAGATCTCCGCAGCCCATTCCTGGATCTCGGGAGAGGGCGGACCGATCTCGGCCTCCTTCGCCTGGAGCAGTTCCTCCAGAAGATCACGCTGTATCTGCCGTTCGACGGCCGCACTCACGTACGCGGAGAAGCCGCGTGCCCCTACGCGTGCCTTGACGGCTGCGATGCGGCCCGCGGGCATGGACACGCTGACCTTCTGGGCCGGTCCCTCGTCCTTGCCGTACTGCTCCGCAATGTCCATGCGACGAGAGTAGCAAAAGTAGTAGCAAAGTGTCTGGTCGTCTCTACAGCAGGTGGTCGGCCCTCCCCGCCTTGATCTCCCGGATGAGGGCGCGGAGGGCTTCGCGGCTGTCCGTCAGGGGGTGGTCCTCCTGTCCGGCGACGGCGATGTAGGCGTTGCCTTCGGTGTCGGTTCCTATGCGGAAGCAATTGGCGCCTTCTCCGCAGAAGGGATCTTCCCAGGTGATGGCCGGCATGTGGTGGCTCCTCAAAGGTCGCTGACAAGGCGGCGGATGAAGTCGCGTGACGCATTAGGGGCGAGTGCGACTGCCTCTGCTGCGGCGAGCACGGCCCGATACTTGGTGAGCTGAGTCTCCGAGTCGATGAACTCCGGCCCGTGAGTGCTGTCGAGCTCCACGGTGTCGAGTTGGGGCACGGACGACTCGACGTACAGGACCGACTGGCCGGCTCCGGGGAAGCCGCCCGCTTTGAAGGGAATGACCCGCAGCGTCACGGCCTCGCGCTCGGACATGGTCAGCAGGTGCACCAGTTGCCGCCGAGCCACCGCGGATCCACCGAACTCCATGCGCAGAGCTGCTTCGTGGAGGATGACGTCAAGTTCAGGTGGTACTGGGCGGTCGAGCACCTGCTGCCGGTCCAGGCGCTGCGAGACGCGGACGTCGACATCCGCCTGCGACAAGGCGGGGATCACCGCTTGGAAGACCGCGCGGGCGTGTTCCTCGGTCTGCAGCAGTCCAGGCAGGTGCACGCTCACTGAGATGCGTACCCGTACGGCGTGCCACTCCATCTCGGCGATGTCCAGGAAGGCATCGGGCAGTTGACCGCGGTAGGACTCCCACCATCCTTTCTCGCGACCCGCGGCCATGGCGGCCAAAGCCTCGACAAGGGCTTGATCCGGACACCCGTAGTTGCTCGCCAGTGTGCGCACACGCTCAGGGCTGATACCCGAGCGGCCGGACTCCATATTGGGCACGTTTGTTCGCGGGACGCTCAGTAACCCGGCGGCGTACTCGGTCGTCATCCCGGCCGCGACACGCATCTTGCGAAGCTCCAGGCCCAGGCGCCGCTGACGTGCCGTTGGTGCGCTTCTGGGCGCCATGCTCCCCTCCTGCCCCATTGCCTGATGGGAGTCAGTCTGCCCCCGGGGTCGGCAGCCGGTCCACTCGATGGGGGCAGATTTCGGCAAGTTGGTAGTACATGTACTCCGTCATGCCCTACCGTCTGCGACAGGTCGACCACGACCCTCCGCCGCCGCGCGGAAGTGCACCACCCATGCCATACCAGGCCCGGGTGACAGGCCACCGTGCGCATCGACGAACAACCACCCCACTGACCATGGAAGTTGCCATGCCCGTCACCATGACCTCGGCCTGCCTGCCCTACACGGCCACGGACCTGCCGCCCGCACCCCCCACCCCGGAATCCCTCACTTACTGGGACTCTTGCAGAAAGCCCCGGCGTTCACGCCGGGGATGAATGCATCTCAAGACTGCTCTGGCGTGCACCTTAGAGCGGGCGTTTTTG
>NZ_JBIAXG010000041.1:0-74153 GCF_042896465.1 Streptomyces sp. NPDC001292
GGCAGGTCGGGACCCCGGGCCCGCCGCCCGACCGCAATCAATCACACCGATCACGACCGACCGGCCAATTGCCCGTTACTGACCCACGCTCCTAGAAGCCGCTCACCCTGAGAGTGATGTTCAGCCGTCCGGTCAGCCCCAACTCGGCCGGTGCCGTGCCCGGATGGACGCGCGGCACGCCGTGGTACGCGAGGCGGGACGGGCCGCCGAACACGAACAGGTCTCCGCTGCGCAGTTCGACGTCGATCCAGGGCCGGGTGCGGGTCCCGGTGTTGCCGAAGCGGAACACGCACGTGTCGCCGAGGCTCAGCGACACCACCGGCGCGCCGGACTTCTCGTCGCTGTCGCGGTGCATGCCCATGTGCGCCCCGGCGTCGTAGAAGTTGATCAGGGCGATGTCGTACGGCGCCGGGCCGGCCGCGCCGGGACCCAGCGCGTCGGTCACCGCGCCGCGGGCCAGCTCGTCCAGCCAGGCGGGGAACGGCTTCACCGGGGCGCCGTCGCCGTCGACGGCGGTGCGGGCATAGTACGGGTACCAGTGCCGGCCCAGGCAGACCTGCCGGGCGGTCATCGTCCCGCCGCCGGGCGTGCGCACCGTGCGCAGGCCGGCCGGTGGGCGGGCCCACTCCCGGCAGGCGGCGAGCAGCGCGCGCTGCCGGTCCGGATCCAGCCAGTCCGGCACGTGCACGGCGCCCGGCGCGATCTGCGTGCGGCCGCGCGGGAACAGCTCGGCGTCCATGGTTCCCATCCTGCCCGACACGGCGTGAGCTGCGGCTCCGCTAGCCTTGACAGGCGATGAACGACCGTATGACGACTCCTTGGGGCGAGCTGGAGCTCGCCCGGTTCCCACAGGACCCGCGTGACCGGCTGCGGGCCTGGGACGCCTCCGACGAGTACCTGCTGGGGCACCTCGACGAGCACGGGACCGACCTGTCCGGGACCGTCGTGGTCGTCGGGGACCGCTGGGGCGCCCTGGTCACGGCGCTGGCCGCGCACCGGCCGGTGCAGATCACCGACTCCTTCCTCACGCAGGAGGCGACCCGCGCGAACCTCGCCCGGTGCGGAGCGGAGCCCGGCGCGGTACGCCTGCTGACCACGCAGGATCCCCCGCCCGGCCGGATCGACGTGCTGCTGGTGCGGGTGCCCAGGAGCCTGGCGCTGCTGGAGGACCAGTTGCTGCGCCTGGCGCCCGCGGTGCACGAGGGCACGGTCGTCGTCGGCACCGGGATGGTGAAGGAGATCCACACCTCCACGCTGACGCTGTTCGAGCGGATCCTCGGTCCCACCCGGACCTCGCTCGCACGGCGCAAGGCCCGCCTGATCCTCTGCACGCCGGACCCCTCCCGGGAGCCGCCCGCGAACCCGTGGCCGCACACCTACACGCTGCCCGACGGCGTAGGCGCAGCCTCCGGCCGGACCGTCGTCAACCACGCGGGCGTCTTCTGCGCCGACCGGCTCGACATCGGCACCCGGTTCTTCCTGCGGCACCTGCCGGACGGCGGCGGCGCCCGCCGGGTGGTGGACCTGGGCTGCGGCAACGGCGTCGTCGGTACGGCGCTGGCGCTGGCGAACCCGGGCGCCGAGGTGCTGTTCACGGACGAGTCGTTCCAGGCCGTGGCCTCCGCGGAGGGGACGTACAAGGCGAACGGCGTGCCGGGACAGGCCGAGTTCCGGGTCGGCGACGCGCTGGCCGGGGTGCCGGCCGGCAGCGTGGACCTCGTGCTGAACAATCCGCCCTTCCACTCGCACCAGGCGACCACGGACGCGACGGCCTGGCGGATGTTCACCGGGGCGCGGCGTGCGCTGCGCCCCGGCGGCGAGCTGTGGGTGATCGGCAACCGACACCTCGGCTACCACGTCAAGCTGCGCCGGCTGTTCGGCAACAGCCGGCTCGTCGCGAGCGACCCGAAGTTCGTGGTGCTGCGGGCCGTCAAGAGGTAGGCGCCGTACGGCGTGAGCCGATCACGCCGATGAGCCGCTCCACCTCCCCCACCATCGCCTCGCGGCCCACGCTGAGGTACTTGCGGGAGTCGACAGCCTCCGGGTGGGCGGCGAGGAAGCCGCGGATCGCGCCGGTCATCGCGATGTTGAGGGCGGTGCCGACGTTGACCTTGGCGATGCCCCCGGCGACGGCGGCGGCCAGTTCGCCGTCGGGGACGCCGGAGGAGCCGTGCAGGACGAGCGGCACGTCCAGTGCTCCGGCGAGTCGCTTGATGAGGTCGTGGTCGAGGGCGGCGGTGCGCTCGGTCATGGCGTGGGTGTTGCCGACGGCCACGGCCAGGGCGTCCACCCCGGAGCCGGTGACGAACGCGTGCGCCTCGGCGGGATCGGTGCGCGCGCCGGGGGCGTGGGCGTCCAGCGGCGGCGCGCCGTTCTTTCCGCCGACCTCGCCCAACTCGGCCTCGATCCAAAGCCCTTGGGCGTGCGCCCAGGCCGCGGCGGCACTGGTCGCGGCGAGGTTCTGCGCGTACGGCAGCCGGGAGGCATCGTACATCACGGAGCTGAAGCCGGCGTCGGCCGCCTGGCGCAGCAGGTCGTCGCTCTGCACGTGGTCGAGGTGCAACGCGACGGGTACGGTGGCGCGTTCGGCCGCCGCCGCGGCGGCACGGGCGAGCGGCAGCAGCCGTCCGTAGCGGAACGTGACGGCGTTCTCGCTGACCTGGAGGACGACGGGCGCGCCGGCCGCCTCCGCCCCGGCGACGACGGCCTCGACGTGTTCCAGCGTGATGATGTTGAAGGCGACGACTGCGGAGCGCGCGGCGGCGGCGCGGGCGACCAGTTCGCCGGTGGATGCAAGCGGCACGGTCTGTCCTTTCCGGTACCGGATCGGGTGACGGGGCGTCAGGGTGCGAGGATCACCGAGCGGGTGAGGTGGCGGGGCCGGTCCGGGTCCAGGCCTCGGGCCGCGGCGACGGCGACCGCGAGCCGCTGGGCACGGATCAGTTCCGCCAGCGGGTCGAGCTCGCCCTCGATCCACAACCCACCCGTCGTGCGGACCTGTTCAGCGAGCCCTTCCGGCGCCCGGCCGAGCATCCAGGTGGCCGTGCCGTCGGTGGTGACGCTGATGGGGCCGTGCCGGTACTCCATCGCCGGGTAGGCCTCGGTCCACGACAGTGAGGCCTCGCGCATCTTCAGCCCGGCCTCGTTGGCCAGTCCGACGGTCCAGCCCCGGCCCAGGAAGGTGAACTGCGTGCAGGCGATGAGCGGTTCGGGCAGCGGAGCGGACAGGGCGGCGCGGGCGTCGACGACGACCTCGTCGGTGTGCAGCCCGAGGTGGGCGCGCAGCAGGGTGAGGGCGGTGGTCGCGAACCGGGTCTGCACCACGGAGCGTTCGTCCGCGAAGTCGAGGACCACGGCCTCGTCGGCGGTGTCCATCACGGGGGTCGCGGGGTCCGCGGTGACCGCCGTCGTACGGGTGCGCCCCTTCAACTCCCGCAACACTTCGAGGACTTCTGTGGTGGTGCCGGAGCGGGTGAGGGCGAGCACGCGGTCGTAGGAGCGGCCGTAGGGGAACTCCGAGGCGGCGAAGGCGTCGGTCTCCCCCTGTCCCGAACCCTCGCGCAGCGCGGCGGCGGCCTGGGCCATGAAGTACGAGGTGCCGCAGCCGACGATCGCGACCCGCTCCCCCTGGGCGGGCAGTGCCCGGCCGTGGACGGCGACGTCGGCCGCGACACGGGACCAGCACTCGGGCTGGCTGGTCAGCTCGTCCTCGACATGGCTCATGGCCCCTCCTCCTGCTCGGCAGATGCTTGTTCATGCAAGATACCGTCGCCTTTCGAGCACAATCAAGCATCTAGCATGCGCGCCGGGTGCGCTAAGGTCACGGAGGATCGAGGGAACGGAGGAGGCGGATGTCACGTGACGCCCGCTGGAAGGCGCTGCTGGAGCTGCTCGTCGAGCGCGGCCGGCTGGACGTCGAGGAGGCGGCGACCGGACTGGGGGTGTCGGCCGCGACGATCCGGCGGGACTTCGACCAGCTCGCCGAGCAGCAGATGCTGGTCCGCACCCGGGGAGGCGCGGTGGTGCACGGAGTCTCCTACGAGCTGCCGCTGCGCTACAAGACCGCCCGCCACGCCTCCGAGAAGCAGCGCATCGCCAAGGCGGTCGCGGATCTCCTGGCGCCCGGCGAGGCGGTGGGCCTGACGGGCGGCACCACGACCACGGAGGTGGCCCGCGCCCTGGCGGTGCGCGCCGACCTCGCCTCCGGCTCCCCCGCGCTGACCGTGGTGACCAACGCGCTCAACATCGCCAACGAGCTCGCCGTCAGGCCCCAGTTCAAGATCGTGCTGACCGGAGGGGTCGCGCGGCCGCAGTCGTACGAGCTCATCGGGCCGCTGGCGGACGGGGTGCTGAGCCAGATCACGCTCGACGTGGCGGTGCTCGGGGTGGTCGGCTTCGACGTCGCGCACGGCGCGGCGGCGCACGACGAGGCCGAGGCCGCCGTCAACCGGCTGCTGTGCGAGCGCGCCGAGCGTGTCGTCGTGGCCGCCGACTCCAGCAAGCTGGGCCGACGGGCCTTCGCCCGCATCTGCTCGGCCGAGTCGGTGGACACCCTGGTCACGGACGCGGCGGCGGCGCCGGAGACGGTGCGCGGGTTCGAGGAGGCGGGCCTGCGGGTGCTGACCGTCTGACGGCACCTCCCGCTTCCACGTCACAACCGCAGGAAGCCCACGCCGCGGCCGTCGTTGCAGCCGCAGGGGGTGGTCCGGGCGTCGTCCGGCGGCCCCTGCTGGGCCTGGAGCGCCACGCTCATCAGGCTCATCAGCAGGTCGACGTCGGCCGAGGCGTCGAGGCGGAGCGTCACCCACGAGGAGCCGGGCACGACCCGGATCGCGGCGAAGCGCCGCAGGTCGCCCTCCAGGCGGCGGATCGCCCGGGCGGTCAGGTTGAGGTCGACGTCCCGCTCGGAGTGGAAGTGGGCGATCTCCCCGCCCGCCGAGCTGAGCGCCTGCCCGCTGCCGCAGCTCGGCACCGCCTCCTTGAGGTCGGGCCAGGTGACCAGCTGGGCGAGAGCGCGCGCGGCGAACGTCATGGCCCCATCATGGCGCGCTCACCGCAGGGCAACGGCCACGTGAGAAAGCCTTAACCGATCCGTGTCCGAAGGCCCGGCACGGGCCGGCGGGCCGCGCCCGGGGGCGGCCGTGCCGCCGGGGCCGGCCGCCACTTTCCGGGCTCCCCGGAAGCCTTGGACCGCCCATGGGGGCACACTGGCAGTAGGGGCCGTCGATGCTCACGAGGGGGTGTCGAAGGTGGCACGTCGTGCGGGAGTGTGGCTGTGGCGATGGCGGCGCAATCCGCTCAGGCGGACCAGTGACGTCGTGGAGGCGTGGCTCCTGCTCGTCGCCTGGGTCCTCGCCGTGGCCGGCGGTGTCCTCGCGGGTGTGCTGACGGCGGGCGCGATGCATCAGGCAGCGGAGCGGGTCCGGGCCGAGAGCCACCCGGTGCCCGCCGTGGTGACGCAGGAGGCGACCCGCGGGGCGGTCCGGCCGGTGGGCGGCGCCCTGGGATGGGGAACGGTCCGCTGGACGGACGCCAACGGCTCGGCTCACACGGGCCGGACCAGGGTCCCGGTCTCCGCGACACCAGGCGCCCGCGTCACGGTGTGGACGAACGGGCAGGGCACGCTGGTCCCGTCGCCCGCCTCACCGGCCGACATCGCCTTCCAGACGACCCTGGGCGGACTCTGGGCGGGATCGACCACCGTGGGCGTCGTCATCGGCGGTGCCAAACTGGCCCGGACCCGGCTCGACCGCCGGCGCTTCGCCCAGTGGGACGAGGAGTGGGCGCGCGTGGACACGCCCTGGGGGTGGAAGACGGGCTGAGGACGGGGGAAGGGCACCTCGCCCCGGAACTGATCGCCGTACACTTTGAGCCCGAATGACCCGGCGGACGGCACCGGCCCGCCCGGTCCCGGCGATCAGAGCGAGGGAGTGCCCGTGCCCGGCCACCGTTCCATCACCGAGGCGGAGAAGCTCGCGCAGGCCAAGCTCGGCGGCATCCGCGTGCGCCGGGAGCAGATGGCGGCGGTCGCCAACATCTACCGGGCCGCCTCCGCGGTCCGCCAGCACCTGGAGAACTCGGTGTTGCGCGGCTCGGACCTGACCTGGACCGCGTTCGTCGTGCTGTGGGTGGTCTGGGTGTGGGGCGAGTCGGAGACCCGGCACGTGGCCGAGGAGGCCGGCATCTCCAAAGGCACTCTGACGGGCGTCTCCCGCACGCTGGAGTCGCGCGGGCTGCTGCGCCGCACCGGGCACCCCACCGACGGCCGGCTCGTCCTGCTCTCGCTCACCGCCGAGGGCGAGGAGTTCATGAGCCGGGTCTTTCCGGAGTTCAACGAGGAAGAGGCCTTCGTCACCTCGCAGTTGAGCGGCGAGGAGTGCCGGGGGCTGGCGGAGTTGCTGCGGCGTGTGGTCCTCCAGGTCGAGGAGCACGGCGAGGAACGCCGCCGGTCGCTGCTGGACGGCGCGGACCCGGCGCCGCGCCGCAGCGGGCGCCGCGCCAAGGGCTGACCCGACGGGTTCCGCGCCGCCCGTGGCGGGCCGGGACACTCAGGCACGGGCCGCCTCCACCAGCGCGTCGAACAGGCGCTGCTGCGCCGGATCCTCGTGTGCGGTGTCCTCGGGGTGCCACTGCACGGCCGCGAACCAGCCCGTGCCGCTCGCGCGCTCCACGCCCTCCACGGTGCCGTCGGCGGCCCGGGCGGTGACCGTCAGGCCCTCGCCGAGCCGGTTTATGTGCTGGTGGTGGTAGCAGGAGGCCTCGACCTTGTCGGCGCGGGTGATCCCGGCCAGTGCCGAACCGGGGGCGAGGGACACGGGGTGCCGGACGTGCCGGTGGTCCTGGCCGGGGCCGCCCATGTCCTGGTGCAGCGTGCCGCCCAGCACGGTGTTGACCACCTGAAGACCACGGCAGACCGCCAGCAGCGGCACGCCGGACTCCAGTGCCCGGCGGGCAACCTCCAGGTCGAAGGCGTCCTGGAGGTCGTCGACGTCGTAGACACTGTCGTGGGTGTCGGCGGCGCCGTACCGGTGCGGTGCGAGGTCGCCGCCGCCGGGCAGCAGGACGCCGTCGAAGCGGGCGAGCCGCGCGGCGACGTCGTGCCCGGCGGGGTCCGCCGGGTGGATGTTCACCGGTTCGCCGCCGGCCCGCCACACCGCCTCGATCAGGGCGCGGGCGTTGACCTCGGCGGCGAAGCGCAGCGCGGAGGTGGTGGCGGAGAAGCGGGCGGGGATCGCGATCAGGGGACGCACGGGGGTTCGGCTCACAACTGGATCCAGGTGGTCTTCAGCTCGGTGTACTTCTCCAGGGCGTGGACGGACTTGTCCCGGCCGTTGCCCGACTGCTTCATGCCGCCGAAGGGGACGGTGAGGTCGCCCTCCTCGTAGCAGTTGACCCAGACGGTGCCGGCCCTCAGGGCCCGGGAGACGCGGTGGGCGGTGGACAGGTCGGAGGTCCACAGGCCGGCGGCGAGGCCGTACTCGGTGGCGTTGGCGAGCGCGACCGCCTCGTCGATCCCGTCGAAGGTCAGGACGGACAGGACCGGGCCGAAGATCTCCTCGCGGGCGAGCCGGCAGCGCGGGTCGACGCGGTCGAAGACGGTGGGCTCGGCGTAGACGCCGCCGGTCTCCGTCAGGACGCGCCGGCCGCCGGTGCGCAGGCGGGCCCCGTCGTCGGCGCCCTGCCGGACGTGGTCCAGTACGCGGTCCAGGTGGGCCTCGCCGACCAGGGCGCCCATCTCGGTGGCGGGGTCCAGGGGGTCGCCCACTCGCAACTCGCGTGCCCGTGCCACGACCGCCTCGGTGACCTCCTCGGCGATCGAGGAGTGCACCAGCAGCCGGGAGGGCGCGGTGCACATCTCGCCCTGGTTGAAGAAGATGCCCCAGGCGGCGGTGGCGGCGGCCTTCGCCAGGTCGGGCGCGTCGGGCAGGACGATGTTCGGCGACTTGCCGCCGAGTTCCAGCCAGACCCGCTTGAGGTTGGAGTCGGCGGAGTAGCGCAGGAAGTGGCGGCCGACGGCCGTGGAACCGGTGAACGCCAGCACGTCGACGTCCGGGTGGAGGCCGAGGGCCCGCCCGGCCACCGGCCCGTCGCCGTTCACCACGTTGAGCACTCCGGGCGGCAGACCTGCCTCGGTGGCGATCCGGGCGAGCAGCAGCGCGGACAGCGGAGAGTTCTCCGAGGGCTTGAGTACGACGGTGCAGCCGGCCGCCAGCGCGGGGGCGACCTTCCAGCCGGCGAGCGTCAGCGGGAAGTTCCAGGGCACCACCGCGCCGACGACGCCGGCCGGCTCCCGGGTGACCAGGGCGAGCGCGTCCGCGGCGGTGTGCGGGGACTCGTCCGTGAGCTTGTCGGCGAGCTGCCCGTACCAGCGGAAGGTGTTGATCACGGCGCGCAGTTCGATGTCGTTGGCGTCGCTGATCGGCTTGCCCATCTCCAGGCTCACGGCGAGGGCGAGTTCCGCGCGCCGCTCCTGGAGGAGATCGGCGATGCGCAGGAGGACCCGGCCGCGGTCGGCGGGCGCCCACCGCGGCCACGGTCCGCTGTCGAAGGCGCGGCGAGCGGCGGCCACGGCGGCGTCGACCTCGGCGGGGCCGGCGTCGGCGACCTCGGTCAGCACCTGGCCGTC
Source organism: Streptomyces sp. NPDC001292 (assembly GCF_042896465.1). NCBI lineage: Bacteria > Bacillati > Actinomycetota > Actinomycetes > Kitasatosporales > Streptomycetaceae > Streptomyces > Streptomyces sp. NPDC001292. The sequence goes on from NZ_JBIAXG010000041.1 coordinate 8,627, forward strand.
CCGGGGCGAGACGACCCGGAAGGCGGCGCCGCCGCCGGCCTCCTCGACGCCGTCGACGTGGTGCGCGCGAGGGGGCTGGAAATCCTTGGCCCGGTGGAGCCATTCGTCGTGGGTGACAGCGGACATGCGGTCCTCCAGACCGTTGGTCGTTCGTCGTCTCGGGGCGGGTGAGGGCGGGCGAGGCGGGGTTACGGCGTCGCCGCGCGCCGTTGCCTGACCCGTTCGTTGACCGCGCCGAGCGCCAGTACCACGGGCACCAGGAGGGTGAGGCACACGGCCGTGCCGGTGGAGCCGCCGATGAGGGTGGTGAAGTTGGCCAGGATCAGCCAGATGGCGCCCGCGAGGCCCAGCGCGCCCAGCACCGGGGCGACGAGGGTGTTCCACACCCGGCCGTCCAGGCGCTCTCGGCGGAAGAAGACGACCACCGACACCGAGGTCAGCAGGTAGAGCAGCATCATCGCCAGGACGGCCACTCCGCTGAACCAGGAGAAGAGGGTCAGCACCGGGTCCTTGCCGGTCAGCGCGAAGGGGACGACGAGGGCCAGGGCGATCACGGTCTGCACCCAGCCGGCGGCCGCGGGCGCGTGGCGGGCGTTGAGCCGGCACAGGCCCGGTGGCAGCAGCCCGTCGCGGCCGAGCGAGAACAGGTAGCGGTTGGCGGAGTTGTGGAAGGTGAGGATGCCCGCGAACAGGGAGGTGGCGAGCAGGATCGGCAGCACCTGGTTCACCCAGCCGCCGAACTCCGCGGCGATCGGCGCGAAGACGAAGCCGGTGGAGTCCCCGCTCGCCAGCGCCTTGCCCGCTGCCGCCGACGCCTGCGAGGCGCCGTAGGCGGAGATCAGCATCCAGGAGGTCAGCGCGAAGAAGCCGGTGACCACCAGCACGGACAGGTAGGTGGCCCGCGGGACGGTCCTGCTGGGATTGCGCGCCTCCTCGCCGTAGATCGCGGTGGCCTCGAAACCGAACATCGAGGCGACGGCGAACATCACGGCGACCCCGGGTGCGCCCTGGAGCGCCGCGGACGGCGAGAAGCTGTCGGTCACGCCGAGGCCCTCGGGCCCGCCGCCCTTGAGCAACGTGACCATTCCGAACACCAGCAGGATGCTGAACTCGGCGGTGACGAAGACGGCCAGCACGCGGGCGCCCATCTCGACGCCGGCGGCCCCGAGCACCTTCACCACGGCCATGGTGGCCAGCGCCCAGACCCACCACGGCAGGTCCAGACCGGTGTGGTGGGCGACCAGTCCGCTGACGATGGAGCCGTACAGCCCGTACATGGCCGCCTGGATGACGCAGTACGAGAACAGGGCGAGGCCGGCGCTGCCGGCTCCGGCGGTGCGGCCGAGCCCGGTGCCGATGTAGGTGTAGAAGGCGCCGGCGTCGACGACGTGCCGTCCCATGGCGACGAAGCCGACCGAGAACAGCAGGATCATGGCGCCCGCGAGTACGTAGGCGGCGGGGGTGCCGGCTCCGTTGCCGATGGCGACGGAGATCGGGGCCGCCCCGGCGATCCCGGTCAGGGGGGCCTGCGCGGACAGGACGAAGAAGAGGATGCCCAAAACGCCCAGCGCATTGGGCTTGAGCGTGGCTGCGGTGGATGTGTCCCGTACGGTCCGCTCCGCGGAGGCCGTCTGACTGTCCACTCGGATCACCTGCCAGAGAAAGGAGGATCGTTTCAGGCCAAACGAGTTGCCTCATCGTGAGGGCGGAACTATCCGTTTGACAAGGGGGTGAAGGCTGGGAATCCGTGCGGATCGCCGATTCTTACGCCACCGTGACCTGCGGTCCGGTGGCCACGCCGGTCCAGCGTACGGCTCAGGCCTCTTCCGGGTCGGCGGCGAGCTGCTGGAGCAGGTCGCGCAGCCGGGCGAGGGCCTCCTCGGTGACCTCGCGCTCGCCGAACACGAGCTGGTGCAGCACCAGGCCCTCCAGGGCCGCGAAGACCAGCCGGTACAGGCCCCGGTCGACCGGCCGGGCGAGCATCTGGGTCAGCTCCCGGCGGGTGGCGCCGAAATACTCCTCGTACAGGGCCCGCAGGTGCGGCATGAGCTCGGGCCGGCGGCGCGCCTCCAGCAGCAACTCGTACTGGAAGGCCTGAAGGTCCGGGCCGGACTCCACCATGTCCGACAGCCCGGCGGAGAAGTCCGCGACCCGGCCCGTGCCGGGCTCGAGCGCGCTGCTGTTCAGGGAGGAGCGCACGGCGTGGGCGAGCGCCTCCTCGATGAGGGCGTCGCGCGAGCCGAAGTGGTGCACGACGAGTCCATGGGTGACCCCGGCCTCCTGCGCCACGGCCCGGTAGGTGAGCCTGCGCAGCCCACCGCGCGCCACCACACGCACGGCGGCGTCGAGCAACGCGTCCCGCCCGGCCCCATAGTTCCGCACCCGCTTACGCGGCCGCCGACCAGGACCGGCCGCGGCGGGCGCACCGGATTCCGCGGCATGGTCGGGCCCGCCGGCCGCACCGGACTCGACAGATCCGGTGGACCCCACCGACCCGTCCGACTCGACAGACCCGGCAGGTGAAGCCGTCCCGGCGGAAGCCGCAGAACCAGCGGACCCCGCCGCCCCGGCGGAAGCCGCGCAGTCAGCGGGCGCCCCCGTTCCCCCGGCGGGCGCGGGGCCGGCGGGGCTGCCGGGAGCCGTCGATTCCGTGCGAGGAGCCCTCTCCGCCGGCGCCGCGGGTTCGCCGCGCTCCGCGGGGTTCACGGGGTGTCCGGGCTCGGTCATGGCACCGACCCTATCGACCGCGGGCCGTTCAGCGGCGCGGCGGACGGATGCCACGGAATTCCCAGTCGCCGCCGAGCGCGGTGGACAGCACCTCCTCGGACTCGGTGGGCTGGGCGCCGACGTCGGTCCGGATCGGGGTCGGACCGGTGACGACGTGGTTGGTGAGGCGGCCCAGCCCCTCGACCTCGACCTCGACGACGTCGCCCGGCCGGACGGGACGCGAGTTGGCGGGGGTGCCGGAGAGCAGCACGTCACCGGGGTAGAGGGTGATCGTGCGGGCGATGTCGGCGACGAGATAGTGCATGTCCCAGGTCATCTCGTCGGTCGAGCCGTCCTGGACGACCTCGCCGTTGACATAGGTCCGCAGCCGCTTGCCGTGGAAGTCCCAGTCGGTGACCAGGCCGGGGCCGAGCGGGCAGAGGGTGTCGGAGCCCTTGACGCGCAGCATCGAGCCGGCGTCGGTGTCGCGGAAGTCGTGCAGGCCGTAGTCGTTGGCGATGGTGTACCCGGCGATGTAGTCCCCCGCCTCGGCCGGCGAGATGTTGCGCGCCGTCCTGCCGATGACGATGGCGACCTCGCCCTCGTAGTTGAGCCACTTGCAGCCCTCGGGGCGCACGATCGCGCCCTTGTGGGAGTTGAGCGCCGAGGTCGGCTTGTGGAAGTACGTCGGGGTGTCGGGCAGGCCGATCCGGAACTCGTCCACCCGGCTGCGGTGGTTGAGGTGGACGGCGATCACCTTGGAGGGGACCACCGGGGGAAGGTGCCGCGCGTCGTCGCTCTTGACGCGGCGGCCGTCCCCGGCGACCAGTTCGTCCCCGTCGACGGTGACCTGGACGGCGGCACCGTCGAGGAGGATGCGGCGGTACTCGGACATGGGGGACCTTTCTAGGCGGTCGTGTGCGGGGCGGGGGACGTGGGCAGGCCGGTGCCGGTCCAGCCGTGGGCCGGGCGGTCGAACCACAGGTGGACCTGGCCGGTGCCGATGGAGTTCTCGTACTCGCCGTACTGGCGGGCCCTGGCGACGCAGGCCCGCTCGCCGAGGGCGCCGGCCATCATCAGGTAGTGGAAGAACTTCGCCTCGGGCTTGTGCTTCCAGAACTCGTCCATGGTGTCGAGGACCCTGTCGTGGCGACCCTCCTTGAACCAGTCGATGCGCTCGTGGTCGGCCTCGCGGGCCTCGGGCGTGAAGATGTGGGCCGGGTCGCTCGCCTCGTGGTCGCGCAACTCGCGCAGCGGCCAGAAGGTGTGCGACAGGGCGCCGGAGGCGATGAGCAGGACCCGGCGTCCGGGGGTGGCGGCGATGCCGTCGGCGAGGGCGCGGCCCAGGCGCAGGTGGTCCTCCATGTCGCCGGTCTGGCAGACGCCGATGGTCACCCACCGCTTGTCGGGCAGGCCCTCGCCGAGGAACTTCCACAGATTGATGGTGGCGTAGTAGATCGGCAGGTACTCGTCGTCGATCGCCGTGATCCAGGTGCCGTGCTTGTCGGCGAACGAGGCGATGTTGTGGGCGAGTTCGGGGTCGCCGGGGAAGTCGAAGGGCATCCGGCACATGCCGCGCGGCAGCTCCTCGGAGGTGAACAGGCCCGCGCGCCGGTGCTGGGCGGTGACGACGAACTCGACGGTCGTCGCCCAGTGGGAGTCCAGGACGACCACGGTGTCGTAGTCGTCGCGTGCGAAGACGTCCTCGCGCAGCTGCTCCAGGCCGGTGACGAGGGTGATCTCCTTGCCCTCGTTGAGCTCCAGCCGGGTCTCCTTCGGCAGCACGATGGTGGGCACGTGGGCGAGCAGCCCCGCCCCGACGATCTCACCCATGGTCCCTCCATCCCTTCGGGGCGGTGACGGTGTTCTTCAGGTCGCAGTAGAAGTCGAAGCTCCAGGTGCCGCCCTCGCGGCCGACGCCGGAGTGGCGGGAGCCGCCGAAGGGGGCCTGGAGGTCGCGCACGAAGAAGCAGTTGACCCAGACGGTGCCGGCGACGAGCCGCGCGGTGACGCGCTCGGCGCGCTCGTGGTCGCCGGTGGCGAGAGTCGCGGCCAGGCCGAAGCGGGTGTCGTTGGCGAGGCGGACGGCCTCTTCCTCGGTGCCGAAGGTCTGGAGGGTCAGTACGGGGCCGAAGACCTCCTCCTGCACGATCTCCGAGTCCTGGGCGACGTCGGTCAGCAGCGTCGGCGCGTAGAACAGGCCGTCCTTGCGGTGGCCGCCGATGACGGCCCGGGCCCCCGCCGCGAGCGCCCGCTGCACGAAGCCGTCGATCTTCTCCAGCTGGCGGGGGTGGATGTTGGGGCCGATGTCGGTGGCCCCGTCGCGCGGGTCGCCCTGCACCAGCCGGGAGGCCTTCTCCGTGAAGCGCCGCGTGAACTCCTCGGCGATCGACTCCTCCACCAGCAACCGGGTGCCCGCCAGGCAGACCTGGCCGGCGTTGTCGTACTGCTCCACCGCGAGGTCCACGGCGAGGTCGACGTCGGCGTCGGCGAACACCAGCAAGGGGGACTTGCCGCCGAGTTCGAGGCTGAGCGGGGTGAGGTTCGCGGCGGCCGACGCGGAGATCCGCTGGGCCGTCGGGACGGAACCCGTGAAGCTGATCCGGCGCACGTCCGGGTGCGAGGTGAGCGCGTCGCCGATCTCCGAACCGAGGCCCTGGACGACGTTGAGGACGCCGGCCGGCAGTCCCGCCTCGGCGGCGATGTCGGCGAGCAGCGAGGCGGTCAGCGGGGACCACTCGGCGGGCTTCAGGATCACCGTGTTGCCGGCGGCGAGGGCCGGGGCGACCTTCCAGGTGGCCAGCATCAGCGGCGCGTTCCACGGGGTGATCAGCACACAGGGGCCGGCCGGGTCCCAGCTGACGTGGTTGGCGTGGCCGCGGGTCTCGAAGTCCTCGTGGTCGAGCCGGAGCAGCCAGTCGGCGAAGAAGCGGAAGTTGTGCGCGACGCGTGGCATGACACCGCGCCGGTGGGAGCGCAGCAGGGCGCCGTTGTCGGTGGTCTCGACGATCGCGAGCTCTTCGAGCCGCTTCTCCACGCCGTCTGCGATGGCGTGCAGGATGCGGGCGCGTTCGGCGCGCGGGGTGGCGGCCCAGCCGGGGAAGGCGGCCTTGGCGGCGGCCACGGCGGCGGCGGCCTCGCTCGCGGTGCCGCGGGAGATCTCGCCGAGCGCGGCGCCGTCGATGGGCGAGACGTCGGTGAAGGTGCCGGCGGAGGCGACGCGTTCGCCGCCGATCCAGTGCCGGGTGTCGACGGCGACTCCGGCGACGGTGGTGGTGTGGGTGTCGGTCATGTCCGGTCTCCAGGGTGTTTCGTCTGCGGGTGCGTCACTCGGCGCCGGACGTGCCGGACTCCAGCAGGCGGCCGCCGTCCCAGACCACGCCCACCTGCCGGTAGTAGGCGGCGACGGGCTCGCGGACCTCCAGCCGGGCCAGCTCCTCGGTGGGCGACTCGAACAGCTCCAGATCGGCGTCGCCGACCCACGGCTGCCCGCCCTCGAAGAAGGCGGCGCCGGACTCGACCAGCTCGTCGAGGGCGAGGCCCTTGCCCTTCTCGATGGACGGCAGCCAGCGGTGGTGGGCCATGGGGTGGGCGTTGACGAAGCCGTTGGTCTCGGACGGCTCGCGCAGGGTGACCACGGCCTGGGCGATGCGGCGGTCGGCGGCGGCGAGCGTCGCGCCGAAGCAGGCGCCCGCCTCGATCCGCGGGGCCGGACCGTAGGGGTGCGGGCGGGTCTGGTGGATCGAGCCGAGCTTCTTCGGGTAGCCCTGGTGCAGCCCGCGGGCGATGGCGAAGTCCTTGTCGACCCAGATGTGAACGCAGCGCGTGTACGTCTGCCCCTGGTACTTGCAGCGGACGACGGCGAAGGCCTCCTTGTACTGGGCGCGCACCGGGTCCAGCAGCTCCTCGCCCGCGGCTGCGCAGGACTGCCAGTCGGCCCAGATCAGCGCCACGGCGCCGGGGTCCTCGTCGGCGAGCTCCAGCGGCTCGGGAAGCAGTTCGCGCACGCGTGCCGGGTCCGTGCGGTACTCGACGGTGAGCAGGTCGCCGGAGTAGTGCCACGGCGGGGAGGGGATCAGCGACGAGGCACCCGTCGCCGTCTTGGGGTGGAAGAATCCGCGGACGGTGGTCATGGCAGGCGTTCCTTACGCGGTGAGGGCGGGCAGCTTGAGCAGTTCCGCGCGGCGGCGGGCGGCGGCGGCTGCCGCGGCCTGGCCGCCGAGGGCGACGACGCCGACCAGACGGCCGTCCTGGTGGTAGCCGACGAGCACGTCCCCCTCCGGACCGCCGTCGAGGATCCGTACGTCGCCGAGGCCGAGCCCGGGCGCGCCGAATGACTGAAGGCGGAAGTCGTGCTGGTCGCTCCAGAAGGTGGGCAGCGGCCCGAACGGGTCGAGACCGGCGTCGGCGCCGTCGAGGTGGGCGGCGAGCACCCGGGCGGCGTGTTTGGCGGTGTCGGTGGGGATCGACCAGTGCTCGACGCGGCGGGGTACGCCGTCGTAGCGGGCGTTGGGGAAGCGGGCGACGTCGCCGACCGCCACCACCTCGGGGCGGCCGCCGACGCGCAGGTGCTCGTCGGTGAGCACGCCGTCGGTGAGGTCGAGTCCGTTGCCGTCGAGCCACTCGGTGTTGGCGACCGATCCGACCGACTCCACCACGACGTCCGCGGGAAGCACGGTCCCGTCGCCGAGCACCACGCCGGTGACCCGGTCCTCGCCCTCGAAGCCGGCCACGCCGGTGCCGAGCGCGAAGCGCACTCCGCGTTCCTCGTGCCGCTTCAGCAGGGCCCCGGCGAGCAGTTCGCCGAGCGGTCCGGCCATGGGCAGGGGCAGCGGGTCCACGACGGTCACCTCGGCGGCGCCGAGGGCGACGGCCGTGGCGGCGACCTCGCAGCCTATGAAGCCCGCGCCCACCACGACCACCCGGACGCCCGGGCGGGTCAGGGCCTCGCGCAGCTCGCGGGCGTCGGTGAGCGTACGGACGGTATGCCGTCCGCGGAGGGGTCCGGGGCAGCGCAGCCGGCGGGGCCGCATCCCGGTGGCGACGACGAGCCCGGCGTAGGACAGGGTCTCGCCGTCGTCGAGTTCGACCTGGCGCCGGTCGAGGTCGGCGGCGACGACCCTGGTGCCCAGGCGCCATGCGGCGTCGGCGACCGCGGCACGGGGCCTGAAGGCCAGCGACTCGAAGGCCGCCTTGCCGGCCAGGACCTCCTTGGACAGGGGCGGCCGGTTGTAGGGCATGTGGGGTTCCTCGCCGACCAGGGTGATCGGGCCGAGGTATCCGGCGGCCCGGAGCTGCTCGGCGGCGCGCAGGCCGGCCATGGAGGCGCCGGCCACGACGACGGGTGCGCTCACGGCTCAGTCCTCGATCCGGATGGCCTGGAGCGGGCAGACGTCGGCGGCCTCCTCGACCTCGTCGCGCAGCGCGTCGTCGGGGTCGCTGACGTAGGCCAGACGGCCGGCGTCGTCGAAGCTGAAGACGTCAGGGGCGGCGAAGACACACTGACCGTGGTCCTGGCACTTGTTCATGTCGACGACGACCTTCATGGCCGGTCCTCCTGGTGCTGAGGGCGTCGGGCGCGGGGCTGGAAGGGAAAGGGGCCCGGACCGGATGCGGCCGGGCCCCGGCCAACGGGGTGGGTGACACCGCACCCCGAACTCGTTTGGCGTCAAACAACATAGGAAGCGACCGGACCCTGGTCAATAGCTATCCGGATGGATAAATTTTTGCGGCCAACCCCTTGCGGCGAGGTGATGGGGTCCATACCGTTTGGCCTCAAACATTGAGCGGCCCCTGCTCCTCCCCGCAGTGCGGCGCCGCCCCTCTTCCCCTCTCCCAGCGCCCGCTCCGGCCTGGGAAGCGCCCCACATTCCCCAGAGGAGACACCGGTGAGCGCATCCGATTCCCCATCCGTCCGCCGGCACCAGGACCGGCTCGCCGCCGAGGGTGTCGACGTGGTCCGGGTGACCTACCCCGACCTCATCGGCACCGACCGCGCCCGGGACGTCCTGCTGGAGCACCTGCCCTCGGCCTGCGACCACGGCCTGGCCTTCTGCCGCGCCGTCTACCACACCAGCCCGCAGGGCGACGTCGTCCCGGTCGCCGGCGGCCTGGACGCGGGACTGCCCGACATCTGCGTACGACCGGATCTCGACACCCTGGTGTCCCTGCCCTGGGAACCCGGCGTGGCGAGCTGTCTGGGCGACGTCACCGACCCGGCCACCGGGCTGCCCGCCCCCGAGTCACCCCGCGACCTGCTCCGCGCCGTCCTCGACCGGTGCCGCGAGCACGGACTGCACCCGGTGATCGGCCCCGAGCTGGAGTACTTCCTCTGCCAACCCGCGCCCGGCTCCCCGCGCGGCTGGCGCCGCTACAGCGACGCCCGGGGCGTCGTCTACACCGCGGGCCTGCGCGCCGACGACGACAACCACCTGTTGCGCACCCTGCGCCTGCTGCGCGCCGCCGACCTCGGCGTGAGCAGTGGGAACCACGAGTTCGACGGGGGGCAGTTCGAGATCAACCTGACCCACTCGGAGGCGCTGTCGGCCGCCGACCGGGCCTTCCGCTTCAAGTCGGCGGTCAAGGAGCTCGCCCGCAAGGAGGGGCGTCTGGCCACCTTCATGGCCAAGCCGTTCAACGACGCGGGAGGCTCCGGCTTCCATCTGCACCTGTCCTGCGAGAACGACGACGGCGGCAACGCCTTCGACGACCCGACGGCGCCGTACGGCCTGTCCGACACCGCCCGGCACGCCGTCGCCGGCATCCTCGCCCACGCGCCCGCGCTCGCGGCGCTGGCCAATCCGACGGTCAACTCCTACAAGCGCTTCGGCCCGGACACCCTCGCCCCCTGGCTGGTCGACTGGGGCCTGGACAACCGCAGCGCCATGGTCCGCATCCCGCCCGAGCGGGGTGCCGGCTCCCGGCTCGAACTTCGCCTGGGCGACGCCGGCGCCAACCCCTACCTGCTCATCGCCGGGACCGTGGCCGCCGCCCTGCTCGGCGTCCTGGCCGGCGACGAACCGCCCGCGCCGCTGGACGGATACGGCTACGACACCGACCGGTCCGCCATGCTCCCGACCACCCTGTCCGCCGCGCTGGACGCCCTCGAGGCGGACACCGCGCTGGCCGACGTCCTCGGCAAGGACTTCACCGCCTCCTACCTCACCTACAAGCGCGACGAGGTCGAACGCTTCGGTCGGCACGTCACCGACTGGGAGTTCACCGAGTACGCCTACCACCTCTGACCGAGCCCGCCCCGCCCATGGCACCGGGCCCCCGGCCCCGTGACGCCGCATCCCGCCGGCACCGTGCCCCTTGACGCCGAGGAGACACCACCCATGACCACCCCGACCCTGCCCGACGCCGTCCGCGAGCCGCTGCCGCTGGCCGACGTGGACCTCGCCGACCTGGACAACTTCACCGACGGCGTCACCCCCTGGCGCATGTTCCACACCCTGCGCCACGAGGATCCGGTGCACTGGCAGCCCGAGGAGGCGCCGAACTCCGGCTTCTGGAGCGTGACCCGGCACGCGGACATCGCCCGCGTCGACCGCGACGCCGAGACCTTCACCTCCACCCGGTTCGTCAACCTCGAGGAGGTCGACGACGACCAGATCAAGAAGCGCGCCTCCATCCTCGAGCTCGACGGGGTCCGCCACCGCGCGCTGCGCAGCCTGATCCAGCGCCAGTTCGGCGCGAGCGTGATCAACAGCTACGGTGACTTCCTGCGCGGCCTGACCGCGACCACCCTGGACGCGGCCCTGGCCAAGGGCACCTTCGACTTCGTCAAGGAGGTCTCCGCCGACTTCCCCATCAACGTGCTGGCGCGGCTGCTCGACGTGCCCCCGGAGGACAACCAGCAACTCATCGACTGGGGCAACCGCATCATCGGCAACACCGACCCGGACTACGCCGACGTGCTCCTGCACTCCGAGGAGAGCGAGAAGTACCGCGACCTGCCCTTCCGCTCCCCCGCCTCCCTGGAGGTCTTCGCCTACGGCCGGGAGCTGGCCCGGCAGCGGCACGGCGGCGACGGCACCGACCTGGTCTCCCGGCTGGTCAACGGCACCCCGCGGGACGGCGTCCCGCTCTCGGCGCAGGACTTCGACAACTACTTCCTGCTGCTGGTGGTGGCGGGCAACGAGACGACCCGCCACACCATCAGCCACTCCATGCTGGCCCTGCTCCAGCACCCCGAGCAGCTGGCCCGCCTCCAGGAGGACCCCTCGCTGATCCCCACCGCGGTCGAGGAGTTCCTGCGCTGGGCCTCCCCCGTGTACCACTTCCGCCGCACCGCCACCCGCGACACCGAACTCGGCGGCAAGCGGATCAAGGAGGGCGACAAGGTGGTCATGTGGTTCGCCTCCGGCAACCGTGACGAGGAGGTCTTCGGCAACCCGTACGACTTCGACGTCACCCGGCAGAACAACGACCACGTCACCTTCGGCAAGGGCAGCCCGCACCTGTGCCTGGGCAACCTCCTGGCCCGCACCGAGATCCGGATCATGTTCGAGGAGCTCATCCCGCGCCTGGCCGGCATCCGCCTGGCCGGGGACGTGCCCCGGGTGCGCTCCAACTTCGTCAACGGCATCAAGAAGCTGCCGGTGGAGGTGACCCTCGCCTGACCGGACGCAGGCGGTACCGCCGCAGGGCGCATGCCGGCCCGGCCGCATCGGTGCAGCCCCGGTGAATGACGGGTGATCCGGTTCGTCGTGCGGCTGCCGGCCGCGCCGCCCCGCGGCAGCCTGCCTCATCAGGTCAGCCGGCCGGGGACCTCCGGGTGTTCGACCCGGCAGACCAGGGCGTCGTTCACGACGTCCGCCACGATCGTGTCACCGGGGTCGGCCGAGTCGCTCAGCAGCAGGGAGGCGATGCGGTTGTCGAGTTCGGCCTGGATGGTGCGGCGCAGCGGACGGGCCCCGAACCCGGGCTGGTGGCCGTGGGCGACCAGCAGCTTCTTCGCGGCGTCGGTGACCTCCAGGTCCAGGCCCTGGGCACGCACCCGCCGGCGGCTGTGGTCCAGCAGCAGGTCCACGATCCGGCCGAGGTCCTCCTCGCTCAGACCGTGGAAGACGATGATGTCGTCGATGCGGTTGAGGAACTCGGGCAGGAACCTTCCGCGCAGGTCCTCCATCAGCTGGTCCTTGATGGCGGCGACGTTCCCGTGGTGGGCGAGGATCCGCTGGGCGCCGATGTTGGAGGTCATGATGACCACGGTGTTGCGGAAGTCGACGGTACGGCCCTGGGCGTCGGTGAGCCTGCCGTCGTCGAGCACCTGGAGCAGGGTGTTGAAGACGTCCGGGTGGGCCTTCTCCACCTCGTCGAAGAGCAGCACGCTGTAGGGCTGACGGCGCACCTTCTCGGTGAGCTGGCCGGCCTCCTCGTGTCCGACGTAGCCCGGCGGGGCCCCGACGAGCCGGGAGACGGTGTGCTTCTCCTGGAACTCGCTCATGTCGAAGCGGACCATCCGGTTCTCGTCGCCGAACAGCAACTCGGCGAGCGCCTTGGCCAGTTCGGTCTTGCCGACCCCGGTGGGGCCGAGGAACAGGAAGGAGCCCACGGGCCGGTCGGGGTCGCCCATACCGGCGCGGCTGCGGCGCACCGCCTGCGCGATCGCGGTGACGGCCTCGTCCTGGCCGACGACCCGGGAGTGCAGCGCCTCCTCCAGCTTCAGCAGCCGCTCCTTCTCGCTCTCGGTCAGCTGGGAGACCGGGATACCGGTGCGCCGGGACAGCACGTCGGCGATGTCGTCGACGGTCACCTCCAGTACGCCCTCGCGGCGCTCGGCCAGACCCTCCAGTTCCGTCTCCACCTCGGCGATCCGGTCCTTGAGTTCGGAGGCCCGTTCGAAGTTCTCGGCGGCGACGGCCTGGTCCTTCTCGCGGCGCAGCTTGGCCAGCCGGTCCTCGCGCTCGACGACCTCGGCGGACCGGCCCAGGGACCGCAGACGCACCCGGGCGCCGGCCTGGTCGAGCAGGTCGATGGCCTTGTCGGGCAGGAACCGGTCGGTGACGTAGCGGTCCGACAGCTCCGCCGCGGCGACGAGGGCGTCGTCGCTGTAGCGGACCTGGTGGTGAGCCTCGTAGGAGTCGCGCAGTCCCTCCAGGATCTGCACCGTCTCCTCGACGCTCGGCTCGGGCACCATGACGGGCTGGAAGCGGCGCTCCAGGGCGGCGTCCTTCTCCACGTACCGCCGGTACTCGTCGAGGGTGGTGGCTCCGACGACGTGCAGCTCGCCGCGGGCGAGGGCCGGTTTGAGGATGTTGCCCGCGTCCATGGAGCCCTCGCCGGTGGCGCCGGCGCCGACGACGGTGTGCAGTTCGTCCAGGAACAGGATCGTCGACTCGGAGGCCGCCTTGACCTCGTCGATGACGTTCTTCAGCCGCTCCTCGAACTGGCCACGGTACTGGGCGCCCGCCACCAGTCCGGTGAGGTCCAGGGCGACCACCCGCTTGTTCTCCAGGGTCTTCGGCACGTCCCCGCCCACGATCCGCTGGGCCAGCCCCTCGACGATCGCGGTCTTGCCGACGCCCGGCTCGCCGATCAGGACGGGGTTGTTCTTCGTACGGCGGGAGAGGACCTCGACGGTCTGCTCGATCTCCGCGGCCCGCCCCACCACCGGGTCCAGCTTCGCGGCACGGGCCTCCTCGGTCAGGTCGCGCCCGTACTGGTCCAGGGTCGGGGTGTCGCTCGGGGGCTCTGCCCCGCCCGGCGCGGTATCGGGGCGGGAGGCCGTGTCGGCGCTGCGGCGCAACTGGTCCGCCTCGATGCCGTGGGCGCCCAGCACGCGCGCCGCCGCGGCGCCCGGGGTGTCCAGCAGCGCGCCGAGGATGTGCTCGGGGCCGATGTACGACACTCCGGCCGCCCGGGAGTGTTCGTAGGCGCGCAGCAGCACCCGCTTGGCGGCCGGGGTCAGGCCGGGCTGCGCGGAGGGGGTGCCGCTCTCACCGGGCAGCGCCTCGGCGAGGGCCGCGCCGAGCCGGTCGGGGTCGGCTCCGGCCTGGGCGAGCAGGCCGCGGGCCGGCTGCACCTGGGTGCACGCCCAGAGCAGGTGCTCGGTGTCCAGGTCGGAGCTGCCGTCCTCGGCCGCCCGCCCGGTGGCCTGGTTGATCAGCTCGCGCGCGGAGTCGGTCAACAGCCGTCCGATCGGCACCCGCTGCACCTGCGGGGGCGCCGCGCCCGGCGTCATGCCGAAGAAGCGGTTGAGGATCTCGGAGAACGGGTCCGGGCCGCCGAAGGAGGCGCCGAAGGGGGACATCGTCATGATCGCCGTCCGGAACTTGGGCAATGAGTCACCTTCCAGCCCAACCCGCCGAATGGAGTATCGCAACGCGGCCTACGCCGGTCCGGTGCCCAGGGCGGCTCTCCCCGGGGCGGGCCGCGTCCGGCAGACTCCCGGCATGGATACCGCCGCGTACCTTCACGCACTGGACCGTCAGGGCCGTCTGCTGGCGGCCGCCGCCGAGCAGGCGGGGCCCGACGCCGCGGTGCCGGCCTGCCCGGGGTGGCGGGTACGGGACCTGCTGCGGCACACGGGCGTGGTGCACCGGTGGGCCGCCGGCATCGTCGCCGACGCCCGCACGTCACCGCGCCCGATGGGCGATCCGCCGGATCTGGACGGCGCCGCGCTGGTGGCCTGGTACCGGGCCGGTCACCGCCTGCTCGTCGAGACGCTGGCCGCGGCGCCCGCCGACGTGGAGTGCTGGAACTTCCACCCGGCACCGTCACCCTCGTCCCTGGCCTTCTGGACCCGGCGGCAGGCACACGAGACGGCGGTCCACCGCCACGACGCCGAGGCCGCGCGCGGCGGCACCCCGGACACGCTCGGCACGGCCTTCGCCGTGGACGGCATCGACGAGCTGCTGCGCGGCTTCCACGCCCGCTCCCGCAGCCGGGTCCGCAGCCGCGAACCGCGGGTCCTGAGAGTGCGGGCCACGGACGCGGACGCGGTGTGGACCGTGCGCCTGTCCGGCGAGCCACCGGTCACGACCCGGACCGCGTCCGCCGCGTGCGACACCGAACTCTCCGGCCCCGCCGGCCAGTTGTACCTCGCCCTGTGGAACCGCGTCCCCGTGCCGAACGTGACAGGCGACCTCACCCTCGCCGCACTGTGGCGGGAGACGTCCGGCATCGTCTGAGCCCGCCGGGCCACGCTTGCCCCGCCGGGCACACGATTGCTCGACTCGCGACATGAAGGCTCACGGGGCAACGGCGGAGTCGGGCCGAGCGGGACGCGATGACCGTCGGGATCGGTACGAGCTGTGCAGCGCGGCGTTCGCGGCGGCGGTGGTCCTCGGGGCCGTGGCCGGCCCGGTGCTGCTGTTCGACCTGCCGCGGGGCGCCGCCACGGTGTGCTCCTGGGGGCGGGCCTGGTGCTCGCGCCGGTCGTCTTCACCACCCGGGTCGTCAGCACGGTGGTGCGTTTCCGGCAGGCGTCTCAGCCCAGCCAGCCCGGGCGTACCAGGCCCGATTCGTAGGCCAGGACGACCAGTTGGGCGCGATCCCGGGCGCCGAGCTTCACCATGGTGCGGCTGACGTGGGTCTTGGCGGTGAGGGGGCTGACGACCAGGCGGCGGGCGATCTCCTCGTTGGACAGTCCGATGCCGACCAGCGCCATCACCTCGCGTTCGCGTTCGGTGAGCTGCGCGAGGGCGTCGGCGGCCGCCGGTTCCTTGGAGCGGGCGGCGAACTCGGCGATCAGGCGGCGCGTCACGCCGGGGGAGAGCAGGGCGTCGCCGCCGACCACCGCCCGTACCGCGCGCAGGAGTTCGTCGGGTTCGGTGTCCTTGACCAGGAAGCCGGAGGCGCCCGAGCGAATCGCCTCGAAGACGTACTCGTCGAGCTCGAAGGTGGTGAGCATGACCACCTTGACGTCCTTCAGCCGCGGCTCGCCGGTGATGCGACGGGTCGCGGCCAGTCCGTCGAGCAGCGGCATGCGGATGTCCATGAGCACCACGTCGGGGCTCAGGTCGCGCACCTCGCGCAGGGCCTCCTCCCCGTCCGCGGCCTCCCCGGCGACCTCGATGTCCGGCTGGGCGTCGAGCAGCGCCTTGAAGCCGGCCCGTACCAGCGACTGGTCGTCGGCCAGCAGTACCCGGATCACCGGTTCTCCTCCTCGGTCGTCAGGGGCAGTACCGCGAGCACCCGCCAGCCGCCGTCGGGGCGCGCGCCCGCGTCGATGGTGCCACCGAGCGCGGCGGCCCGCTCACGCATCCCGGCCAGGCCGTTGCCGCTGCCGCCGGCGTCCGCCCCGGTCGCGGGTCCGTCGTCGTCGACGCGCAGCCGCAGCGCGCGGCGGTCCTGGTCGAGGCGGACGCGCGCGTGCCGCGAGCCCGAGTGGCGTACGACGTTGGTGAGCGCCTCCTGGACGATGCGGAAGGCGGCGAGGTCCGTGCCGGGCGGCAGCCGGGGCGGTGCCCCCTCGACCTCGACGGTGAGGCCGGCGGTCGCCGCCTGGTCCACCAGCTCGGACAGCCGGCCGAGGCCGGGCGCGGGGGTGCGCGGGGCGTCGCCGGGGGTGCGCAGGGTGTCGAGCACCTGACGCACCTCCCCCAGCGCCTCCTTGCTGGCGGCCTTGATGGTGGTCAGCGCGGTGCGCGCCTGCTCCGGGTCGCTGTCGAGCAGGGCGAGGCCGACGCCTGCCTGGACGTTGATGACGGAGATGCTGTGCGCGAGGACGTCGTGCAGTTCACGGGCGATCCGCAGCCGTTCCTCGTCGGCCCGGCGCCGGGCGGCCTGGGCGCGCTCGGCGCGCTCCTTGACCCACTGCTCGCGGCGCACACGGGCCAGCTCCGAGACCGCGACGACGGCCACCACCCAGGTGGCGATGGCCAGTTCCTGCCCCCAGGAGGAGGCGGTGTCCCCGGGTGGGGGCAGCCAGCGGTACAACCAGAGGGCGATCAGCGCGTGCCCGGCCCACAGCATGGCCACCGACGACCACGCGGCCCTGCGGTGCCCGGCGACGACGGCGCTGAAGCAGCTGACGGCGACGGCCAGGAAGACGGGTCCGTACGGGTATCCGGCGGCGTAGTAGACGAGGGTGGTCGCCGCCGTGCCGAACGCCACGAACGCCGGATACCGCTTGCGCCACAGCAGCAGGCCCAGGGTCACCAGCAGCAGCGCGAACCCGAAGGCGTCCAGGGGCTCGCGGTGGCCGTGCTGGTTGCGGGCCGAGAAGTGCGTGCCGACGAGCACGAAAGCGGTGAACAGCGCGGTGGAGAGCCAGGGCCAGTGGCGGCCGGGCGCCTCCCCCTCGTCGGCGCGGTGCCACCACGGGGGGCCGTGCCGCCACCACTGCGGCGGGCCACCCCGGCGTACGCGCTGCTCCGTCATGACCGCCACGCTAGACGCCCGTCGCCGCCCGGGGCGTCAGCCGGGCGAGGTGATCACGCGTACTCCCCGGGAAGTACGCGCCTTCGCGAGTGCCTGGGAAGTCATGCCTTCGCGTGTGCGCGGCCGGTCACGGCGGCGGTCAGGCCCGCAGGCCGGTCCCGTGCGCGAGCCGGACCACCGCGTGCCGGAAGAACGGCTCGCGGTCCTCCACCACCCGGTTGAACTGCCCGAACAGCTCGAACCCGACCAGCCCGAAGAGCTGCGCCCACGCGGCGACGAGCGCGGCACCCACCTCGGGCGGCAGTCCCGGCGCGAGGTCCGCGGTCATCCGCTCGGCCTCGTCCCGCAGTTCGGCGGCGAGCGGCGGCCCGGTCAGCGCGTGCCGCTCGTGGGCGTCGCGCACGATGCCGATGAAGACCAGACCGACGCGGGACGCGGCCGGGACGGTCGTCCTCGGGGCGGTGTAGCCGGGCACGGGGGAGCCGTAGATGAGGGCGTACTCGTGCGGGTGGGCGAGCGCCCAGCCGCGCACCGCCTCGCACACGGCGGTCCAGCGTGCCAGGGGCTCGGCGCCGGACGCGTCCGCGTTCGCCGCCTCCGCGGCCTCGCCCACGGAGTCGTAGGCGTCGATGATGAGCGCGGTCAGCAGGTCGTCACGGCTCGGGAAGTACCGGTACAGCGCGGAGGAGACCATGCCGAGTTCGCGGGCCACGGCGCGCAGCGAGAGTTTCGCGGCACCCTCGGCCGCGAGCTGTCTGCGGGCCTCGTCCTTGATCGCCGCGGTGATCTCCGTCCTGGCCCGGGCGCGGGCTCCCTGTGCGGTGCTCATGCGCACCAGTGTTCCACGAATTCGGAGCACTGCACACGAAAAAGAGCACTGCTCTTGCCTTGGATCACCGATCTACCCCACACTGTTCAACAAGCGAGAGCACTGCTCTCCCGAACCCGTGGGGGTCATCATGTCGTCGTCCGCTTCGTCTTCCTCGTCGCCGTACTACCTCAAGGGCAGCCCGATGGCCGTCCGTCTGAACAGCGTCATCGGCTGGCTGGCCCGCCGCGGGCTGAGCCTCGCCGGCTCGGCCGAGTTGTCGGTGCGCGGCCGCAAGAGCGGCAAGCCGCAGCGCATTCCGGTCAATCCGCACACGTACGAGGGCGGGCAGTACCTGGTCTCGGCGCGCGGCCACTCGCAGTGGGTGCGCAACATGCGCGCGGCGGGCGGCGGGGAACTGCGCGTCGGGCGGAAGGTCCGCGAGTTCACCGCGGTGGAGCTGCTCGACGCGGAGAAGCTCCCGATCCTGCGGACCTACCTGGAGAGGTGGGGCTGGCAGGTCGACGGGTACTTCAAGGGCGTCACGGCGAAGTCCTCCGACGAGGAGATCACCGCGTCCGCCCCCGACCACCCGGTCTTCCGCATCACGGTCAGGAACTGACCGGGTCCTCGTCGGCGGGCCGGGCCGGCCGCCGGTCCAGCGCGGTCAGGGCGCGGTGGGCCATGGGGTGGGTGCGGACGATCTCACCGAGCGAGGTCGAGCCCTGCGTGATGTCCTTGAACGCCTTCCAGGCGGGCCGGAAGCCGGTCAGGACGGCGTGGAAGATCCCCGGCCGGCGCTCGAACACCGCGAGCATCCGTTTGCCGACGGCCATCTCCACGCCCAGTCCCGCCTTGATCGCGAACGCGTAGTTAAGGGCCTGGCGCCGGGTGTCCACCGCGTCGTGCGCCTCGGCGACGCGCACCGCCCACTCCCCCGCGAGCCGCCCGGACCTGAGCGCGAAGGAGATGCCCTCGCGCGTCCACGGCTCCAGGAGTCCGGCCGCGTCCCCGCACACCAGCACCCGCCCGCGCGAGAGCGGCGAGTCCTCGGCCCGGCAGCGGGTCAGATGGCCCGAGGAGATGCTCGGTTCGAATCCGGCCAGGCCCAGCCGGGCGATGAAGTCCTCCAAGTACCGCTTGGTGGCGGCGCCTTCGCCGCGCGCCGAGATCACTCCGACGGTCAGCGTGTCCGCCTTGGGGAAGACCCAGCCGTAACTGCCGGGCATCGGCCCCCAGTCGATGAGCACCCGCCCGCGCCAGTCCTCGGCGACGGTCTCGGGCACCGGGATCTCCGCCTCCAGGCCGAGGTCCACCTGGTCCAGCTTCACCCCGACATGGGCTCCTATCCGGCTGGCGCTGCCGTCGGCGCCGACCACCGCGCGCGCGAGCACCGTCTCACCGCCTTGGAGCACCACGGCGACCGTACGCCGGTCCGGCACCGCCGAACCGTGCTGCTCGACCCGCGAGACCGCGGCGCCGGCCCGCAGCTCCGCGCCCGCCTTCTGCGCGTGCTCGACCAACTGCTGGTCGAACTCGGGCCGGTTGATCAGCCCGAACAGCATCTGCTTGGAACGGCGGGTGCGGGTGAAGCGGCCGTTGTGGGAGAAGGTCACCGCGTGCACGCGGTCCTTCAACGGGAGCTCGAAGCCGGGCGGCAGCGAGTCGCGCGAGGGGCCGATGATCCCGCCGCCGCACGTCTTGTACCGGGGCAGCTCCGCCTTCTCCAGCAACAGCACGCGCCGCCCCGCGACCGCCGCCGCGTAGGCGGCCGAGGCCCCCGCGGGTCCCGCGCCCACCACGACGACGTCCCACACCCGCTGCACGTCGTCCGCCGAAGAGTTCTCGCTGCTCACGATGGTCTACCGCTCCCGATCAAGCCGCCTGCCGCTGCTGCCTCCCGCATCCTACGGCGGCCTTGGCGGTGGGCCGCTGTGGGAGGATCAGCAGCGTACGTGCCTCGTACACGGGGTCGCGCCTACGCTGACGCGATCATCCGGAACACAGAAGTGCTCGGAAGTATCTCCCCGGTACCCACGAGTGCGCCTTCGCACCGACAAGGAGCGTGCCCATGTCGTCGAATCCGGTCGCCGAGACCGTCGCCTCCCTCATGCCCAGGGCGCGGGCGGAACTCGCCGAGCTGGTGGCCTTCCAGTCGGTGGCGGACTTCGGCCAGTACCCGAAGAGCGAGAGCGAGGGCGCCGCGAACTGGATCGCCGACGCGCTGCGCGCCGAGGGCTTCACGGACGTGGCGCTGCTCGACACCCCGGACGGCACCCAGTCGGTGTACGGCTACCTGCCCGGACCGGAGGGCGCGAAGACGGTCCTGCTCTACGCCCACTACGACGTGCAGCCGCCGCTGGACGAGGCCGGCTGGACCAGCCCGCCCTTCGAGCTCACCGAGCGCGACGGCCGCTGGTACGGGCGCGGCGCCGCCGACTGCAAGGGCGGCCTCATCATGCACCTGCTCGCCCTGCGCGCTCTGAAGGCCGACGGCGGCGTCCCGGTCAACGTCAAGGTGATAGCCGAGGGCTCCGAGGAGCAGGGCACCGGCGGCCTGGAGCGCTACGCCGAGGAACACCCCGAACTCCTGGCCGCCGACACCATCGTGATCGGTGACGCCGGCAACTTCCGCGTCGGTCTGCCGACCGTCACCAGCACCCTGCGCGGCATGACCCTGGTGCGGGTCCAGGTCGACACCCTCGAAGGCAACCTGCACTCCGGCCAGTTCGGCGGTGCCGCCCCGGACGCGCTCGCCGCGCTGATCCGTGTGCTGGACTCGCTGCGCGCCGAGGACGGCTCGACGACCGTCGAAGGACTGGCCGGCGAGTCCGTCTGGGACGGCCTGGCCTACGAGGAGGAGCAGTTCCGCAAGGACGCCAAGGTGCTGGACGGTGTGGAGCTGATCGGTTCCGGCACGGTCGCCGACCGCATCTGGGCCCGCCCGGCCGTCACCGTGCTCGGCATCGACTGCCCGCCGGTCGTCGGCGCCACCCCGTCCGTGCAGGCCGGCGCCCGCGCCCTGATCAGCCTGCGGGTGCCGCCGGGCGTCGACGCGGGCGAGGCGGCCAAGCTGCTCCGGGCCCACCTGGAGGCCCGCACCCCCTGGGGCGCCCGGGTGCGCACCGAGCAGATCGGCCAGGGCCAGGCCTTCCGCGCCGACACCAGGAGCCCGGCCTACCGGGCGATGGCCGACGCGATGGCGGTCGCCTACCCCGGCCAGGACATGCAGTACGCCGGTCAGGGCGGCTCCATCCCGCTGTGCAACACCCTCGCCGCCCTCTACCCGCGGGCCGAGATCCTGCTGATCGGCCTGAGCGAGCCGGAGGCGCAGATCCACGCCGTGAACGAGAGCGTCTCCCCCGAGGAGCTGGAGCGCCTCTCGATCGCGGAGGCCCTGTTCCTGCGCAACTACGCGACCGACTGAGCGCCCCACCCGCTCCCACCGGCACAGGGCCCTCGCTTCGCGTCGGGAGCCCTGTGCGGAACGGCGGACGGGTACGGGGCGGTCCGGCCGGCTGAGGAGATCGGTGGCGGCGACCATACCCGGGGTGCCGTGAGCGCGAGTGCGGCTGAGCCGCACGCGGCGAGGCAGGCGGGGCACGCCGGGGACCCCACCGGGCGCAGGCGGGACTCCCCGGAGACAGGCGGGACTTCCGGAGACAGGCCGGACTCCCCGGCGACAGGCCGGACTCCCCGGAGACAGGGGCGACTTGCCGGAGACAGCCCGGACACTCCGGGGACGGACGGGACTCCCCAGACGAAAGCAGGACACACCGGGAAACAGCAGGCCTCCCCAGGGACAGGCCGGACACACCGGACGCAGGCCAGACTCGCCGAAACGACGGGCGGGACCGCTGTGGCTGTCGGCGCGTCAGCCGACCGGCACGCCCGCCTCCAGGTACACCGCCGCGCCGCGCTCGCGGGCACGCAGCGCCCAGCGCAGTCGTGCGTAGCGCACGGGTGGGAGCAGGTCGGCGGCCTCCCGCTCGGTGACGAAGCGGCAGTCGCGCAGCTCGGGTCCGGGCAGCAGCAGGCGCTGGGCCGCCGCGGAGTCCAGCCGGCCGCCGTCGAAGAGGAAGCGCAGACCTCCGAAGGCGGGGGGCGCGGGCGGCTCCCAGTCGACCACGAGCAGCCGCGGCACGTCGTCCAGCCGTACCCCCGTCTCCTCGGCGACCTCGCGCATGCCCGCACGGGCCGGGGCCTCGCCGGGTTCGACGACACCGCCGGGGAACTCCCAGCCGGGCTTGTAGGTGGGGTCGACGAGCAGCACGCGGTCCCGTTCGTCGAACAGCAGCACCCCGGAGGCGACGGTCTCGGCCGTGGGCTCCGGCGTCTGCACGATGTCGCAGACGGGCACGGCACCGCTGCTGACGGCCTCGACGATGCGGACGGCCGTCTCGTGCGGGGTGAGGGCGCTGGTGTCGACGGGGTGGGCGTCGGCGGTGAGCCAGGAGGCCAGGGCGGCCCGGTAGGGCTCGATGTGGTCGTAGGACCACTGGCGGACGCGCATCTCGCCGTCGGGCAGGTCGGGCGGGACCTCCCGGTGGGCTATCCGCTCCCGCAGGATCGTTTCGGCCGGGGCCAGGAGGATGTGCCGCACGGCGACGCGGCGGGCGGCGAGCCCGCCGAAGATCTCGTCGCGGTATTCCTGGCGCAGCAGGGTCATGGGCACCACGAGGGTTCCGCCCAGTTCGGCGAGCATCGCGGCCGCCGTGTCGATCACCATGCGCCGCCAGATCGGCAGGTCCTGGTAGTCGCCGACCTCGGCGAGGTGTTTGGGCGGCAGCAGGTACGTCAGCGCACCGCCGATGACCTCGGGGTCGAAGAGCGTACTGTTCGGGATCAGTTCGATCAGTTCCCGTGCGGTGGTCGTCTTCCCCGCACCGAAAGCGCCGTTGATCCAGACGATCACGGGTCCCCCTCTGCAGTCGGCCCCCTGTGGCTTGCCCGCTCCACCCTGCCACGGAAACCAGCCCCAGTTGAGGGCCGTCCACAGGACGGCGCCGGCACCGCCCGCGGCGGGGCGCCGGCGCCGCGCTCGGCCGACGGACGTCAGCCGTGCCGGGGCCCGGACGCGTCGTCGTCCGTGGCAAGGCCTTCCTGACCGACGACCTGGTCGACGGTGCCCACGATGTCCTTCACGCTCCGATCACCGAGCCCGTCGTGGTCGACGGCGTGCGACGGAGTGACGGCGGCCACGACGAATCCGGTGGCCAGGGACGCGAGGGCGAGCATGCTGCGCTTCTTCATGCTCGGTTCAACTGCGCCCACCGCCCGGGGGTCACGCTCGTGCACCCGACGGGAGCACTCACCCCTTCGTCGACCCCAGGGTCAGTCCCGCGATGAAGTGGCGTTGCAGGAGCAGGAAGACCAGGATCGTCGGAAGGGCCACCAGGACCGATCCGGCCGCCAGCAGGTTGTAGTCCGTAAAAAACTGTCCACGCAGGTTGTTCAGGGAGGAGGTGATCGGGAGCTTGTCGGGGTTGGAGATGAAGATCAGCGCCCAGAGGAAGTCGTTGTAGACCCAGGTGAACTCGAGCGTGGCCAGGGCCGCGAGGGCCGGGCGGCACAGCGGCAGGGTGATGCGCCAGAACTGGGTCCACACCCCGGCGCCGTCGACGATCGCCGCCTCCAGGATCTCCTGGGGCAGCGTGCGCATGAAATTGGCCAGGACGAAGACGCAGAATCCCAGCTGGAAGCCGATGTTGACGACGATGACGGCCCAGTAGGAGTCGTACATCGTCAGCGAGTCGGACATCCACCACGGCAACGGGATCCTGTTGAACAGGACGTAGAGGGGCGTGACGATCACCTGCTGCGGGAGCAGGTTGCCCGCCGTGAAGAACATCAGCAGGACGAGGCCGCCGCGCAGTCTCAGGCGCGAGACCGCGAACGCCACGAACGCCGCCAGGAACAGCGTGACGATCACCGCGGGCACCGCGATGATCAGCGTGTTGGTGAAGTACCTGCCCATGCCGGACTCGGTGTAGGCCTGGCGGTAGTACCCGAAGGACAGCTGCCTGGGCCAGGAGAAGTAGCCGTGCTGCGCCGTGTCCTGGTACGGGCGCAGGGAGGCGTAGACGGCGAGCAGCAGCGGCGCGACGAACGCCAGCGACACCGCCGACAGGAAGATCTGCACGCCCCAGCGGCCCCGCCGCCGGGATCCCGCCGGCTGTGCGGGCGCCGGCGCCGGGCGGTGCACGGGCGCGGTGCTGCGGATTTCTGCCGTCATCTGTCGCGCGCACCCCGCAGCTCTTGGACCAGGAACGTCACGATGCACCCCAGGGACACGGTGAGCAGGACCACGGCGATGGCTGAGCCGAAGCCGATGCGGCTCGCCTCGCCGATGATGTTGTCGGTGATCAGCACCGACAGCAGTTCCAGGCCGTTGCGGCCCTTGTTGACCGCGTAGACGATGTCGAAGGCGCGCAGAGCCTCGATGACCGTGATGACGCCGACGACGACGTTCACCGGGCGCAGGGTCGGCAGGACCACGCGGAAGAACGTCTGGCGTTCGTTCGCCCCGTCGATCGCCGCCGCCTCCTTCAGCGCCGGGTCGACGGACTTCAGTCCGGCCAGGTAGAGGATCATGACGTAGCCGACGTGCCGCCAGCTGGCCGCGATCATCATCATCCAGATGTTGAGGCGGGAGTCGCCGAGCCAGTCGATGGGGTCGGTGTGGTTGCCGAGGAGGGTGTTGACCGCGCCCTGGTCGGTTCCCAGCAGCAGTTGGGCCATGAAGCCGACGATGGCCAGCGAGAGCACCACCGGCAGGTAGAGCACGGACTGGTAGAAGCGGCTGAAGCGGACCCCCCGGTCGATGAGGACGGCCAGGAACAGCCCGAACGGCGTCGCGATCAGTCCCAGGAAGAGCAGCCACAGGACGTTGTGGCGGACCGCGGGCCAGAACGGCGGGTAGTTCTCCGCGAGGTTCCGGTAGTTCTCGCCGCCGGCCCAGTGGATGTCCCCGATGCCGTCCCAGGAGGTGAAGGACAGTCCGATGGAGGCCAGCGTCGGTCCCCAGACGATGGCGACGTCGAGCAGCACCGGAATGCCGAGCAGCACGCCGAGGACGGCGAGGTCGCGACGGGTGAACCGGTGCAGCCGTGGCCGTCCGGCGCGCCGCGGGGAGGTGAGCGCCACGGAAGATGTCCCCCAGTGATCAGCCGACGGGCTGCGAGAAGATGGTCTTCTTCTGCCGTTCGATGCTGTTGCACAGCCCGTCGACGTCCTTCGGGTTGCCGATGAAGTCCTGGATCGCCTGGATCATCACGGTGGAGGCGAAGTCGGGGCGGGTGTCGCGGTCCAGGAACTGCGAGATCTGCCGGGCGCCGGAGACGAGTTCGGCGGACTTCTTCTGCAGGGAGCTGTACGTGGAGGTGTCCGCGCCGGAGTTGACGGCCACGTTGTTCGGGTCGTACCGCAGGTAGACGTCCTCGGCCTTCGGCGTGCCGAGCCATTTGAGCAGGTCCTTGGCGGCGGCGACGTTCTTGGACTTCTTCGCGACGAGGAAGCCGTCGATGGGCGCCTCCACGGCGTCCTGGCCGTACTGCGGGTCGATCTCGGGGAACGCGAAGAAGTCGATGTCGTCGCGCTCGTTCTCCGGGAACTGGCTGCCGGGGTGCGGCATGCCGAAGACGGCCATGCCCGTCTTGCGCTGCTGAAGGCTCTGCCCGGCCTCCTCCCAGGTCCGGCCGAGGGCGCCCTTCTGGTAGTACGGCATCAGCTCGCGCCAGGTGTCGAAGACCTTCTTCACCCGGTTGTCGGTCCACGCCTCCTCGCCCGCCATCAGGGACTTGTGGAAGTCGTATCCGTTGAGGCGCAGGTTGATGTAGTCGAAGGTGCCCATGGCGGGCCAGCCGTCCTTGTCGCAGAAGGCGACCGGGGTGCCGTCCTTGGACATCTGCTTGGCCAGCGCGATGAAGTCGTCCCAGGTCTCGGGCTGTTGGTAGCCCTTCTGCTGGAACAGGCTCTTACGGTGGAAGACGGCCCACGGATAGTAGTAGTACGGCACGAAGAACTGCCGGCCGTCGTGCGTGGACTGCGCCTTGAGGGCGTCGGAGAACCCGGAGAAGGACGACCACACGTCACTGATGTCGGTCAGCAGTCCCTTCTCCGCGAAGTACTGCATCCGGTACCCCGCGAACCACATGAAGACGTCGTCGGGCCGACCCTGGAGATACCGGTTGATGTTCTCCTGGAAGTCGTTGTGGTCCTTGGTGTTGACCTTGACCTTCTTGCCGGACTGCTTCTGGTACGCGTCGAAGGCCGCCGCGTACGCCTTCTTCGGCACCGCGTCCGAGGCGTTCGACCCGACGGTGACCTCGTTCTTGCCTCCGCCGGGGCCGGAACCGCAGGCGGACAGCAGGGCGGGAAGCGTGACCGCGCCCGCTCCGACGGCCGCACCACGCAGGACATTGCGCCGGGAGATCGGATGTACTGCCGCACCGGTCGGCGGGACGAGCCGGTTGAACGATGACTGCGCCATGTCCCCCTCCTCGGGGTGCCACCCAACACAACCGAACGCGAGAATGGGATCTCACCGCCAACTCGCAAAGCAGTCAAGGTCCCTGACGGGATATCGGCCAACCGTTACCACTTCTCTTCCAACAGAGTCAGACACGTCCTACCATAACCGCGCACCGATGGCGCGAACATGATGTCATCCCATCTTTCGCGAGTTCGGAGGAGCGTTCTTATGCGTCAGCCGCACACGCGCACCGCCCGCCGCACAGTGGTCGGGGCCCTGGCCGCAGGACTGCTGTGCACCGCGGGGCTCGCCGTCCCCGCAGTCGCCGCGCCCGCCGCCGCGGCCCCCACGCGGGACTCCGTCACACGGGCCGACGGGCTCGCCCTCACCCCTCCCATGGGCTTCAACAACTGGAACTCCACGCACTGCCGGGCCGAGTTCGACGAGTCCATGGTCAAGGGCATCGCCGACCTCTTCGTCGCCAAGGGCCTGAAGGACGCCGGGTACCAGTACGTCAATCTCGACGACTGCTGGGCCCTGCCCGCCCGCGACGCGAACGGCAAGCTCGTGCCCGACCCGACCCGGTTCCCGAACGGCATCAAGGCCGTCGCGGACTACGTGCACTCCAAGGGTCTCAAGCTGGGCATCTACACCAGCGCCGGCACCAAGACGTGCAGCAGCGCCGGATTCCCCGGCGCGCTCGGCCACGAGTACAGCGACGCCCAGCAGTTCGCCGACTGGGGCGTGGACTACCTCAAGTACGACAACTGCAACAACCAGGGCGTGGACGCCAGACTCCGCTACACCACCATGCGGGACGCGCTGAAGGCGACCGGCCGGCCCATCGTCTACAGCCTCTGCGAATGGGGCCAGAACAAGCCCTGGGAATGGGCCTCCGACGTCGGGCACCTGTGGCGCACGACCGGTGACATCAGCGACAGCTGGGGCTCCATGCTGTCGATCCTGAAGCAGAACCTGCCGCTCGCCCCGTACGCCGGTCCGGGCCACTGGAACGACCCCGACATGCTGGAGGTCGGCAACGGCGGCATGACGGACACCGAGTACCGCACCCACTTCTCGATGTGGTCCGTGATGGCCGCACCGCTGCTCATCGGCTCGGACCTGCGCAAGGCCTCCGAGGCGACCTTCGACATCCTGGGCAACAAGGAGGTCATCGCCGTCGACCAGGACCCCCTGGGCAAGCAGGGCTCCGTCGTCACCTCCGAGGGCGGGCGCTGGGTCGTGGCCAAGGAGATGCAGGACGGCAGCCGCGCCGTCGCCCTGTTCAACGAGACCGGCAGCCCGCAGCGCATCGCCACCACCGCGCGGGCCGTGGGCCTGCCCGACGCCGCCGCCTACACCCTGCGCGACCTGTGGCGGCACCGCTCCTACAACACCGCGGGCACGATCTCGGCGACCGTTCCGGCCCATGGCACCGTCCTGGTCCGGGTCTTCGCCGACCACCACTGGGACGCGAACCCGCCCGCCGTCGAACTCGGCCTGGACGGCGCTCCGTTGCTGGAGGCGGGCAAGCCGGCGACGCTGTCCACGACCCTCACCGACCTCGGCCGTACGCCGGCCACGCAGGTCTCCGTGTCCCTGACCGGACCCGAGGGCTGGACGGTACGGCCCGAGTCCGCGGCCCACGCCGAGTCCGTACCGACGGGCCAGACGCTGCGTACCCGCTGGACGGTCACCGCACCGGCCGGAACACCGACGGGGTCGTACGACCTGACGCTCAGGGCGAGCTACCGCTCCCCCGCCGGCGCCCGCGCCGACAGCACCCTGGCCCTCGCCGCCGGCGTGGTGGTGCAGCCGCCCGCCGGGACGTCGTACCTCAGCGACCTCCCCTGGCTGTCGGCCACCAACGGCTACGGCCCGGTGGAACGCGACACCAGCAACGGCGAGAGCGCCGCCGGTGACGGTCATCCGATCACTCTCGGCAAGGCGGTGTACGCCAAGGGGCTCGGCGTACACGCGGAGAGCGCCCTCGAGTTCTACACCGGCAGGGCCTGCCGGACGGTCACCGCGGACGTCGGCGTCGACGACGAGAAGAACGGCAGGGGCACGGTCGCGTTCGAGATCTGGGCGGACGGCCGGAAGGTCGCCGCCACCGGGGTCCTCACCAACGCGATGGGCGCCCAGCCGCTGTCGGCCGACGTGACCGGCGCGCAGGTGGTCCGCCTCGTCGTCACGGACGGCGGCGACGGCATCGACTACGACCACGCGGACTGGGGGGACGCCCGCCTGACGTGCTGAGCCCGGCCGAGGAGGCGTTCCCGGGAGCCCGCGCCGCAGACGCCTCCTCGTCCGACCGGCGCGGCCCACACCCTGTGCCGCGGTCGCCGGTTCAGACGCCGGCCGCCGTCACGCCCGTCCGCGCCGCGAGCGCTGCCGCCGCCGCTCCCACCAGACCGGCGTCCGTGCCCATCCGGGCCGGGGCGACCGTCAGACGCTGCACGAAGGAGAGGGTCGCGTAGTCGGCCAGGGCCCGGCGGAGCGGGGCGAGGAGCACGTCCCCCGCCTTGGCCACTCCCCCGCCGATCACCGCGATGTCGATCTCGACCAGGGTCGCGGTGGCGGCGATGCCCGCGGCCAGGGCGCGGGCGGCGCGGGCGAAGGAGGCCACGGCGACCGGGTCCCCGGCACGGGCGGCGGCGGCCACCGCGGCGGCCGAGGTGTCGCCGTCGGGGCCCGGGCGCCAGCCGTGGTCCAGGGCCCGGCGGGCGATGTTCGGGCCGCTCGCGATGCGCTCCACGCAGCCGCGCGAACCGCACGGGCACGGGTCGCCGTCGAGGTCGACGCTGATGTGGCCGATGTGCCCGGAGTTGCCGGTCGGGCCGGGGTGCAGCCGCCCGTCGAGGACCAGGCCACCGCCGACACCGGTGGAGACGACCATGCAGAGCGCGTTGTCGTGTCCCCGGGCGGCACCCTGCCAGTGCTCGGCCGCCGTGATGGCCACGCCGTCGCCGATCAGCTCCACGGGCAGGCCGCCGGCCGCGGCGCGGGCCCGCTCGACCAACGGGTAGCCCCGCCAGCCGGGCACGTTGACGGGGCTGACCGTGCCCGCGGAGGCGTCCACCGGGCCCGCGCTGCCGATGCCCAGGGCCGTGGCACGCCCCCACAACGGCGACGCGCCCAGCTCGCCGAGCACCTCCTCCACGGCCCGCATCACGGTGTTCCCGTCCTCCCGCGCGGGCGTCGGGCGCTGCGCGCGCACCAGGATGCCGCCGCGGCCGTCCACCAGCGCTCCGGCGATCTTGGTGCCGCCGATGTCCAGCGCAGCCACGAGGTCGGTGTGCATCAGAGTCAGATCTCCCCGTCAACCATGAGAAAACCAAGAGGTGGGCGCAGTTCCGGTCTCGCCGTGGGGCTGCGGACCGGAGTATGCGGTGGACAGTCTCTCGCGCGTATGACAACGTTGTCCAGGTTCTATGCTCGACGCCACATCCTCATACGAACCCATGGACCGACGCATCCCCGTGACGCGACGCATACCCGTGGACGACAGGACAGGACGCCGCACCGTGCCCGAGACCGCCCGTCGAGCAGACCGCCCCGCAGACCGCCCACACCGCGCCTCCGGGAACCGCTACGGCAGCCGTCCGACCATGAAGGACGTGGCGGCACGCGCGGGCGTCGGCCTGAAGACCGTCTCCCGCGTGGTCAACGGCGAGCCCGGGGTCACCGCGGACACGGAGCGGCGTGTCCAGGACGCCATCGCCGCCCTGGGCTTCCGCCGCAACGACAGCGCGCGGGTGCTGCGCAAGGGCCGTACGGCGAGCGTGGGGCTGGTTCTGGAGGACCTCGCCGACCCGTTCTACGGGCCGTTGAGCCGCGCGGTGGAGGAGGTCGCCCGCGCCCACGGCGCCCTGCTCATCAACGGCTCCAGCGCGGAGGACCCGGAGCGCGAGCAGGAACTGGCGCTGGCGCTGTGCGCACGGCGGGTGGACGGGCTCGTCGTCATCCCGGCCGGTGACGACCACCGGTATCTGGAGCCGGAGATCAAGGCGGGCGTCGCGACCGTGTTCGTGGACCGCCCGGCCGGGAACATCGAGGCCGACGTCGTGCTGTCGGACAACTTCGGAGGCGCCCGCGACGGCGTCGCCCACCTGATCGCCCACGGCCACCACCGGATCGGGTTCATCGGCGACATGCCGCGCATCCATACGGCCGCCGAGCGCCTGCGCGGCTACCGGGCGGCGATGGCGGACGCGGGCATAGCGGTCGAGGGCTCCTGGATGTCGCTGGGCGTCACCGACCCGGAGCGGGTGCGCCGGGCCACCGAGACGATGCTGTCCGGGCCCGACCCGGTCACCGCGGTCTTCGCGGGCAACAACCGGGTGACCGTCACCGTGATCCGCGTGCTGGCCGAGCAGGCGCGCCGGGTCGCCCTCGTCGGCTTCGACGACATCGAACTGGCCGATCTGCTCCAGCCGGGCGTCACGGTCGTCGCCCAGGACGCGGCGGCCCTCGG
Organism: Streptomyces sp. NPDC001292; assembly: GCF_042896465.1. Classification (NCBI taxonomy): domain Bacteria; kingdom Bacillati; phylum Actinomycetota; class Actinomycetes; order Kitasatosporales; family Streptomycetaceae; genus Streptomyces; species Streptomyces sp. NPDC001292. The sequence goes on from NZ_JBIAXG010000041.1 coordinate 39,422, forward strand.
CCGGACCGCCGCCGAGCGCCTCTTCCGCCAGCTGGACGGCACCCTCCTCGCCCCGGAACGCATCGAACTCCCGACCCGCCTGATCACCCGCGGCTCGGGCGAACTGCCCCCGTCGGACTGAACGGCCGGCGGCGAGGCTCCGGCTTCCTCCCCGTCGTCACCGCACGGCTGGACCTACGGCCCGACTCGGGCCCCGGCGGACCCGCGGCTGTGCGCGGGAGACGTGGGACACACGGCTGGACAGCCAACGAGCCAGGTTGGAGCACGCGGATGATCGAGGCGGGGGCCGGGTGGCCAGGGGGCCGGAGGGACGCACAGGAGCGTGAGCGCGGGGACAAGGCCCTTGGTCATGACCCCTGCCGGAGAACCGCCGGCTACTGCGCCGACGCGGTGAGGTCGCCGCGGCGCGGGGCGGCGAAGGACTCCAGGTCGGTGCGGGTCAGGCCGGTGAGCTGGGCGACCTCGGCGGAGTCGAGGGCGCCGCAGTCCAGGCCGCGCAGCAGGTAGCCGCTGAGCGCCTTGGCGGTGGCGGGCTCGTCCATGACGTCGCCGCCGGCGCGGCTGACGTAGCGGGCCAGGCGGGCCGCCGCCTGTTCGAAGCCCTCGCGGTAGAAGGCGAACACGGCCGCGTACCGCGTGGGGATGTGGCCGGGGTGCATGTCCCAGCCCTGGTAGTAGGCGCGGGCCAGGGCACGGCGGGTGAGGCCGAAGTGCAGCCGCCAGGCGTCGTGCACCTTCTCGGTCGGGCCGACCGGCAGGACGTTGGTCGAGCCGTCCGAGACGCGTACGCCCGTGCCGGCCGCGGCGACCTGCATCACGGCCTTGGCGTAGTCGGCGGCCGGGTGGTCGCTGGCCTGGTAGGCGGCGGAGACACCGAGGCAGGCGCTGTAGTCGAAGGTGCCGTAGTGCAGACCGGTGGCGCGGCCCTCGGCGGCCTGGATCATCCGGGCGACGGTGGCGGTGCCGTCGGCGGCGAGGATGGACTGGCTGGTCTCGATCTGGAGCTCGAAGCCGAGGCGCCCGGGCGCCAGACCATGGGCCTTCTCGAAGGCCTCGAGCAGCCGGGCCATGGCGGTGACCTGCTCGGGATAGGTCACCTTCGGCAGGGTCAGGACCAGCCCGTCGGGCAGGTCGCCGGCCGCCATCAGGCCGGTGAGGAAGATGTCGAGGGTGCGGATGCCTCGGTCGCGGACCGCCGCCTCCAGGCACTTCATGCGGATGCCCATGTACGGGGCGGCCGTCCCGCTCCGGTACGCCTCTGCGACCAGCCTGGCCGCGCGGGCGGCCGCCTCGTCCTCCTCCGCGTCCGGGCGGGGGCCGTAGCCGTCCTCGAAGTCGATCCGCAGGTCTTCGACGGGCTCCCGCTCCAGCTTGGCGCGGACGCGGTCGTACACGGGAGCGGCCAGTTCGTCGCTCAGACCGAGGACGGCGGCGAAGGAGGCCGCGTCCGGAGCGTGTTCGTCGAGCGCGGCGAGCGCCTGGTCGCCCCAGGAGCGGATGGTGCCGGCGTCGAAGGCGTCGCCGGGCACGTAGACGGTGTGCACGGGCTGGCGGGTACCGGGGTCGCCCGGGTAGTGGCGCTCCAGCTCGGCGTCGACCGGCGCGAGGGAGGCGCTGATCTCCTCGCTGACGGCGCCCGCGAGGCTCGTCGCCACGTTCTCCTGCTGGCCCTGACCCATCCCACACCCTCCTGTTTTCCGCTTCACGGAATCAATAATCCGCAGAACGAAGTTATCCGTGGATCTTCCCGTGGGTCAACACCGTCTTTCGTGCGACCGCCCACGCCTCTCATCCTGACGCGCGGGAGGAGGAGATCACTGCCGAAGCTCAGGGGGCGTGCCGCCAGGACGAGCCGAGGCCCCCGCGTCCCGCCCGGAGGAGGCGGGGCACGAGGGCCTCGGTCGGCGCCGGAGGATCAGCCCTTGCGGGCCTTGATCTCCTCGGTGAGCTGCGGAACGACCTCGAACAGGTCGCCGACCACGCCGTAGTCGACCAGGTCGAAGATCGGGGCCTCGGGGTCCTTGTTGACCGCCACGATCGTCTTCGAGGTCTGCATGCCCGCCCGGTGCTGGATCGCACCGGAGATGCCGTTGGCGATGTACAGCTGCGGCGAGACCGACTTGCCGGTCTGACCGACCTGGCTGGTGTGCGGGTACCAGCCGGCGTCGACGGCGGCACGCGAGGCACCGACGGCCGCGCCGAGGGAGTCGGCGAGCGCCTCGATGATCGCGAAGTTCTCCGCGCCGTTCACGCCACGGCCGCCGGAGACCACGATCGCGGCCTCGGTCAGCTCCGGACGGCCCGTCGACTCACGCGGCGTCCGGCCGGTGATCTTCGTGCCGGTCGCCTGGTCGGAGAACGTGACGTCCAGCGCCTCGACCGCACCGGCGGCCGGGGCGGCCTCCACGGCGGCCGAGTTCGGCTTGACCGTGATGACCGGGATGCCCTTGGAGACACGGGACTTGGTGCTGTACGAGGCGGCGAACACCGACTGGGTGGCCACCGGGCCCTTGTCGCCGGCCTCCAGGTCGACGGCGTCGGTGATGATGCCCGAACCGATGCGCAGCGCCAGGCGGGCGGCGATCTCCTTGCCCTCGGTGGAGGACGGGACGAGCACGGCGGCCGGTGAGACGGCTCCGACCGCGGCCTGCAGGGCGTCCACCTTCGGCACGACCAGGTAGTCGGCGTACTCGGACGCGTCGTGGGTGAGGACCTTCACCGCGCCGTGCTCGGCGAGCGTCGCGGCGGTGTCCGCGGCACCCGCCCCGAGGGCGACGGCGACCGGCTCGCCGATGCGGCGGGCCAGGGTCAGCAGTTCCAGGGTCGGCTTGCGGACGGCACCGTCCGCGTGGTCGACGTAGACGAGGACTTCAGCCATGGGACTTCTTCTCTCCTGCTTGCGAAGTGGGACGGTCGGCGGTTGCGGGCTCAGATGAACTTCTGGCTCGCGAGGAACTCAGCGAGCTGCCTGCCGCCCTCGCCCTCGTCCTTGACGATCGTGCCGGCGGTGCGGGCCGGACGCTCCGCGGCCAGGTCCACGGCCGTCCAGGCGCCCTCGAGACCGACCTCGTCCTCGTCGATGTCCAGGTCGGACAGGTCCCAGGACTGAACCGGCTTCTTCTTGGCCGCCATGATGCCCTTGAAGGACGGGTAACGGGCCTCGCCGGACTGGTCGGTGACCGACACCACCGCGGGCAGGGACGCCTCGAGCTGCTCCGAGGCCGCGTCGCCGTCCCGGCGGCCCTTCACCGTGCCGTCCTCGACCGACACCTCGGACAGCAGCGTCACCTGCGCCACGCCCAGGCGCTCCGCCAGCAGCGCCGGGACCACGCCCATGGAGCCGTCGGTGGAGGCCATGCCGGAGATCACCAGGTCGTAGCCGGCCTTCTCGATCGCCCTGGCCAGCACCAGCGAGGTGCCGATGGCGTCCGTGCCGTGCAGGTCGTCGTCCTCGACGTGGATCGCCTTGTCGGCGCCCATCGACAACGCCTTGCGCAGCGCGTCCTTGGCGTCCTCCGGACCCACCGTCAAAACGGTGACCTCGGCGTCGTCGGCGTCCTCGGCGATGCGCAGCGCCTGCTCGACCGCGTACTCGTCCAGCTCGGAGAGCAGACCGTCCACGTCGTCCCGGTCGACGGTCAGGTCATCGGCGAAGTGCCGGTCGCCAGTGGCGTCGGGCACGTACTTCACAGTGACAACGATCCTCAAGCTCACGCCGGCTCTCCTACTGCATCGTCTTCTCTGGGCTGCCTTCCTGCAGGCAGCATAGGCGCCTGAAGCGGCCGATCCCGGTCAGGGCGACCACACGCTCCGAGCGGAATATTACTCGTCAGTACACCCAGTTCACGCCCGCTGAGCAAGCGCTTTGAACTGTGACCTTCGCAACGCAGCGTAACCGGAACCGGACGGCTTCGCAGGAGAGCGGCGAGGTGATCAATCACGCAGCGCGCTGAAGCGGCCCTGATGGTAGAGGAGCGGACGGCCGGCGCCCGTGGGGTCGCCCAGGACGACCTCGGCCAGCACGATGCGGTGGTCCCCGGCCGGCACCCGCGTGACGACCCGGCACACCAGCCAGGCGAGCACGCCGTCGAGGACCGGAACCCCCTCGGGACCCTCGCGCCACGCCGTCGGCGCTCCGAAGCGGTCGGCACCGCTGCGCGCGAAGGTGGCGGCCAGTTCCTCCTGGTGCTCACCGAGTATGTGGACGCCGACGTGGTCGGTCGCGGCGATGGCCGGCCAGCTGGAACCGCCGGTGCCGACACCGAAGGAGAGCATCGGGGGCTCGGCGGAGACGGAGGTGAGGGAGGTGGCGGTGAAGCCGACCGGACCTGCCTCGCCCCGGGCGGTGATCACCGCGACGCCCGCCGCGTGCCGCCGGAAGACGGAGCGCAGCAGATGGGGGGAGGCGAGTTGGACGGTGGCGGGGGCATCCAGGCCGGACGTGGCCGTCATGGAGTTGTCCTTCTGCTGGTCGGACGAGCGGGATCCGTGGCTGCTCAACAGTCCGGACGGCAGGCGCTCGTGTGGCGGGCTGGGTCGACGCGGGGCCGCCCGAGAAGAAGGAGTTCCGAGGGCGTGCGGTCAGGCTCACGATAGTTGGCGTGCACAGTCAAGTACGTCCCGGGATGTGGGAGCTGTCCCGCCGTCACGGCCAGGGACCTCACAACGCCTCACCCAGAGCCGCGATGACGTCCGCCTTGCGCGGCTGTCCTGCGGCTCTCCTCACCACGCGGCCGTCCTTGTCGAGGACGAGCACGGTCGGCGTCCTGAGGATCCCGAGTTCGCGCACGAGGTCGAGCCGGGCCTCGGCGTCGACCTCGACGTGCGCCACCCCGGGGACCATGCCGGCCACCTCGCGGAGGATCCGCCGGGTCGCCCGGCAGGGAGCGCAGAAGGCGCTGGAGAACTGCACCAGCGTGGCACGCGCGCCGAGGTCCTCACCGAGTTGGGCCACCCCGAGCCGCCTGCCGTCGTCACATCCCCGCACGCCTGCTCTCCTGTTCCGCCGCCGCACTGCCGCGAACGCTCTCACTGCTTCAGCGCCCACGCGAGCGCGGAGATTCCCGGCACCCGGGACGCGTCCCCCGGCCGGCCGCCGTGGCCGGTGTTGCGTGGGCACGGTGTGCCCGCGATGGGCCGTCGGGCGGAATCTCAGGGGTGACGTGACGAGGATCTCGCCGCGGACGGGCACGTGGGCTGGCTCCCCGGCCGTTCTTGGGGCACGATCTGCGACAGGCCGTAAGCCTACGGCAGCGTAACTTCCGCCGGGAGTCCCTTCCCTGGCAGAGAGAAGGGTCCGTCCCGCTCATGGCAGAGCTCGTCTACCGCCCCGTCATCGGTCTCGCCCGCACGATGTTCAAGGCGTGGGACCTCAAGATCGACTGCCGGGGATCGGAGAACATTCCGCGCACGGGCGGCGCCGTGCTGGTCAGCAATCACATCAGCTATCTCGACTTCGTCTTCAACGGGCTCGCGGCGCTCCCGCAGAAGCGTCTGGTGCGTTTCATGGCGAAGGAGTCGGTCTTCCGGCACCGGATCTCCGGCCCCCTGATGCGCGGCATGAAGCACATCCCGGTGGACCGCGCCAACGGCGAGGCGGCGTACGCCCGAGCGCTGGACTCACTGAAGTCCGGCGAGGTGGTCGGGGTGTTCCCGGAGGCCACGATCTCGCAGTCGTTCACGCTGAAGAGCTTCAAGTCGGGCGCGGTGCGCCTCGCCCAGGAGGCGGGCGTCCCCCTGGTCCCGATGGCCGTCTGGGGCACGCAGCGGCTGTGGACCAAGGGCCACCCGCGCAACCTCAAGCGCAGCCACATCCCGATCACGATCCGGGTGGGCGAGGCCATGGAGGCCTCCCGGGAGCAGTACGCGGGCGCCATCACCCGCCGACTGCGCGAACGCGTCCAGGAACTCCTCGAGGCCGCCCAGCGTGCCTACCCGGTCCGTCCCCGGTCCGCCGACGACACCTGGTGGATGCCCGCACACCTCGGCGGCACGGCCCCGACCCCGGACCAGCTCCGCACGGCCGGGGCGCACTGAACCCCGGGCCGGGCCGCGCGGCAGACGGGAATATGACGGACACGCCCTAGGACGCGGGCGGCCGTACGGTGACCTCGGCGCCCGGGCTGAACTTCTCCAGTAGTTCGGCGAGTTCGGCCGCCGCCGCCTCCACCTCGGCAACCGGCATCGGGGCCAGGCTCTCCAGTAGGAAGACGCCCGACGTGGTCTGCTCGGTGAGGCGGGTGCGCGGGCCTTGGCGCCAGTTCCAGCGGCGGCAGGTCACACCGGCCTCGTCGCACCACACCACCTCGCCCGCGTCCGGGTGTTCGACGGTCTCCTCGCCGCCCGCGACGGTCACGAAGTCCTCCTCACCACTGGCACGCAGCAGGCGCATGCCGCCCTGGATCAGGTCGAGGTCCTCACCGCCGACGGGGATGAGGTGGGCGACGCTGATCGCGTTGTAGAGGTCGACGAGCAGGTTGATGCGGGGCAGTCCGGCGCCGGTCAGCGCCCGCCGGGCCAGTGCCTCGGCCGAGTTACGGGTGCGGGAGGGCTTGGAGTCGAACGCCGTGTACGTCTCGCGCCAGGCGGCCATGTGCGGGTCCTCGTGCGGGGCCCGCCCGTCCAGACGTGCCGCCAGACGGCGTGCGGCGTCGTCGAGGAGCGCCGAGGTGGCCTCGGTGCTCGGTCCGCCCACCAGCCCGTGGGCCTCGACGGCCACGTGGGTGAAGCCGGGCGCGAGAGCGCGTACCTCGTCGGACACGGTGAGCGTCGGTGTCATGTTCTCCCGCCTCGCGGTCAGAGTGCGGCAGGGAGCGTCTTCCACAGCCGCGGCCGGTCCGGAGCGGCCGTGAGGGCGGCCAGTACGGCCGGGTGCGGTTCAGCGTACAGCACCGGGTAGTCCAGCTCGTTGGACTTCGGGTCCGGTACGAAGGCCAGGCGCTCACCGGCGAGGGAGAACTGGGCGTCGACGCCCGGCTTGTTGCCGCGCGGGTCCTGCCGGTGCCAGGCTCCGTTGAATCGCACGGCGACCAGTCCGTGCACCACGTGCCCGCCGCCCTCGTCGTGCGTCAGCCGCTGGTAGCACAGTGCCGTCGGAATGTCCTCCGCTCGCAGCAACGCCGCCAGGGCATGGGCCTTGGCGTAGCAGATGCCGGTGCGCAGACGGAGGACGTCGGAGGCCCGCCAGGTGACGCGCGGGTCGCCCGAGTCCTGCGAGTGCCGGACGCCGTCGCGCACGAACTCATACGCGGACCGCGCATAGGCATACGAGTCTGCCACCTCCTCGGCGAGGCGGGCAGCTGTCTCGCGGACCATCGGATGCTCATGGTCGATCACCTCGTCGGCGGCCAAATACGCAGACAGATCGGTTGTTTTCTGGATCAGCTCCATGTCCGCAGAGCATAGGAACACGATCACTCGAGCGTCAATGACTTTTCGAATGATCGCATAACTATGCAGATCGGTGTGCGGGCGCTAGCGCGCCGTCTCCTCCTTCAGCGCGGCCACGAACGCGTCCACGTCGTCCTCGGTGGTGTCGAAGGCGCACATCCAGCGCACGACGCCCTCCGCCTCGTCCCAGAAGTAGAAGCGGAACCGCTTCTGCAGACGCTCGCTCACATCGTGCGGGAGCTTGGCGAAGACCCCGTTGGCCTGCACCGGGTAGAGGATCTCGACGCCGTGCACGGCGCGCACGCCCTCCGCGAGCCGCTGCGCCATCTCGTTGGCGTGCCGGGCGTTGCGCAGCCACAGGTCCTTGGCGAGCAACGCCTCCAACTGCACCGAAACGAAACGCATCTTGGAGGCGAGCTGCATGCTCATCTTGCGGATGTGCTTCATGCGGCGGACGGCGTCCTGGTTGAGGACGACGACCGCCTCGCCGAACATCGCGCCGTTCTTCGTCCCGCCCAGGGAGAGGATGTCGACGCCGACCGCGTTGGTGAACGTCCGCATCGGCACGTTCAGGGAGGCGGCCGCGTTGGCGATGCGGGAGCCGTCCAGGTGCACCTTCATGCCCCGCGCGTGCGCGTGCTCGCAGATGGCGCGGATCTCCTCGGGCGTGTAGAGGGTGCCGAGTTCGGTGCTCTGGGTGATCGAGACGGCCTGCGGCATCGCCCGGTGCTCGTCCTCCCAGCCGTACGCCTGGCGGTCGATCAGCTCGGGGGTGAGCTTGCCGTCGGGCGTGGGCACGGTGAGCAGTTTCAGGCCGCCCATGCGCTCGGGGGCGCCCCCCTCGTCGACGTTGATGTGCGCGCTCTCCGCGCAGATCACCGCGCCCCAGCGGTCGGTGACCGCCTGGAGCGCCACGACGTTCGCGCCGGTCCCGTTGAACACCGGGAACGCCTCGGCGGTGGCGCCGAAGTGGCTGCGGACGATCCGCTGGAGGTTCTCGGTGTAGTCGTCCTCGCCGTACGCGACCTGGTGCCCGCCGTTGGCCACGGCCAGGGCTGCGAGCACCTCCGGGTGGACCCCGGCGTAGTTGTCGCTGGCGAACCCGCGGACCTGGGGGTCGTGATGGCGACGCGCGTCGGTCCTGGGAGGGTTCACGGCTTCTCGGTCAGCCACAGACGGTTTCCGTTCACTTCCGCGGCGGGCTTGCTCCACACGTCGACGATGGCCTCGGCCAGGTCCTTGACGTCCGTGAAGCCCGCGAACTTCGCGTTGGGGCGGTCGGCGCGCATCGCGTCGTGCACCAACGCCTTCACCACCAGGATCGCAGCCGCGGACGTCGGCCCTTCGGCGCCCTCGGCCTTCCCTGCCTTGCGGAAGTAGTCGGCCATGGCCAGCGTCCATGCCTCGGCGGCGGCCTTTGCGGCGGAGTAGGCCGCGTTGCCCGCGGTGGGCCTGCTGGCGCCGGCCGCGCTGATCAGGACGTACCGGCCGCGAGCGCTGCGCTGCAGCGCCTCGTGGAAGGCCAGGGAGGTGTGCTGCACGGTGCGGACGAGCAGCAGCTCCAGGAAGTCCCAGTCGTCCAGGCTGGTCTTGGTGAAGGTCTCGCTGCCGCGCCAGCCGCCCACGAGGTGGACCAGGCCGTCGATCCGGCCGAAGTCCTTCTCGATGTGCGCGGCCCAGTCACGGGTGGACTGGAGGTCGAGCAGGTCGACCGTGTCGCCGGTGACGCTGGCGCCGCCGGAGGCGTACCGGGCGGCGTCCACGGCCTGCGAGAGCCGCTCCGGGTCGTTGTCCGCGCCGACGACGGTCGCCCCCGCCTCGGCGAGCCTGAGCAGCGTCGCCCGGCCGGCCGGTCCGCCCGCGCCGGCCACCGCGATCACCGCACCGCTGAGAGCCCCGTTCCCCACCATGTTCCTCGCCTCCTGCGCAGTGTTCTCGGTTTCGCGGTCGCTCACGCGGCGACCCGCTCGGCGCTGTCCGCCGTGATGCCCCTGGTGGAGGCGATCACATTCTTCAGCTTCTTGGAGAGTGCCTCGTAGAACATGCTGAGCGGAAACTCGTCCGGAAGCACGTCATCCACGAGCTTGCGCGGGGGCTGGGTCAGGTCCAGGGCGTCGGGGCCCTTGGCCCACTTGGAGCCCGGGTGCGGAGCGAGGTAGGTGGAGACCAGTTCGTAACCGGCGAACCAGTGGACCAGCTTGGGGCGGTCGATGCCGTCGCGGTAGAGATTCTCGATCCGGGCGCACAGCTGGTTGGTGACCTGCGGGGCTCGCTCCCAGTCGATGGTCAGCTTGTTGTCGGTCCAGCGCACCACGTCGTGCTTGTGCAGGTAGGCGAAGAGCAGCTGACCACCGAGGCCGTCGTAGTTGCGCACGCGCTCACCGGTGACCGGGAAGCGGAACATGCGGTCGAACAGCACCGCGTACTGCACGTCACGGGCCTGTGCGACACCGTCGGCCTGGAGTTTCACGGCCTCCTTGAAGGCGGTGAGGTCGCAGCGCAGCTCCTCCAGGCCGTACATCCAGAACGGCTGGCGCTGCTTGATCATGAACGGATCGAACGGCAGGTCGCCGTGGCTGTGGGTGCGGTCGTGGACCATGTCCCACAACACGAAGGCCTCCTGGCAGCGCTTCTGGTCGTGGACCATGGCGGCGATGTCCTCGGGCAGCTCGAGGCCCAGGAGGTCGACGGCCGCGGCGGTGACGCGGCGGAAGCGGGCGGCCTCGCGGTCGCAGAAGATGCCGCCCCAGGAGAACCGTTCCGGCGCCTCGCGCACGGCGATGGTCTCCGGGAAGAGCACGGCGGAGTTGGTGTCGTAGCCGCCCGTGAAGTCCTCGAAGGTGATGCCGCAGAACAGCGGGTTGTCGTAGCGGGTGCGCTCCAGTTCGGCCAGCCAGTCCGGCCAGACCATGCGCAGCACGACCGCCTCCAGGTTGCGGTCGGGGTTGCCGTTCTGCGTGTACATGGGGAAGACGACCAGGTGCTGGAGGCCGTCCGCGCGGTTCGCGGCGGGCTGGAAGGCCAGCAGCGAGTCGAGGAAGTCCGGCACCTCGAAGCCGCCCTCGGCCCAGCGGCGCAGGTCCCGCACGAGCGCCTCATGGTAGGCGGCGTCGTGCGGCAGCAGCGGGGACAGCTCCTCGACCGCGTCGATCACACGGCGTACGACGGCGACGGCGTCCGCGCGGCCGGGGGCGCCCTCGGCCGTGAAGTCGATCGAGCCGTCCTTCGACTGCCATGGCCGGATTCGCTCCACGGCATCCTTGAGCACGGGCCAAGCCGGATGATCGACCACCCTGGCCAACGGAGGAACCTTCTCCTCCGCACCCACCTGCACAAGAATTTCCGTCATGTCTCATCCTCCACGGGAGAACCTCGCGTAAGGAGACGGTATACATACAGGGTTTCTCCCAGCAAGGGGGCCCTCGGGAAATTATTCTGCGCACAGCCATGGTCACCGGTTATTTTCCTGCCGTACGCCCGGACGGGGCCAGACCCGGTAGGCCGGGCCGGGGTGACCGGCGCGACGCCGCCCCGTTGAGCGATTTTCGGCCGAGGGCACCGCGCGAGGGCTTCACAGCCCGGAGGTCAATGCCCGGCGGACTCGCCCACGCCGGAGTGACCGCCACGGCGGATACGCCCCCGTTCCTGCGGGCCGTCACCCCACTGCCCCGTGTACGCGGGGGTTCAACCAGCGTGTGGGCCATTAGGCTGCGTCACTACCGCGCGGACGACGAGGTCCGTCCGCTCCGCGCCGCGCCGAGCCGCCGTCGACGGAAGCGAGTTGAACCTTGAACTTCCTTACCATCGGTCACCGCGGAGTCATGGGTGTCGAGCCCGAGAACACCCTCCGTTCCTTCGTCGCCGCCCAGCAGGCCGGCCTGGACGTCATCGAACTCGATCTGCACCTGAGCAAGGACGGCGCGCTCGTCGTCATGCACGACGACGAGGTGGACCGCACCACCGACGGCAGCGGTGCGATCGCCGACAAGACGCTCGCCGAGCTGCGCTCCCTGGACGCCGGCCGCGGCGAGCGGATCCCGGTCTTCGAGGAGGTCCTCGACGCGGTGCGGACGCCGCTCCAGGCCGAGATCAAGGACGTGGCCGCGGCCCGCGCACTGGCCGAGGTCCTGCACGAGCGGGACCTCGTCTCCCGAGTGGAGGTGTCCTCGTTCCACGACGAGGCGATCACCGAGGTCGCCCGCCTGGTGCCGGGAGTGCGCACCGCGCTCGTGGCCAGCCGCTACGGCTCCGATGTCGTCGAACGCGCCACCGCCGTCGGCGCCGCGACCGTCTGCCTCAACATCCGCCGGCTCACCCTCGAGATCGTCGAGCACGCGCGCAAGGCGGACCTGAGGATCATCGGCTGGGTCGTCAACACCCTGGATCATCTGCGCCTGGTCCGCGCCCTGGAGCTGGACGGGGCGACCACCGACTACCCGGAGATCAAGCTCACCGGCCGCTTCACCGCCTGACCCCTGGGCGAGGCCCCTGGGCGAGTTCCTTGACCAGCAGCTCGAACTCCAGGTCGTCGCGCTGCGGAATGCCGAAGCGCTCGTCGCCGTAGGGGAAGGGTGTCGTCCTTCCCGTACGGCGGTAGCCGCGGCGCTCGTACCAGGCGATCAGGTCCTCGCGTACGGAGATCACGGTCATGTGCATCTCCCTGGCACCCCAGTCCTCCCGGGCCCGGCGCTCGGCCTCCGCGATGACCGCCTTGCCCAGGCCCGCGCCCTGCAACGTGGGGCTGACGGCGAACATGCCGAAGTAGGCGTGGTCCCCCTTGTGCTCGAGCTGGCAGCAGGCGACCACTCGGCCGTCCCGCTCGACCGTCAGCAGGCGGCTGCCGGGCGACTTGATCACCTCAAGCACGCCCTCGGGGTCCGTCCGCTGCCCCTGGAGGATGTCCGCCTCGGTGGTCCAGCCTGCCCGGCTGGAGTCCCCGCGGTACGCCGACTCGATCAGGTGCACCAGCGTGTCGACATCGGCGTCACAGGCGTCACGGAAGGTCAGTCCGCTGGCGGCGGTCTTCATGGGGCGTGCCTCTCGGTTCGGGCGCTGTCGGGCGGGGCGAACGCCATCCTGCCACCAGGGTCTGTCGTCAACCGAAGGGCGGCCCCACGACGTCTGGTGCGTGCTCTGGGGGTCCCCCCGCTCGGAGAGCTTGGGGGAGTGCCGTGCGGAAGTCCTCGTACTGGACGTACTTGGGCTTTCGCCCGGTGCGGCGAGTGGGGGTTCCCCCTGCTCGAAGAGCTCGGGGGAGCGTGCCAGGCCTCGCGGGGCAGACGGAGATTGTCCTAAGCTCCGGGTGCATGGTGCACGTACTCAGCAGCCGGACACTGGTCCGGCCCACGGACCCCGAGCGCTCCCGTGTCTTCTACGGCGAGCGGCTTGGCCTCGCCGTCCACCGCGAGTTCGGCACGGGGCCGGAGCGGGGCACCGTCTACTTCCTCGGCGGCGGTTTCCTTGAGCTCTCCGGGCGCTCCGACGACCCGCCGTCCCCCTCCCTGCGGCTGTGGCTCCAGGTCGAGGACGTGGCGGCGGCCCACGAGGAGCTGCGGGCGAAGGGCGTCGAGATCACGCGTGAGCCGGTGCGCGAGCCATGGGGTCTGATCGAGATGTGGATCGCCGATCCGGACGGCACGCCCATCGTCCTCGTCGAGGTGCCGGCGGAGCATCCGCTGCGGTACCGGGCGGGGATCTGAGCCGGACTCGGGCTCGGGCGGGGCGCGGGCGGCTCCCGCTGGCCCGCGTCGGCGGCCGGGGCTAGCGTGCTGGTGGGTGGGGACGAGCTTCCCGGAGGAGTGCCATGGAGTTCGACAAGCCTGTGGTCGGCGGACCCTGCTGGGCGGAGCTGGGCACCAGCGACCTGGAGGCGTCCACGCGGTTCTACACGGAGGTCTTCGGCTGGCGCATGCGCCGCGACCCCCGGCTGGTCTCGGGTGGTTACACCCTCGCTCACCTGGGGGACGCGCCGGTCGCCGCGATCACGCCCCTGTACCAGAGGTCGCAGCCGGTCGCGTGGAACGTCTCGTTCGCCGTCGCCGACGCGGACGCCACGGCGAACAAGGTGGTGGAGGCCGGCGGGACGGTGATCCACGGTCCGAGGGACATCTACGACGAGGGCCGCTTCACCGTCGCCCTGGACCCGTCGGGCGCGGCCTTCCAGATGTGGCAGCCGCGGGACTTCTCCGGTGCCGGGGTGTTCAACCGGCCCGGCTCGCTCGGCTGGGTGGAACTCGTCACCCGCAACCCCAAGCGGGCCAGGGACTTCTACACGAGCGTGTTCGGCTGGAGCGTCAACGCCTCGGAGTGGTACACGCAGTGGGGCCTGCACGGCGAGGACTTCGGCGGCGTGACGGCGATGCACGACCGCTTCCCGGCCGATGTGCCGCCGCACTGGCTGCCGTACTTCGCGGTCGAGGACGTCGACACGACCACGGACGTCGCGGTACGGGCCGGCGCCAAGGCCCTGCTGGAACCCACCTCGCTGCCGGACGGCCCCCGCATCGCGGTGCTGCGGGACCCCCAGGGCGCGACCTTCGGCATCTACCGGTCCGCCCAGGAAGACTGAGGCCGGCCCGGGGGAGCCGAGACCCACGACGGTCCGCCCCGGACCCACGAGGCGGTCGTGGATCCGGGCGGGCCGTCGGCTCAGAGGCGCAGGGCGCCCGGGCGGCCCTCCAGTCGGCCGAGCAGATCGGCCAGGAGCGCGGCCAGGCCATCCCGTTCCTGCCTGGCCAGGCCGGACAGGACGGCCCGTTCGTAGGCGAGCTGTTCCGGCAGGATCCCGTCGACGAGGTCGCGTCCGGCGTCCGTGAGGCGGACGTGGGCGACCCGACGGTCACGGGTGTCGCCGCGGCGCTCCACCAGGCCGCGTTCGGTGAGCTGCTTCAGGCGCTTGGTGACGGCGGCCCCCGAGGAGAACGTCTCGCGTGTCAGTTCGCTCGGGGTGAGCTCGTCCCCGGTCCGCCGCAGCGCCCCGAGCAGGTCGAACTCGGGCCGGCTGAGGCCCGCCCGGCGCAGGGGCGCGTCCTCGGCCTGCTGGAGGAGGGCGGCGCAGCGGTTGATCCGGCCGATGATCTCCATCGGCGCGGTGTCCAGGTCGGGGTGGACCGCCCGCCACTGGCGGACCACGCCGGCGACGGTGTCGTCGCCCGGCTCGGTCCCCGTGGGCCGGGTCCGCTCGTGCGCCGCGTCACCGGTCGACGCCACGGCGACGGTGTCGTCGCCCGGCTCGGTCCCCGTGGGCCGGGTCCGCTCGTGCGCCGCGTCACCGGTCGACGCCTCCCCGTGGGCCGGCCGTCCGTTCCTCGCCGTCATGGCCGTACGTCCTCCGTCGTCTCGCCCGTGCTCGCCGGGGCGTCCAGACCCTGGCGTCGTATCGTCGCGGCGAGCGTACGGTGTGCGGACTGCTCGGTGAGCACGACCCGCTCCTGGGGCAGAGCGCGTTGCCACCACTCGCCGGACGCGGCGTCGGCGGTGGCGCGCAGGTCGACCAGCGCGGCGGCCAGGCTCCGTCGTGCGGACTCCAGGGCGCCGGGCGCGGGCCGCTCCTCGGCGAGCAGGCGGGCGGCCCCTTCACAGGCCCGGTCGACGGCGGCCAGGGCGTGCTCGATGCGGTCACCGGCCCGGCGGTTGGTGACGGCGACGGCGGCCACGAAGCCGACCAGCGCGCCGACGACGGTGTCCACGGCCCGCTCGGTGATCAGTTCGCCGGGCTCGTGGTACCCGGCGAATTCGACGATGAGCAGCGCCAGCGGGGTCACGCAGATGCTGCCGAGCCAGTAGTTGCGGCCCATCAGCGCCTCGGCGCCGAAGTTGAAGGCCATGCAGAGCAGGACGAGGGCCAGGTCACCGGCGTGCGCGAGCGGGGCGACGGCGGCGAAGACGAGGACGCCGACGAGGTTGCCGACGACACGCTGGACGCCCCGCTTCCAGGTGAGGGTCATGTTGGCCTGGTACAGGGAGGCGGCGGTGACCAGGGCCCAGTAGGGGCGGCCGATGCCGAGCGCGAGGGAGGCGTAGCCGGCGAGGGCGCAGCCCAGCGCGGTGCGTACCACGATGGGGGTGAGCGGGCCGAGCCGACTCCACCAGGGCCGGTGCGGGGCGGTGGTCTCGGCGTCCACGCCGAGCAGTTCGTCGGCGTCCGCCGCGGTCGCGCCGGCCTGCGGGATCGGCCCGGTCCCGCACAGTTCGCGGGCCCAGGTGCGCAGCCGCTCGGGGTCCGCGTCCGCCGGGGCTGCGAGCGCGACCTCGGCGCGCACCACGAGCCGCGCCAGGGCGCGCCGGGGAGCGGTACGGGCGCCGGTGGACAGCAGCGTCTGCCAGGCGGCCTGGACGGCGGCGGCCGCGGCGGCGCGGGTCCGGGTGCGGCCGTCGCCGGTGCCGCCGGTGGCGGCGTGGGCGGCGGCCGCGTTCAGCGCCTGCGCGGTGGCGCGGCGCTCCGGGCCGTGCGGGCGCAGCAGCCCGGGCGCCATGCCGACCAGCCAGGCCCAGGCCGCCGCGGCGAGGGCCAGCGCCACGTGGGCCGGGACCTGGCCGAGGGTCTGCGGGGCGAACAGGGAGGCGGAGCTGATGAAGGTGAGGACTACGTTGCCGGGCGGTCCGATGCGGGTGGCGTCGCACAGCGCCTTCTGCACGGCGGCCATCAGGGCGCCGACAGTGACCAGGACGACCGGGTCGGTGGTGAGGGATGCGGTGACCAGGGCGAGGGCGAGGCCGCCGGTCATGCCGAGGACCACCCACGCCAGGGGGCGGGCTCGTGCGGCGTAGGGGCGGTTGTGCGCGTACAGGGCGCACAGCGAGCCCGCCATCGTGTACATGGCCAGGTCGAGTCGGCCGAGCACGAGCAGGATGAGGTTGGGCAGGGCGACCGAGACGACGACGCTCAGGGCGGGCTTGAACCAGATGTCCGAGGGGCGGCCGAGCCGCAGCACGCCGGTGAGCGGAAGATGCCGGGCGATCCGGCTCAGGGAGGTGGGGGGCACACTGCTCATACCACAAGCTTAACAGGTGTTTTACTCGTAAAGCATCTCCGGAGCACGCCGCTCTCCCCCGCTCATGACGTGCTGTGCTTCGCCGAACGCGCCCCGTATACCTCCTTGCGCTCGTGTGCGCACCGCGCGCCTTGGGCATCGCTTGACCGACCGGCCGCCCGGCGGCGGCCGCGACCCGTCGAGCGGGGAGGTGGGGGGTGCACGGATCGGCTTCGTTCGGTTGGCTGCTGGTCGCGCTGTGCGCGGCGACCGGGACGTACTGCCTGCTGCGGATGCGCAGCACGGTCGAGGAGCAGCGCCGTGCCGCGGGCGGCGAGGCGCTCATGGGCTTCGGCATGGCCGCCATGGCCGTCCCTGCGGCGGTGTTCACACCGCCGGCGTGGGCCTGGTCGGCCTACGGGGCGGTCTTCGGAGCGACCGCGCTGCGCTCGCTGTGGTCGGCGCGGACGAGCCCGCACCATCTGCACCACCTGGTGGGCGCGGCGGCCATGGTCTACCTGTCCGTGGTGATGGCCGTCTCGCCCGGCGTCCATCATCACCTCGGGGCAGGTGTGCCGCCGCTCACCGGCGCGCTGCTGCTGTACTTCGCCGGATACGTCCTGCTGTCCGGCGTCCGGCTGGTCCCCGCCGGGGCGGGGGCCGTCAGCGGCGCTCGCGGCGGCACGGGGTGGGGCGACCGGCCGGAGCTGGCACGGGCGTGCCGGCTGTCGATGGGGATCGCGATGGTGGCGATGCTGCTGACCATGTGATCCGCCGGGACGGCGAGGCCGGCGCCACGGCGCCGTGGTCTGTGTCACTTCGCCGCGGAGCCGCACCCGCCGGGCTGTCGGCCGCTCATAGGGTGGCTCGCATGATGGTCCCCGCGGTCCTGCTGCTGCTCGGCGCCCTGACCGCCGTCGCCGCCCCTCGGCTGCTCGCCCGGGCCGACTGGCCGGACCGTGAACCGGTGCTCGCGCTGTGGGTGTGGCAGTGCGTGGTCACCGCGGTCCTGCTGTGCTGCGCGCTGTCGATGACGCTCAGCGCGGCCGCCGCCTGGCAGGCGGTGCGCGGCCATGTGTTCGCCCCGGCTCCGCGTTCGGTGGTGGAGGCCTACGCGTTCGGCACGGCCGACGCCTGGGCGCCGACGACCGCGGTGGCGCTCGCGTGCGGCGGGGCGTGGAGCGCGGCGATGCTGCTCCGCGAGGTGGTACGGGCCCGGGCGCGACGCAGGCTGCGACGCGCCGAACTCCTCGTCCGTGCTCCGCTGCTGCCCGGCGAGGAGCCCGGCACCGACCGGCTCGTGGTGCTGGAGGGCGAGCGGCCTGACGCCTGGTGGCTGCCCGGCCCGTCGCCCCGGCTGGTCATCACCACGGCCGCGTTGCGCCGGCTGAAGGGGCGGCAACTGGACGCCGTCCTCGCGCACGAGCAGGGCCACGCACGGGCCCGGCACGACTGGCTGCTGCACTGCTCCGCCGCGCTCGCCGGCGGCTTTCCGCAGGTGCCGGTGTTCGCCGCGTTCCGCGACGAGATGCACCGCCTGGTCGAACTCGCCGCCGACGACACGGCCTCACGCCGCTTCGGCCGCCTGACGACCGCCCTCGCCCTGGTCGGACTCAACGAGCACCGCGGTGTGTTCGGCCCCTGCCCCGCCGCCCAGGCGCACGTACCTCAGCGCGTACACCGCCTCCTCACTCCCCCGAACCGCCTCCCGGCCGCCCGCAGACTGCGCCTGACGGCGGTCGCGTCCCTCGTCCCGGTGATACCGGTCCTGGTGGCGGTGACACCCGGCCTGAGGGCGCTGGGCTAGGAACGGCACCCGTCCGCGCCCGGTGGCCGGGGCGTCCGGGGCTGGGCCATCATCGGACCATGGCTGCCGTGCTCTTCGACTTCTCCGGGACCCTCTTCCGCGTCGAGTCCTGCGAGTCCTGGCTGAGAGCCGTCCTCGACGAGGCCGAACTCACCCTTGAGGAGCGGGAGTTGGTCCGAACGGCACGCGCACTGGAGGAGGCCGGGGCGCTGCCGGGCGGGTCACCGCCGGTGCGAATGCCCGAGGAGGCGGCCCGCCTGTGGGAGAACCGGGACCACAGCGTCGCACTGCACCGGGCCACCTACACCGCCCTGTCCCGCCGAGTGCCGCTGCCCGACCCGGCGTTGCACGACGCGCTGTACGACCGGCACATGACACCGCCGGCCTGGGCCCCCTACCCGGACGCGGCCGAGGTGCTGCGCACGCTGCACGAGCGCGGGGTCGGCGTGGGCGTGGTGAGCAACATCGGCTGGGACCTGCGCCCCGTGTTCCGCGCCCACGGCCTCGACGCGTACGTGGACACCTACGCGCTGTCGTACGAGCACGGCGTCCAGAAGCCGGACCCGCGTCTGTTCGCCCTCGCCTGCGCGGCGCTCGGCGCCGAGCCGACGGACGTGCTGATGGTCGGCGACAGCCGCCACGCGGACGGCGGCGCGGCCGCCCTCGGCTGCGGCGTGCACTTCGTGGACCTCCTGCCGGTCACACGGCGGCCGGACGCGTTGCTGCCCGTCCTCGACCTGCTGGGCCGGATGGACTGAGCCACCACCGCACGGCCGCCCTCCCGACCCCGGCGACAGCCCCTCGACGGCGCCTGGCGCCGAACAAGCCCGCCCGCCTCGGACGATCCCCCGTTTCGCCCGAGACGGACGGCAGCGCGAACGGACCCCTGCCGGGGTCGGTCCGCTCGCGCTGAGTATAGTTGGCTGGCAGCCAGTCAACGCAGGAGTCACAGCATGTCCCCGCGAAGCGCCTCGGTCAATGAAGAGTTGCGACGGCGTTCCCGGGAGCGGCTTCTCCAGGCGGCGGTCGAGCTGGTCGGCGAGCACGGGTACGACGCGACGACGCTCGGCGCCATCGCCGACCGCGCCGGATCGGCGCGCGGCCTGGTCTCGTACTACTTCCCCGGCAAGCGCCAGCTGGTGCAGTCCGCCGTGCACCGGCTGATGCACCGCACGCTCCAGGAGGCGCTGGAGCGTGCGCCGCACTCCGAGGACGGCCGGGAGCGGCTGGCGCGGGCCATCGACGCGATCCTGGGTCTTGCCCGGGACCGGCCGGTGCTGATGCGCCAGCACATGGCGGGGATCCTGCACGAGGAGGGCTTCGTGCAGTGCCCGGAGCAGCAGCGCCTCTCCGAGCTGCTGCGGGACACGGTGGCCCGGCGCGGTTCACAGGATGTCGACGCCGACTACCCGATGCTGCGCGCCCTGCTGATGGGCGCCGTCTACGCCGCGCTGGTGCCCGGAGCGCCGATGCCGGTGCCGGTGCTGCGGGCCGAGCTGTTCGAGCGCTACCGGCTCGACTGGGACATGGGAGCGCCGCCGGAGGCGCAGCCGACCGGCGGGTCGTGCGACACCGACCTGTCCCGCTTCTTCGCGACCGGCCGGATCCCGGCGCCCCCGCCCGAGCGGTAGTCGGCGGCCGGCATACGGTTCGGGCCGCGACACGCGCGCGGTCCCGCGCCGCCTCCCTCCCCCGGCGGCCCGCTTGGTGCCATGCTGGAGCCATCAGCGATCTCCTGCGATCCACCAGCGATCCGTCGGGGTAAGGAGTTCCGCCGTGCTGCGTGTCGCCGTCATCGGATCGGGGCCGAGCGGGTGCTACACCGCTCAGGGCCTGGTCCAGCAGGACCCCTCGGTGCGCGTCGACGTCCTCGACCGGCTGCCGTGCCCGTACGGGCTCGTGCGCTACGGCGTGGCGCCGGACCACGAGAAGATCAAGTCCCTGCAGAACAACCTGCGGACGGTCCTGGAGCACGAGCGGGTCCGGTTCCTGGGCGGCGTCCAGGTCGGCGGCCCCGGCGGACTGCCCGCCGCTCGGCTGCGCGAGCTGTACCACGCGGTGGTGTACTGCGTGGGCGCCGCCACCGACCGCCGTCTGCACATCCCGGGCGAGGACCTGCCGGGCAGCTGGTCGGCGACCGAGTTCGTCTCCTGGTACAGCGCGCACCCCGACTCCGTGGACAGCGGTTTCGTGCGGGGCGCGCGGTCGGCCGTCGTCGTCGGCGTGGGCAACGTCGCCGTGGACGTCACGCGCATCCTGGCGCGCGGCGCGGCCGAGCTGAGCCCCACCGACATGCCCGAGGCGGCGCTCGCCGCGCTCGCCGCGAGCCGGGTGACCGAGATCCACATGGTGGGCCGGCGCGGTCCGTCGCAGGCCCGCTTCACCACCAAGGAGCTGCGCGAGCTGGGCGCCCTGCCGGACACCGACGTCGTCGTCGACCCGGAGGAGCTGGCGCTGGACCCGGCCTGCGCGGACCCCGCGGCGCTGCCCACCGCCCAGCGCCGCAACGTCGAGGTCCTGCGCGGCTGGGCCGCCACGCCGCCGAAGGGCGGCAGCCGCCGGATCCGGCTGCGCTTCTTCCTGCGCCCCGTCGAACTGCTCGCCGTGGACGGCCGCGTGGGTACGGTGCGGCTGGAGCGCACGGCACCGGACGGACACGGCGGCATCACCGGGACGGGGCGGTACGAGGACATCGCGGCCCAGCTGGTGCTGCGGTCGGTGGGCTACCACGGAGTTCCACTGGACGGGCTGCCGTTCGACGCGGACACCGGCACGGTGCCGCACCGGAACGGGCGCGTGCTCCGCGACGGTGCCGTCGCGCCGGGCGAGTACGTGGCCGGCTGGATCAAGCGGGGTCCCACGGGTGTCATCGGCACCAACCGGCCGTGCGCGAAGGAGACGGTGGCCTCGCTGCTCCAGGACGCGCCCGGGCTCGTCGGCAGGCAGGTGCCGGACGACAGCTACCCGGTGCTGCGTGCCGAGGGTGTCGAGCCCGTGCGGTGGGCGGGCTGGCAGGCCATCGAGCGGGCCGAGGCGGAACTCGGCGCCTCCCTCGGGCGCAGCGTGGTCAAGCTGCCGGACTGGGAGTCCCTGCGGGCGGCTGCCCGCACCACGGTGTCCTAGGTCCTACGAGCCGGTCCGGGACTCCCGCCCGAAACGCGCGTTCTCCTGTCCGGCGGCAGGAGAACGCACCTGAGAAGGCCCTGTTCTCGTATGTCGTGGAGAACTGGAACAGCGCGAACAAGGACCTCTTCTACGGCAAGGACGGCGACCTTGCCGGGCAGGACAAGGAGTCCCAGGAGGTGTCCATGCTCGCGCTGCACCTGATCCAGTCCGCCCTGGTCCACGTCAACACGCTACTGATGCAGCAGGTCCTCGCCGATCCGAAGTGGGCCGACACCCTTACCGACGCCGACCGGCGTGCGCTGTCCCCGCTGTTCTGACGCACGTGAATCCCTACGGCCGGTTCGAGTTGGACATGAACAGCCGCCTCGACCTGGACCTGACCGCCCGGGCGGTGACGGTGCCCGGCCCGCGCAACCCGCAGGGCGAAACTGCGGCGGCTTCCCGCGTGACCGGGCCCAAGCGCACGGTGGAGGCATGGCGGGGCGGATGCGCCGCTGCGCGCGCTGCTGGAAGCGAACCCCCGCTACCTGGACGCGGCCCGCCTCTCCCCGCTCAAGGACCGGCACATCAACCTTTCTGGGCCGGTACCTCTTCAACATCACTGCCAGCGGCCCAGGCCAGGGGCTACGGCCCTTTTGTGCCCCGGACGCGCCCGAGCACGGAGCGGTCCCCGAGCCCCGCACCCAAGCAGAGGTCCTCAAGTCACGCTGAGCTACTTGTCCCCTCGCCGTAGCTATACGAGAACAGGGCCGAGAAGACGGCGGGGTCGCCTCGGAACATGCCCGCGGGCATCCGTGAGCAGGCCCGGCCCCCGGTCCCGCCAGGCTCTGGCGGGACCGGGGGCCGCCGGCCGTCATCCCCCGGCCGTCAGTTCTCGGACGACCGCCGGACCGCTCTCCGGCAGCAGCCGTACGACGGTCTCCTCCAGGCGGGGCAGGACCCGCTGACCGGCCAGGGCCAGGGCGATCGCCGCGGCGACGCCGGACCAGGCCACCGGGCCGAGCGGGGTGCAGCCCAGGATCCGGCTGACGCCCGGGGTCTGGATCAGGGCGGCGAGGGCGAGGGCGGAGCCCAGGGACGTCACCCGGACCAGCGTGCTGTCCCGGCGGTCGAGCAGGGTCTGGGCGAGCTGGGTGCCGACCACACCGCACAGGGCCATCGTGCTGGAGCGGCGGGCGGTGCCGGGTGTCCAGCGGCCGATCATCCAGGCCGTGGCCGCGCCCAGACAGGTGGTCAGGGCGCGGTGGCGGATCTGCCGGATCAGCCCTTCGCCCAGGACGGAGCCCGCCGCGTCCTCCGGCGTCGCAGACCGCGCCTGCTCGGTGTCCTCCTTCGGGGTCACCGCCACGGCCATCGCCGGGAACAGGTCCGTGAACAGGTTCACCATGAGCATCTGCCGGGTGGACAACGGCGCGGTGCCCGACAGCAGCGTGCCGAACAGACCGAAGCCGATCTCGCCCGCGTTGCCGCCGATCAGGATGGCGATGGCGTCGGCGACGCTGTGCCACAGGGCGCGGCCCTCGCCGATCGCATCGATCAGGACCGTCAGATCGTCGTCGGTCAGGACGATGTCGGCCGCGTTGCGCGCGGCCGCGGAACCGCGGGCGCTGATGCCCACGCCGATGTCGGCGGCGCGGATCGCCGCGGCGTCGTTGGCGCCGTCGCCGACCATGCCGACCACTCGGCCGGCGTCCCGCAGCGCCTCGACGACCTGGAGCTTCTGCTCCGGTGCGACCCGGGCGACGACTCCGGCGTCGCGCAGCATCCGGGCGCGGGCCGTCCTGTCCGCGGCGGCGAGTTCGTCCCCGGTGACCACCGGGGTGTCCTTCGGCCAGCCCAGTTCGGTGGCGATGGCCCGGGCGGTCTGCGGGTGGTCGCCGGTGAGCATGACCGGCCGTACGCCCTCTTCGTACAGTCCCCTCACGAGCGCCATGGACGTATCGCGCGGCACGTCCGACAGTGCCAGCAGCCCGATGAACTCCAGTTCTTCAAGCGTCCGTTCGAGTGCGTCCTCCTCGCTCTCGTGCTCGTCGAGCCGCCGCTGCGCCACCGCCAGCACCCGCAGTCCGTCGCCGGCCAGGGCGTGGGAGGTGGCGATGGCGTGGGCCGGGAGGCCGGGGCAGGCGGGCAGCACCGTCTCGGGGGCGCCCTTGACCACGAGCAGGCGGGGGCCGTCCGCGACCCGGCCGACTGCGGCCGCGTATCCGCGGGCGGCCTCGAAGCCGAGGTCTTCCAGCTCCACCCAGTCCGGGTCGGGACCGGCCGCGTCGAGGACGGCCTCGTCGGTGGCGTGCACCGGCCGGTCCGAGTCGCCGTTGAGACGCGGACAGGCCCGCGCCGCGGACCTCAGTGTCCGTGCGGAGGCCTCGTCGCCCACCACGTGGACCTCACCGTCGGCGTCGGACGCCCGCACCACACGCAGCCGGTTCTCGGTGAGAGTGCCGGTCTTGTCGAAACAGATGGTGTCCATCCGGCCCAGCGCCTCCAGCGTGCGCGGGGTGCGGACCAGGACACCGTCGCGGCTGAGGCGCCGGGCCGCAGCCAGCTGCGCCACGGTGGCGACCAGGGGCAGGCCCTCCGGGACGGCGGCCACGGCGACGGCCACGCCGCCGCTGACCGCCTCGCGGACGGAGGTGCCGCGCAGCAGCGCGATACCGGTCACCGCGGCGCCGCCCGCCAGCGTCAGCGGCAGTGCCTTGCGGGTGAGCTCCTGAAGCCTGCCCTGCACGCCCGCGGACGGGGGCGTACGGGCGGCGAGGTGCACGGCGCGAGCGGCCTCGGTGCGGTCGCCGGTGTCGACCACGACGGCCCGGGCCTCCCCGGCCACCACGGTCGTACCCTCGAAGACCATGCAGCTGCGCTCCGCGACCGCGGCGTGCGGGGTCGGGTCGGTCTGCTTCTCCACCGGAAGCGACTCCCCGGTCAGCGCGGACTCGTCGACCTCCAGGCCGTCCTCCCACAGCAGCCGGGCGTCGGCGGGCACCACCTCGTCGCCCTTCAGCTCGATCACGTCGCCCGGCTTGAGCTTCCCGGCGTCGACCGTGACGGTGGCGCCGGCCGGGGCCTGCGAGTCCGGGGGCGCGATACGCGCCTTCCGCTTCTGCTCGGCGATCAGGCCGGACAGGGCACGTTCGGCGCGCAGCCGCTGGAATCCGCCGACCAGGGCGTTCAGGTCGAGGGCGCCGACCACGAGGAGAGCGTCCACCACGGAGCCGAGGATCGCCGAAGCCGCCGAGCCGACGGCCAGGACCGGGGTGAGGGGGTCACGCAGTTCGCCGCGCACGGCCTGCCCCAGCTGGTACGTCCAGCGGACCGGGGCGAGGACGGGGTGCCCTACGACGTCGGCGACCGCCTTGCGGACCTGGGCGGCGGCCCACTCGTACGGGGTGCGCCGGCCGGCCGCTTCGTGGCCCAGCCGCTCCTGGGCCTCCTTCGCGTCGAGTTCGTGCCAGTGGACGCGCGGTCGCGGGTGCGGGGCGTGCGCCGCCGCCACGGCGAAGGCGGCGCGCGTCCCGGACAGCAGGGCGGCGGCCGCGGCGGCGTCGACCGGCGCGTGCCGCAGCCCGGGCAGGATGGCACGGCGGCCGCGGCCGCCCTTGGACTCGCCGATGGCCACGAGCAGCCCGGACAGCGCGGCGCCGGACCGGGCCAGGGTCTGCGCCCGGTGGCCGGTCCTCCGGGCCGCCGGGACGGCCGTCAATACCCGCCACACGTCGGACAGGCCGTGCAGGGCGAGGATGTCCGCGCCCCAGACGACGGCGGCGTCGCCGTCCACGAGGGCGAGGGCGAGGTCGCTGCCGCGCAGTCCGGCCAGCACGTCGTGGTCGTCGGCGGAGCGCATCCGGGCGACGGTGAGCACCGTGCCCTCCTCGCCGCGCAGCCCGTACACCACGTCGTCCAGGGGCCGCCGGGCGTCCACGACCTGGTCGGCGAGGCCGGTGAGGTCCTCCAGGGCCGGATCGTCCACCAGGACCACCCGCAGTCCGGCCCGGCGTGCCGCGTCCAGGACCGGTTCGGTCCACGGGTCCGCCTCCCCCTCCTCGGTGCGCAGCGCGCTCGAGTGCAGGACGACGGTGCCGGCCATCTCCAGTTGCCGCAGCCGCTCCGGGGTGCGGACCAGCACGCCGGTCCGGGCGAGCAGGCTGCCGAGCACGGCGTGGAAGACGGCGGGTCCGTAGCGCGCGGCCTTGGGCGAACCGGCGAGCACCGCCTCGGCCGCCTCGGCCCCGTTGTGCTTGACCAGCATCGTCAGCGCCGCGCCCACCAGACTGCCGGCGGAGGCGTGGTTGGCGTACTCCTGGGCCGGTGTGATGCGCAGCGGCGGGCGCGGGGTGTCGTCCGCGGCGACGCTGACGCGGTCGGGCGCGCACAACTGGTCGTGCAGCGCGTCGAAGGCGGCCGTGCGGGCCATCGTGTCGGCCAGTTGTGAGGCGCGCAGCGCGCCGTCCAGGACCAGCGAGGTGGGGGTCTGGCCGGTGCCGTGGGCGGCCGCGTTCGCGCAGGCGAGCAGGAGGTCCATACGGGACCTGCCCAGCCGGGCGCTCAGCCCGGCACGGAAGCGCGGGTTCTCCCGCAGCAGCGTCACCACGGCGGTCACCATGCGCGGCGAGGGCGGCAGGCGCAGCGCGTAGGAGGTCAGTGCGACTCCGATGCCCACCACGTCGGCGGCGAGCGCGGCCGCAGCCGTGCGCACCCCGTCCGGGTCCCCCGGATGTGTGATCTCCTCCGGGTCGTCGCCGTCCAGGACGAGCCCTTGCCGGGCCGCGAGGTCGGCCGCGTGGTCCACGACCTCGTCGGTGAACTCCTCCTCCTTCACGGTGACGACCAGCCGCCCGAGACCCTCGTCCCAGCACGCGAAGAGCACGTCGGGCCGCTCGGCGAGTGTGGCGGCGATGTGCCGGGCCAGATGCGCCTTCCCGCCCGCACGCAGCACCTTCTCGGGGTCCGGCGAACGCAGCGACAGGTGTGCCCGGGTGCCGGATCGCCAGTGGCGGTCCGTGCCGGGCAGTGCGTTGGAGGCGACGCGCGCGACCCGCGCGGCGGCGTCCGCGCCGCGTACGCCGGCCCGTGCCGTTCCGGCCACCGCGCCCGCGGCGGCCCCGACCGCCGGCGCGGCAGCCCGGGTCACCAGGCGGGCAGCGGACGACGGCGCAGTCAGCAGTCCGAGCATCATGACACCTCCTCAGCGGGAGGTGCGGTCGGGCCGCGACGTCGGGCCGAGGGGTCCGGTGGCCGCCACCTGCCCCTGCGAGGACTTGCCCCGGCCGGCCGCGGACGCCCCGCTTTTCGCCGGTCCGTCGGGCCCGGTGTCCGTGTCCGGCGCGGACGCCTGCTCCCCGGGACCGGTGCCGGCCTCCTGCACCGTCTCCCTGGCAGCCGTGCCGCGCTTCTTCGCGGGCTCGCGGGCCGCGATGGCGACGGCCGGTGGCGGTTCCGGTGCCAGTGTCCGTGTCTGTTCCTCGTCGCCGGCGGTCCGTTCGGGTCGGGGCTGGGTGAGCCAGGCCACGGCCGCGCCGGTGAGCGCCACCGGCCACTCCACCACCCCGGCCACACCGAGCACTCCGGCTCCCGTGTACACCGCGAGCCGCCGCCCGCGCGGCGAGACGGCGCCGACCTTGTCCAGCGCCCCCTGCGCGGCCCGGCCCACCGTCTCGGCGCCCGGCACCCTCCGCAGCACCGAGGCCGCCCCGTGCAGCGGCGCCGCAAGGGCGGACGACGACTTCTGCTCAGCCATGACTCTCCTCGCCTGGGATGAGATCGACTCCTCGTGCCCACCGGGTGCCCACAACCCTGCTGGTCACCCCGTCCCTCTCAGAGAACGCCACCGCCCGCGTCCGCGCCACCGGGCTCCGCCGTTCGCCACTGGCCGCGTTGCGGCCGGAACGCGGACCGGCATCCTGCCCCCAGCACCGGCGGGGTGCCGGTCGGTGGCGGCTCACCCGCGCAGGAAGGTGGCGGCTCACCCCCGCGCCGGAAGCGAACCACTCCGGGAAACGGCACCGGCGCGACTCCCGCGCACCTGCGGCCACAGGTGCACCCGCCGCGCCGAACACCCCAGCCGAAAGGCCCACAGCCGCCCCGCCCAAAAGGCCGACGCCCATCAGACCAACGGCGGAGCTGTCCCGCTGCCACGTCGGACGCGGCGGGACATGCCCAACGGCAACGGCACCGGCAAGGACCCCGCCCGTACAGGCGCACCCGGCGCACCGAGCACCCGGCCGGAAGGCCGACAGGCACTCGCTCCAAAAGGCCGACGCCCGGCAGCCCGACGGCGGATCCCTCAGTGCGGAACAGTCCTGCGGGGACGGCACCGGCGAGGACCCGTAACCCTGCGGGTTGGGGTGCAGCCAGTCCCCGGCGTGGAGGTCGGGCCGCAGTCGGCTCGGGACCGCGGGGTCGCGGACCGCGCGGTCGAAGTCGACCAGCGCGTCGAAGTGTCCGCTCGCCCGGATCCAGGCGCCGACCGCCTGCCGGGACTTCTCCCGCAGGCCCGCCGGGTCGTCGCAGGAGTCGTTGCCGCCGAACGGCAGCAGGGTGGCGCCGTGGCGCGGATGCCCTGGGCATGGGCGCGCACCACGATCTGCTGGTGGGCGGCTATCGGGTCCTCGATGACCTGGCGCTGGGCGGCCGGGGAGGCGTCGGCGGTGCCGATGTCGTTGACGCCTTCGAAGACGATCAGCCAGGCGACGCCGCTGCGCGAGAGGATGTCGCGGTCGAGGCGGGCGAGGACGTTGGGGCCGAGGCCGTCGTTCAGGACGCGGTTGCCCCCGGCGGCCTGGTGTCGGACATCACCTAGAAGTGATCCCGACGCGGTGAGCGCGGTCGCGCGCGGCGTTCCCCAGGGCGCCGCGCGCGACCGCCGCCGTCCGCTCACCGCCTCGCGCGTGTGAGCATCTGCTCGGTCAACTCCCTCCGGCGGTCGCTGTACGCGGTGCGCAGTGCCGGGCCCGGCCAGCCCGCGGGCAGCAGGGGCGCGGGCAGAACGGGGTCGGCCAGCAGGTGCCGTACGACGGCCGCGAGGGCGGTGAAGCGGTCGGCCGGCCGGTCCGTGCCCGCGACCAGGGCGAGCAGCACGCGGGCGGTCGCCGCCCAGTCGTCGACCGGCCACAGGCGCGCGGCCAGGTCGGCGGCGGGTTCCTCGGGCCGGGCGGTGAAACGCCGGACCACCGGGGACAGTTCGCCCGGCCAGGGGCGGCGCAGGTTGGCGGGGCGCAGCCAGACGCCCTCCCGGAGTTCGGCGAGCCGGAGAGCCGTCAACCGGGCGCGCAGCTCGGCGCGTTCGGCGGGCTCGCGGCCGGTCGCCGTCACGACGGCCATCTCCCACTCCCCGTCCCAGGGGCGTGTCTCGGGCTGCACGGCCGCGTCCTGGCGCCGCTGGCGCTCCAGCAGCCGGTCGCTGAGGCCGTGGACGGTGTCGGAGCGTCGCAGGTCTCCGGCGGCCACCATCCGGCTCAGGGCCGCACGCAGGGTGGATCCGCCGATCCCGAAGGGTTCGACCGCCCGTACGAGGTCCTTCACCGGCAGTTCGGGCGGATGCGTGCCCAGCAGCAGGCTCAGGACGACCGACCGCGCGGACAGCGGGCGCAGCCCGGCCCCTGCGGGCCCCTGGGAGGCGTTCATGGTCACGTACTGTACGGACATCCAGGCATGTTGCACTATTGCTGCGACCGCAGGCAGAGTGCAACATGGACGGCATGGCCTCGACACTCGCGCACGAGCAGCAGGAACGACAGGCACTGCGGGAACGGCAGGAGCAGCAGGTGCGGCAGGACGGGGAGGCGCCGCTCGAACCGCGGCCCCGACCGCACGGGGAGGACGCCACGCAGGCTGTCACCAACCAGGCCCCTCCCCTGGCGCCCTACGACGCGTCCGACGACGCGGCGCTGCTGGAGGGCCTGCGCCGGGAGGGCGCCGGCTGGGCCGAGGAGGACCTGCGACGGCTCGGGGCGCTGGCCGGGAGCGTTGAGGCGCAGGAGTGGGCCGAGCAGGCCAACCGGCACGAGCCCGAACTGCGCACCCACGACCGCTACGGCAACCGGATCGACGAGGTCGACTTCCACCCCGCCTGGCACCACCTGATGCGGACGGCGGTCGCCGAGGGTCTGGCCGGCGCGCCCTGGGCGGACGAGCGGCCCGGCGCGCATGTGGCCCGCAGCGCCGGTGGCCTGGTGTGGGGGCACACGGACGCGGGGCACGGCTGTCCGACGTCGATGACGTACGCCGCCGTACCCGCCCTGCGCGCCCAGCCGGAACTGGCCGCCGTCTACGAACCGCTGCTGACCAGCCGGGTGTACGAGCCCGGACTGCGGCTGGCGGCCGAGAAGCAGGGCCTGCTGGCGGGCATGGGGATGACCGAGAAGCAGGGTGGTTCGGACGTACGGACGAACACCACCACGGCCACGCCGACCGCGGAGCCCGGGGTGTACACCCTGCGCGGGCACAAGTGGTTCACCTCGGCGCCCATGTGCGACGTCTTCCTGGTGCTCGCCCAGGCTCCGGGCGGACTGTCCTGCTTCCTGGTGCCGCGCGTCCTGCCCGACGGCAGCCGCAACACCTTCCGCATCCAGAGGCTCAAGGACAAGCTGGGCAACCGGTCCAACGCCTCCTCCGAGCCGGAGTTCGACGAGACGGTGGCCTGGCTGGTCGGACCCGAGGGGCGGGGCGTCAAGACCATCATCGAGATGGTCAACTGCACGCGCCTGGACTGCGTGATGATGTCGGCGGCGCTCATGCGCAAGACACTCGTCGAGGCGGGCCACCACGTACGGCACCGCGGCGCCTTCGGAGCGCTGCTCATCGACCAGCCGCTCATGCGGAACGTGCTGGCCGACCTGGCGCTGGAGTCCGAGGCCGCGACGACGCTCACGCTGCGGCTGGCCGGTGCGGCCGACCGGGCGGTGCGCGCGGCCGGCGGGGGCGGCGAGGCCGCGTTCCGGAGGATCGCGACCGCGGTCGGCAAGTTCTGGGTCACCAAGCGGGGGCCCGCCTTCACGGCGGAGGCCCTGGAGTGCCTGGGCGGCAACGGGTACGTCGAGGAGTCCGGGATGCCCCGGCACTACCGGGAGGCGCCGCTGCTGTCGATCTGGGAGGGCTCGGGGAACGTCAACGCGCTGGACGTCCTGCGGGCGCTCGGCCGGGAGCCCGGCGCGGCGGAGGCGCTGTTCGCCGAACTCGCCCTGGCGCGGGGCGCCGACGCCCGCCTGGACGCGGCCGTGACCCGGCTCAAGGCCGGTCTGGGCGAGGCGTCCCCGGTCGGCGCCCGCCGCCTGGTCGAGCTCATGGCCCTGACCTTGCAGGCCTCCCTGCTCGTCCGGCACGCCCCGCCCGCCGTCGCCGACGCCTTCTGCGCGACCCGGCTGGGCGGCGACTGGGGCCACTCCTTCGGCACGCTGCCGGACAGCGCGGACCTCGACGCGATCCTGGAACGGTCACTTCCGGGTTAGGGGCCGTGCCGGGCATCACCAGGCACCAGCACTCGGCCCCATCACACCCCGGTACCGGTACCCCGTCCCGTCCGGCGCCGTCCTCCGGGCCGGGGCGGTCACCAGGTCTCGCGGCTCCACAGGGGGCCGAAGCGGGCCCATTCGGTGCCCCACTGGTCCAAGCGGCGGCGTTCCAGCCGGGCGCGCAGGAAATGGCTGGTGACGAAGGGGACGGCGGCGGCGCCCATTCCCACCGGGCCGCCGGACTTCACGGCCCGCGCGCGGGCCCGGGCGGGCGTGGCCGGTCCGGTCACCAGCCGTCCGCGGGAGTCGGTCCACACGGTGACCGGGGTGCCGACGGCGCTGCCGGGCC
The DNA here is from genome assembly GCF_042896465.1 of Streptomyces sp. NPDC001292. Taxonomy (NCBI): domain Bacteria; kingdom Bacillati; phylum Actinomycetota; class Actinomycetes; order Kitasatosporales; family Streptomycetaceae; genus Streptomyces; species Streptomyces sp. NPDC001292. The sequence continues at coordinate 70,511 of NZ_JBIAXG010000041.1, forward strand.
ATACCCGGGCCCAGCCGGTGCGCGTGGTGCCGTCCGGGATGGTCCAGCGCACCTTTCCCCACACCCGGAGGGTCGTGCTGGGAACCTCGCCGGTCCCGGCGGACGAGCCGGGCGCCTGCCCGGTCACCCGTGCGACCGTGGGCGTCCGTGCGGAGGGTTCCAGGGCCGTGGCGTGTTCCGCGCCCTGGGCCGCCGTCCATCCGGCGAGCACCCCGGCGAGAACTCCGAGCACCCAGGTGCCGAGCACGACCCAGGTCTCCACCGTGTCGGAGCGGCGTTTGAGCGGATTGCGGCGCCACCGCCACAACCACGCCTTCGGACCACGGAACGCCATCGACGGCATCCTCCTCACGAGCGCACGGACCCGCCGGACCGCCCTCCCGTACGGCGGAGGGCTCCCCGATGCTCACGCCGGGTTCCCCGCCCCGGCCCTCCCATGGGTGCCGCGCCCCGGTCGTCCCCTGACTCCGGCCGGCACGACCGGGCGCCCTTTCCCAGCCATGCCGCTGTGACCTGCGACGACGCGGATCCGGAGATGAGTGTCAGTGGTGGGGTGCAAACTGGCCGGTGTCCGGGACAAAGAGGTCCGGACGAAGACCTCGCGGAGGTGATCGGCATGACCGAGGTACTGCTCGCCGTGGGCACGCGCAAGGGCCTGTTCATCGGGCGGCGGCGGAACGGCGTCTGGGAGTTCGACGACAGTCCCCACTTCAACGCGCAGGCCGTGTACTCGGTCGCGATCGACGTCCGCGGCTCCGTCCCACGGCTGCTGGCCGGCGGGGACAGCGCGCACTGGGGCCCGTCGGTGTTCCGCTCCGACGACCTGGGCCGCACCTGGACCGAACCGGCCCGGCCCGCCGTGAGGTTCCCCAAGGACACCGGCGCCTCGCTGGAGCGGGTGTGGCAGTTGCACCCGGCCGCCGCCGAACCCGACGTGGTCTACGCGGGCACGGAACCGGCCGCGCTGTACCGCTCCGAGGACCGCGGCGAGAGCTTCGAGCTGGTCCGCCCGCTGTGGGAGCACCCCACACGGTCGAAGTGGGTGCCGGGCGGCGGCGGTGAGGGCCTGCACACCGTGGTGACGGACCGCCGCGACCCGCAGGCGGTCACGGTCGCCGTGTCCACCGCCGGGGTGTTCCGCACGGCCGACGGCGGAGTGAGCTGGACGCCGTCCAACTCCGGGGTGTCCGCCGTGTTCCTGCCGGACCCGAACCCGGAGTTCGGCCAGTGCGTGCACAAGGTCGCGCAGGACGCGGAGAACCTCGACCGGCTGTACCTGCAGAACCACTGGGGCGTGTACCGCAGCGACGACGGCGGCGCGCACTGGACGGACATCGGCGAGGGCCTGCCGTCGACGTTCGGCTTCGCCGCGGCCGCCCACCCGCACCGCGGCGGCACCGCGTACGTCTTCCCCATCAACGCGGACGCGGACCGGGTGCCCGCCGACCGCCGCTGCCGTGTGTTCCGCACCGCGGACGCGGGCCGGAGCTGGGAGCCGCTCGCGGCGGGTCTGCCGCGGGAGGACCATTACGGCACGGTGCTGCGCGACGCTCTGTGCACCGACGACGCGGACCCGGCCGGCGTCTACTTCGGCAATCGCAACGGCGAGGTGTACGCGTCGGCGGACGACGGCGACAGCTGGCGGCAACTGGCCTCGCATCTGCCCGACGTGCTCTGCGTGCGGGCGGCGGTCATCGGCTGAGAAGGGCGCCTATTCCTTCAGGCCCACCGCCCCGACGGCGTGGCCCTGGTCGCGAGTGATGTCCGCCGCGCCGGGGTCCGGGCGCCAGTCGGCGGACCGGACCAGGCCCGGCTCGACCAGACTCAGCCCCTGGAGAAAACGGCCGATGTGCTCGGGCGAGCGCAGGTGGTACGAGTTGGCGGACTGCGCGTTGTAGGCCGTGATGGCCGACTTCAGCTTGTCACTGGTGTCGGTGCCGTCGCTGAAGGCCACATAGCTGCCGCGTGGCAGAGCGTCGATCAGCTCGGCCACGATCCGCTCGGGCCCCTCCTCGTCCGGGACCTGCCCGATGATGCCGAGCAGGATCAGGCCGATGGGCTGGTCGAAGTCCAGCGTCTGGGCCGCCTGAGTGAGGATCTTCTGCGGATCGCGCACATCGGCGTCGAGGTAGGCGCACTCGCCTTCGGGCGTGCTGCGCAGCAACGCGTCGGCGTGGACGAGGACGATGGGGTCGTTGTCCACATAGACGATCTTGCTGTCGGGCGCGATGCTCTGGGCGACCTCGTGGGTGTTGTTCGCGGTGGGCAGCCCGGTGCCGATGTCGAGGAACTGGCGGATTCCGGCCTCGCCCGCCAGGAACCGCACCGCCCGCACCAGGAAGCTCCGTTGCTGACGTGCGATGGCCGCGATCTCGGGGAACATCCGCAGGATCACGTCGCCGGTCTCGCTGTCCACCGGGTAGTGGTCCTTGCCGCCGAGCAGGTAGTTCCACACGCGCGCGGAGTGGGGTCGATCGGTCTGCAGTCTGCCGTCCCAGTCGCTTCGATCAGTCATGGGGAGAGCATCGCACACGGGGGCCGCCGGCATGATCAACTCCCTTGCCGACGGCCACCATTGTCAGCCGCCCCGGCCTGCGGCCTGGAACTGGCCTTTCCGGCAGAGCCGTTGACTTCGGCAGGGCTGCTCGCCGACCGCCCGGCGCAGGGTCTTTCGTTCGGATCGGGCCGGATCAGGGAGCGGGGTCTGGTGCCCGGTACAACTACCACCGACCCCACACCGGCATCCGCGGCCGAACCCCAGCCGGCCGACTCACCAACCTGCCGGGACGGCGCACCTAGGGCAGTCTCCAGTCCACCGGCTCGGCTCCCTGCCGCTGGAGGAGGTCGTTGGCCCGGCTGAACGGGCGCGAGCCGAAGAAGCCGCGGTCCGCGGACATCGGCGAAGGGTGCGCCGACTCGATCGCCGGATACTCGCCGAGCAGCGGGCGCAGGTTGCGCGCGTCCCGCCCCCACAGGATCGACACCAGCGGCCGCTCCCGCGCGACGAGGGCGCGGATGGCCTGCTCGGTGACCTCCTCCCAGCCCTTGCCCCGGTGGGCGCCCGGCTTGCGCGGGGCCGTGGTGAGCGCCCTGTTGAGCAGCAGCACGCCCTGCCGGGTCCACGGGGTCAGATCACCGTTGGAGGGCCTGGGCAGGCCGAGATCCGAGTTCAGCTCCCGGTAGATGTTCTCCAGGCTGCCCGGCAGCGACCGCACCTCCGGCGAGACCGCGAAGCTCAGGCCGATCGCCATCCCCGGCGTCGGATAGGGATCCTGACCCACGATCAGGACCCTTACGTCGTCGAAGGGTTGCTGGAACGCCCGCAGGACGTTCGCTCCCGCCGGGAGATACGTCCGGCCGGCCGCGACCTCGGCGCGAAGGAAGTCGCCCATGCCCGCGATACGCCCGGCCACCGGTTCCAGGGCCTTCGCCCAGCCGGCCTCTACAAGTTCATGCAACGGTCGTGGTGCCACGCCGCGTCACTCTAGCGGCCCACACCGACAACCCGTGCCCGCGGACCGGCCCTGCCGGGGGAGCGTCCGTGGGCGCTAGGAGCGTGGGTCAGTAACGGGCAATTGGCCGGTCGGTCGTGATCGGTGTGATTGATTGCGGTCGGGCGGCGGGCCCGGGGTCCCGACCTGCC
>NZ_JBIAXG010000042.1:0-73602 GCF_042896465.1 Streptomyces sp. NPDC001292
CGTCTCGCTTGCCGGGCCCGCACCGTCCGGCAGTGCCAGCACGCCCCGGCGCTGTCAGGGCCGCTTCCCACCCTCACCGGCGTCCCCCGGATCAGCCTGCCCTCAGCTTCAACCGGACTGCTGCGACAGCCCGGTGGCGGGGTCCTTTCACCCCCGCCCGGTCTTCAAGCGCCTCGTGGCGCACCGTGCCGTCCAGGATCAGGTATGCCTTCACCGACGCGGTCCGCACCACGTCGGTCAGGCTGAGGGCGAGGGCGGCCAGGAGCTCGAGAGCCTCGGTGACATAGGCCGTCGTGGTTCCGACGCCGAACCCGGCCGCGAGCTGGGCATACGTGTGCCCCACCCGCAGATGGGCGAGTGTCAGCAGGGCCTGACGGCCGGCGCTCAAGCGCGGCCAACGGAACCGATCGCACGGCGGTGCCGCCGCAACTGCTGCGTGAGGAAACGGAGGGCAGAGCTGGACACGTCGACGCCCGACGGGTAAACAAGCGTGTTGAAGCCTCTGCTGGAGACGGTTCCCTTGGTCGAAAACCCATCTACCAGGGGCTTCACCACGTTGTCAGCCCAACCACCGTACTGCAGAAGCAGCTTGTAGGGTCGGGGGGCTGGCGCGGTGGCGGAGTACGTCCGCTCCGTTTCCAGCCCCCGCCGCATCGAACCGTGCGTGCGGTTCTCCCCGCACACGGCTCACCGACGCCGTTCACCGGCGGCATTCGGTCTTTCCCGCAAGGGTTTTCCTGCCCTAGGGCCTGTGTGATGTCGTGATCAATCGGCTGCTTGCAGGAGATCTCCGAGCCAGATCATCGAGGCGCGGAGTTCGAGGCCGGCGAGGTAGCTCTCGGGCGTCTTGTCGAAGCGTGTGGCGATGCCGCGCCAGTCCTTCAGCCGGTTGATCAGTCGCTCGACGGTGTTGCGTTCCTTGTAAAGGCCGGCGTCGTGGCTGACCGGCCGGCCGCCCCGGCTGCCTTTCTTCCTGCGGTTGGCGGCCTGGTCCTTCTTCTCCGGGATGACCGCCTTGATGCGGCGTTTCCGCAGGTAGGCGCGGTTGGCACGAGACGAGTACGCTTTGTCCGCGGCGACTGCGCCCGGCCGGGTGCGGGGCCGGCCGACCGGCACACGGACGCGGATCTTCCTCAGCACGGGGACGAACTGCGGACTATCCGCGGCCTGCCCGGCGGTCAGAACGAACGACAGCGGTCGGCGCTTTCGGTCGGCAGCGAGATGAATCTTGCTGGTCAACCCGCCGCGGGACCTTCCGAGCAGGGCTTCCTTCAGGCGGAGCCTGCGTCGGCGGCGGACGCGTCGGCGTTCTTCGCGCTCGGGCTCATTTCCGCCGTCCCGCCCGTTCTGTTCCGCCTCGTTGCCCCTTTTTGACGGGCCTGTTCCTGCTCGGCGGCGGCTTCCTCGAGAGCCTCCATGACGTCCTTGCCGACGATCATCCCGGCGGCGTCATGGTGAGCGCGGACGGTCGTGGAGTCCACACTGACCAGGGACAAGTCCGCCTTGCCCTGGCGCGCGGCTTCAGCGATCAGGCCCTCCAGCAGGGCGGTGAAGACGCCGGCGTTCCTCCAGACCCGGAAACGTCCGTACACGGTCGGCCAGGGCCCGAACTCGCCCGGCATCTCCCGCCACTGCGCGCCTGTCCTGAACCGCCAGATCACCCCCTCGAACTGATCCCGCAACCGCCCGGGGTACGGGCCGTACTCGCCTATCGGCAGAAACGGCTCAATCAACTTCCACTGCTCGTCAGTGAGTTGCCTGCGTGTCACGACCGCCTTCCTACCGGATCCGCCTTCCAGAGGGATCCGGATCAGCAAGACTGATCACGACATCACACAGGCCCTAGGTGCCACGACGGTCCCGTACGGGCTGATCAAGCAAAGTTCGTTCGGGGACGCAACGGTCAGCACCCACCAGCCGAAGGCCCGGCTGCGCCGGTGCTTGCGGCTGATGAAGTGCGCGATGCGTTCCCTCGCGAATCTGCCGATCTTGCTGAAGCAGCGGGGGGAATGGCTGCACCGGACGTTTCCCTCCGACGCCGCCAGCCTGCTACCGGGCCTCCTGGCAGCTACCCGGACCGGACTTCCACCGGCAGGCAACGACGAGCTTCCGAACAGCGACAACATCGCTACGTCACGGTGTCACCTCCTGTTCTGCTGGGCGCACGGAAGGGGCTCACTGGGTGACCGGCACCCATTCCCAGACGTCCACAGGGAGACCGGGTCCGCGCGAACTGATGGTCAACTGGGTGCCTGCCCCGTCAGCGGTGAGGTACAGGCGCTCGTCCGGGGCCGTGTGGTTGCTGATGAACCACCCGACCGTGTCGTCGAGCGTTGTACACCACAGGTAGCCGTCGTCGTTGGGGCGGAATGCGTTCAGCGTGATCCCGCCGCCGTCGCGCGGTTCTCGTGGATGGACCGCCGTCGAGTTGATGTACTTCCCGCCATAGGCCAGGTAATAGCAGTTATCCTCGCCGGTTCGATCAGCGTAGATCACGGTGAACCGCTTGCTGGACGCAGCATTGTTCTGGCGCAGTTCCAGCGGGGTGTCCTCCTCGGTGTAGCCTCCCGTGACATTGACCACCAGAGGCGTCTCTCTCAGGGCGATCTCTTCGACGTTTGCAGCTAGGTGGGGGGCCTGAAGGAACCAGCGCTGGGCGGCCGAGCCGTCGAAGTCGCGACCCGCCAGCGGGTCGCCGCTGTTGACGGCCGTGAGCAACTGCTCGGTGACCAGGTTTTGCAGGGTCCAGGTGCCGTCGCCCTGATAGACCGGCCGCCAGAGCTGATCATGCGCCTCGTTCGGCCACAGCACCATCCGTGCGTTGCGGACGCTGCTCTCCTGGCCCAGATAGCGGCCGCTCGCGCGGTGGATCAGACGGTAGTAGCCGGGGAACTCAGGCTCGGGCGCCAGACTGAACGTCTGTGTCGGCAGGTTGGCCTGGTTGATCGGCCCGTCGCTGATCACGTGGCTGTCGCTGCTGGAAGGGCCAGCCACGTTGGTGGTGGCGGCGTTGCGCATCACAGCCGCAACCGGCGGGTTCGGCACCGCCTGCGCCGCAGGTGTCGGGGGATTCGGCAAATCGGCGAGCTGGTACAGGACAGGATAGTGGTCCGACTGCGTCCCGTTGATCCGGGCTACTCCGGTGACGGTGGGAGCCGCGTAGGGGCCGGTGAGAGTGACCGCGTAGTCGAGGGTTCTCGGCGTGCCGCCATAATTCGGGTCCTGAATCGGACGAGTCGGATACGTCGGCAACGGCGGGGCGAAAACGGTGAACTGCGCAGGGAATCGCTGGTTGAGCGCCGTGGACAAAGACGTGTCCGGTGTGCCATCCGCCGGGGAATACGGGGCGCGGTTCCAGCTGCCCAGGGCGATCCAGGGCAGCGCCGTCCCGCCGGGGCCCGCGTTCGCCATCCTGGTTCGGATGTCGCCCAGCAGGTGGGCAGCCTCGTTGCCGCTTTCCGAGAGCCCGTGCACCGTGAAGTAGACAACGCCGTCCACCTCCACACCGAACGCTGCCTCGGTGGTGTACACATTCCGGACCCGCGTACGGGTCGCGATGGCCAGGTTGACCTCGTCTGTGTGCAGCCAGTACAGGTATCCAGCCGGCCGGGCTGCCATCTGGCCAATTCGGTACTCCTGGACCGGGGGGGTAAGGTCAATGATTTCGTGGCAGGAGCGGGGGGCGTTCGGGTTATCGATGGTGAAGCCCCACTCCTCGGAGGTGTCGACGAAGTCGACCGTTGCACCGTTCAAGTACGGGGCGCTCAACCGATCGATGACGACGCGCACGCCACCGAACTCCTCGACGACGTCGCCGTCGAGCAATCGGTCGTCCAAAAGTAACCTGTAGTTCAGCCCTGAGCAGCCACCCGGCTGAACGAAGACACGCAGCGCGAGGTTGTCGTGGTCCTCCTCCTGCTCAATCAGGCTCCTGACCCTGGCCACCGCGGCATCGGTGAGGATGATGCCGCTCTCCACGGGGGGATCGTCCTCGTCGGGCGTCTCCATTACTGGCGGGTATTCCGGAATGTCCCGCAGGTGCTGGGCGGTTGCGGGCGGGCCGCCGGCCTCTTGCAGGAGGATGACGTCAGCGCCTGTCTGCTGCGCCAGCGCGTTCACCTGGCTGTACTTGTCCTCGTACGATCCGGAGCCGGTGCCCGTGCCCCGCATATTCCAGGTGATCACCTTGCGGCTGTTGCTCCGGCGGGGGTCGAGCTCGCCGCCGGTGTCACGCAGGAACAGCGACGATCGGTTGCCCGCGTCCTGGGTCACCACTCCCTTCCCCTGGTAGCCCAGGGTTTCCCGGCCAGTCCAGTCTGGGATCGCCTGGCCCTCCTGGCTCAGTGGCTGGAACCGGTGCGGGTCGGCGTTGTTGGAGCCGAACTGGAAGATGGTTCCGGCCTGGGCGCCCGAGCTGCCGGTCGAGTACGGCGCATACGGCTCGAACAGCCCGCCCGGCGTGGTCTGCTTGATCAGCGTGTTGTTGTAGAAGACGTTCTGCGGTCCCGAGGAGCCGGACCACTTGACCGCCTTGGGACCGGCTGCCCACCAGATCGGATACCAGGTCCCTGCGTCTGTCTCGCCGCCCTCCCCGCCGCAGTTGGTCTGGCAGTTGGCCGAGCGGTGCTCGTACGGGACCCTCACCGTGTTCTGCTCGAACAGGTTGTAGTGTTCCCAGCCACCGTGCAGGTTGAGGTCCGAATCGAGGTCGTTGCGGAAGGCGACGTTGCCGCTGGCCGACCACTGGAAGGTGAAGTGGCGCAGGTTGCGGCTGATGTTGTAGGCCCACAGCGAGTCCCACACCCGGCTGCCGCGCAGGTAGCCGTTGCCGCCCTTGCCCTTGTTCCAGGCGCCGTCGAAGCTGTTGCGCTCGATCTGCAGGTTGCGCGCGTTCTCCGTGACGATCGGGTGCGAGCCGGTCATCGTGGCTTTGAGCCCGCGCGCCCAGCTGTTGGCGGCCCATTTGAAGACGATGCCATGCATCGCGTACTCGGGCGCCATGTTGCCGTAGTTGTGCACGGCCTGGTCAGCGGTCAGCTGGTACGTGCCCCCAGCCAGCTTCGGCAGGCCGTTCATGTCCTGGGTGAAGGCGAAGTCCTCGAACCCAACGCCTTCGACGGTCTTCAGCGGGGTGACCTTGCTGGCATACGGCGTGTCGCCCAGCGGATCGGAGCCGTCCGAGGCGGAGTCGACGGGCAGGTCCCACTCCAGCGGGCGGTCCAGCGTGATCGTTTTGGCCGCGGGGTCGATGCGGGTGACCCGGAACAGCTGCTGGCGCATGTGGAGGTTCTCCATCATGCTCCGGTCAGTGACGCCCTGCTGCTCGTAGAACTTGACGCTGTTGGCCGCGCCCACCCAGACGTAGCCGCCCAGCGTGAACTTCGACATGTCGGCATTCGAGGCCAGCCGGACGATGTTGTCCCCCTGCCGGGCCGAGAACCCCGGGTCGTACGACGCGGCGGACAGCTTGATGCCGGAGACCCAGTGCTGGTTGACGCTGCCCTCGAAGATGTCCTTGCGGTTGGCCGGGGCCGCCGCGTGGTCGTCCTTGTACCGATCCGCGATGTCCCGGGTCTGCACCCGGAACATGCCACGCCCTGGCCATATCCACCCGCCCGTTCCGATGTCGTTGCCGCTGCCGGCCTGCATGCCGTCCTGATTCCAGCGGCCGTTGGTCAGCGTGTCGTAGCGGGTGTTGACGTCCGGCCGGAACACCAGTTGCGTGCCGCCTTCGCCGGAGCCCTGCCCGCGCAGGATCAGGAAGCTGGCATCGACGTACATCTGCCGGGACACATCAAGGCGCCCGGACGGCAACGTGATGAGCGAGAGCCGGTGGAAGTTGGCGTTCGACGAGCACTGGCTCTTGATGTCGTTGATCGCGTTCTGCAGCCCGGTGGTGTCATCGGCCCCGTCGTCCGGGATCACCTGGTACCTGGAGGCGAGTTGTCCCGGGCTGATCCGGCAGGAGGCATCGTCGGTCACGTCTCCGTCGCCGGGCAGCGTCTGGCCGCCCAGATATCCCACGCGCGACCAGTCCGGCAGGCCGGTGGGCGGGAGCGTACGGTTGGCGTAACTGAGATCCGGTCCGTCCGCCCCCGGTCCGGCCGTCGTTGAGAGGGTCGGCGCCGAGACGGCCGCCGACGCCCCTGGCGCGAGCACCGGCGATGATAGGGCGAGCAGCAGGCCGGACAGAAAAACGGCCGCTCGTCGAAAATGTCTCACGTGATCTCATTTCTGCGTCATCGCGTTGTTTGTATGCGGGGTGAGGCCGATTCAGGGAGCCGCCCGCATGATCCGCAGCCAGAGCTCAGCTCGTCTTCGAGCTCCCGGGCGCTGCCGGCAGCTCATGCGCACCACCGGGTTCGAGCCCGGTCGGTCCTGACACCGACGCTGGGCGTCGGTGTCAGGACCGGGTGATCGCCCAGGAGCCCGCTGAGGTGCGAAGGCCCGTGCAGGCTGGGATGGCGGACACGGTTCGGACCACGGGGCGTTGAGAAGTCCATAATCTTCCCGGCCCATGCCTGCCAGGCTTTCAGTCCTCGCTGGGATGGCAGACAACGGCGATTCGGACGTCGTCCGACCTGGCCGAAGTCCTGGACCCGAAACCTTTCCCGGCCTCACCACTGCGGGGCCGGAGGCGTGGCCCAGGACCCGAAATCGGTGACAAACTTCCACCAGAGTCCATCGCTGACGCCACCGTTACGGACGTAAAAGAGAGAGTTACCGCTTATCACGGCCAGTGGGGAGTAACCTGTCCACTGAAAGAGGGCGGCATCGTCGTAAAGACCCGAAACCTCCCCATTCCGCTTGATCAGCAGGCTGTCCACATAGAAATCATATCCCGAGACGGTGATCACGCCATAGCCGCTTCCGGAGAGTGCGACGGATGGCGAATAGCGTGTCCAGGCCTCAGTCCACTTCGGATTTGTCCAGGTGGAAGTCCCGTACTGCTGTCGCACCATGTAAACGTGCTCGTCGATGCCTGTGAAGGCGAGAACGACCTGGTTCCAGGGACCGGAATCGTTACCGTCGTTCACTTGAGCGGCGAGTGCCGGCGCCTTGCTGCTCTGGGCATTCGGAACCAGCCGGGGAGACTGGAAGGTCGTGGTGGTGCCGTCGTAGAACATCGTCCAGATGTCGTCGTTGGTCTGGCTGTTCCAGGCGAGCATGTAGGAGTTGCCCGGAAGCGCGGCGGCCGCCACGGGCTGTGAAGTGTTGGTTCGCGCGTTGTTGGGGATCTGCGTCGCGTAGGGCAGCGTCGCCGGCAGCTCGTATGCGGTGGTGAGCTGGATACGGTGCTGGTAGATATGGCCATCCGTACCGGTGTGGAAGATCCGGAAGTTCCCGCGGTACCCGTCGTCGGTCCAGATCACCGTTGGGGCGGCCCCCGTCTGCGCCTGATCGGGCGACCCCGCCGTTGCGGGCAGCGAGTACGCGGGCCCGTTACTCAACGAGATCCAGATATTGTCGTTGTCCGCGCCGCGCCACACATGAAGGATGTTGCCGCGGTTATCGCGCGCCTCCCCTTCGATGGTGCGGCTATGAATTTGCCCGCCCGAATAGGTCACCGGATGGTACTGAGTTTCCTCGCCGGGAAAACCCTGGATCCCGGCCGAAGCCGGCGCCGTCATTCCGAAAACGACAGCACAGGCGACTATGAGCGCCATTGCGGCCAGCAGGAATCTTCTCCATTTGTCGAACATGCGTCCTCCGAATTGTCTCTCGAACGGGAATCTGGTCAGGATCGCCCTCGGAAAACCGTGCAAGACGGTTGCGGTGACTCGGCACCACGACAGTGCGAGCCGCCGAACCGCGGGCCCGGTCGCGGACGCCCGGGCTGCGGTGTTACGGCGCGGTCGCTTCGGGGCCGCCGCGCTTGTTCCAGCCGTGGAACGGCGAGTAGTCGCCCGAGTCCCACGCCTCGCGGAGCCCCGGCGCGGCCAGGTCCCAGTCGGGACGGATTTCGCGCGAGGCGTCGCGCAGGTCGTGGCACAGGCTGGATGTCCAAGTCCTGCTGAACGATGCGCCCCGGGTCCGAGAGGAACGGCCAAGGTGCGCCGACGGAATTCCGGAACTCCTGGGATGTGCGGTCCTCGTCGGTTGAGATCGTGGCGATCCGTGTGTACGCCACGGCGATCTTGGGGTATGCGGCGGCGAGTTCGAGATGCTGCTGGTGCTCCTTCGGGTAGTAGTGGCCGCGCGCGAGCGTGAGGATGAGCGGGTCGTCGCCCTGCAACTCGCTGAGCTTCCGGGGCACGTGGGTATGGTCGAAAAGCTCGTAGTCGGGGAGGGTGCCGCCGGGCACGATGTGTGAGCGCATGCTGCGGGACCTTTCACGTGGCCGTTCCTGCTGCCGCGATCTTGGCGCGGAGGGCTTGGAGCGTGGCGGTGAGATCAGGACGTCCAAAGGCACCTGCGCCCGGATAGCCAGCGTTGCCTGCTGCAGCCACTCGCGTGCCTCAGGGCCGAGCGCGTAGGCTCCGGTCAGGCATTCACCGTCGCTGACCAGGGTGAGGAAGCCGGGGCTCTCGGCATACGCGCGGGTGTACGTCGCCGTCTTCGCAACCTCGGAGATGGGAACCGTGGCGCTGAACCGACTGTCCGCCGAGCCCACCGCCGCGGCCTGTGGGTCGGTGTAGGCGACGCGCGGTACGGCCGTGTAGTCCGCCGTAAGCGGCTGCCCCAGGATGTTGGCCGCGACCACACGGCCCTGGTACTTGCCGACATGGGTGAGCGGCCACAGGCCGGTGACGTCACCGATCGCCCACAGGCGTTCCCCGGCGCGGAGGTGCGCGTCGACCGGGACACCGCGGGGGTCCGGCTGGATCCCGACGCTTTCCAGGCCGATGCCGTGCACGCGCGGGCGTCTGCCGGTGGCGACGAGCAGCTTGTCGCCGCGCAGCTCCCGCCCGTCGGCGAACTCCAGGACGGAGGCGTCGCCGTCGCGCGTGCGGCGATCGCGCTCGCCGAGAGCACGAGTTCGACGCCGTCGCGGCGCAGCACCTCGCCGAACGTTTCCCCCAGGGGCGCGGGTTCGCGGCCGAGGATATGTGCGGTGGTGTCGGCGATGGCCGCCTCGCCGCCGAGCCGGCGTACGGCCTGGGCCATCTCCACGCCGACGGGCCCGCCGCCGAGGATGACCAGGCGGCGCGGGACCGCCTTCATGGCGGTGGCCTCGCGGCTCGTCCACACGCCGTCGAGCTCGCGGTGGGTCATGGCGGTCTCCGGTTCCGGTGTCGGGGAGCGGGCCCGGTGCGGTCGTCGTGCCGGCCAGCTTGCTCGTCCAGGTGCCGGGCTCGCGCCCGTGGAGTCCCTGGTCGGCCCTCCTGGTCCCTCCCTGGTCGGCCCCCTGGTCCCCGGGCCAGGGGCCCGGGGACCAGGGGGCCGGGGACCAGGGGGCCGACAGGACGCGAACGAGGTCGCGCGCAGCCGATCCTCGAGGCGTGGCCCCACCGACGACGCCCTCCCACCTAGCTTGCGCAGGAGCGGGACAGCTACAGCAGAGGCTTCCTCGCCATCGTGTCCGCCGCCTGCGGCTTCCCGCACACGGCAGCCCAGCAGTGCAACAGCGTCTACGCCTGATCGTCAGGGAGAACCCACCGCGTTAGGCTCGTGCCCACCCCGCCCCCGCCCCGAGGAGGGTCCTTTTCCCAGCTCCCTCATGCCGCAGCTTGAACTGCTCGAAGACCTGACGCGCACCGCGCTGACCGAGCACTACGGCCTCGAAGACACAGCTGTACGGATGGATGTCCAGCAGTACGAGGACAACGCCGTCTGGCGCATCACCCCGCCCGGCCGGAGTTCCTTCGTGGGCCGTCTCTCCGTACGCGACGGCCGCCCCGCCCGCCAGCAGCGCAGCGAGATGCGGTAGCTGGAGAGCCTGGCCGCCTCCCGTACGGTCCGCCGTGCCCGAGCCCGTCACGACCACCAGCGGCCACTACGTGGTCCCGATCGACGTCCCCGGCCATGACGAGCCGTCCACCCTCGCCCTGCTGCACTGGCTCCCCGGCACAGCCGAACCCCCTGCCAGCAGCCCGACGTGGCACGGGCCATGGGCAGCGCGACCGCACCCCGCGTCCCTCGCGCCCTACGGTAGGCAACACCCCACAGCCGCTGCGGGCAGGCTGGCTACGGCCATGACAAGTACGCGGCGCCTGCGGAGGGTGTGGGACTGGTCACGAGCGTATGCGGGCCACGCGTCGCACTAGGGCCTGTGTGATGTCGTGATCAATCGGCTGCTTGCAGGAGATCTCCGAGCCAGATCATCGAGGCGCGGAGTTCGAGGCCGGCGAGGTAGCTCTCGGGCGTCTTGTCGAAGCGTGTGGCGATGCCGCGCCAGTCCTTCAGCCGGTTGATCAGTCGCTCGACGGTGTTGCGTTCCTTGTAAAGGCCGGCGTCGTGGCTGACCGGCCGGCCGCCCCGGCTGCCTTTCTTCCTGCGGTTGGCGGCCTGGTCCTTCTTCTCCGGGATGACCGCCTTGATGCGGCGTTTCCGCAGGTAGGCGCGGTTGGCACGAGACGAGTACGCTTTGTCCGCGGCGACTGCGCCCGGCCGGGTGCGGGGCCGGCCGACCGGCACACGGACGCGGATCTTCCTCAGCACGGGGACGAACTGCGGACTATCCGCGGCCTGCCCGGCGGTCAGAACGAACGACAGCGGTCGGCGCTTTCGGTCGGCAGCGAGATGAATCTTGCTGGTCAACCCGCCGCGGGACCTTCCGAGCAGGGCTTCCTTCAGGCGGAGCCTGCGTCGGCGGCGGACGCGTCGGCGTTCTTCGCGCTCGGGCTCATTTCCGCCGTCCCGCCCGTTCTGTTCCGCCTCGTTGCCCCTTTTTGACGGGCCTGTTCCTGCTCGGCGGCGGCTTCCTCGAGAGCCTCCATGACGTCCTTGCCGACGATCATCCCGGCGGCGTCATGGTGAGCGCGGACGGTCGTGGAGTCCACACTGACCAGGGACAAGTCCGCCTTGCCCTGGCGCGCGGCTTCAGCGATCAGGCCCTCCAGCAGGGCGGTGAAGACGCCGGCGTTCCTCCAGACCCGGAAACGTCCGTACACGGTCGGCCAGGGCCCGAACTCGCCCGGCATCTCCCGCCACTGCGCGCCTGTCCTGAACCGCCAGATCACCCCCTCGAACTGATCCCGCAACCGCCCGGGGTACGGGCCGTACTCGCCTATCGGCAGAAACGGCTCAATCAACTTCCACTGCTCGTCAGTGAGTTGCCTGCGTGTCACGACCGCCTTCCTACCGGATCCGCCTTCCAGAGGGATCCGGATCAGCAAGACTGATCACGACATCACACAGGCCCTAACCCAGGCATCAAACCGCTGCGCGGATGTGCCGCCACCTCACGAGCCGTTCGTGGCACCAGCGCATCCCACGGGCCTCGGTCCGCGCGGGAGCCTGAAGGCTCGGGCGTATCAAGAGGTCACCGCAGAGTGGGCTCGCACCACCAACACCAACGAGTGGCCGACGTGATAGGTGTTGACGCTCGTGAGTGCTGGATGTCACCGGTCTGGCGAGAGGCATCAAGGCCCGTTCTTCAGAAGGCATACATCCAGCACCCGACTCGAACATCCGAGGAACTGCGGGACTCCCTCGGGATGCCCTTGGAAAGGGATTAGTTCTTCAGGTGTGCAATGCCGTGCTCAACGCGGATACAGCGCGAGGAATGCGCCTTGCGCTGGCGCTCGTACATCTCCTCATACCAGTCGGGGGCGTTCTTCTTGAACTTGCGGTGCGGCGGTGTCACCACGCGTCCGCCGGTCTTCGCACCCAGGCCCTGGTATCCGGCATCGGCGAGGATCTCGACCGCAGGCCCGTTGGCGAGGAGCTTGACCAGCCCCAACTGGCGGGCGTGGGTGATGTCCGCGCAGCTTCCGGGCTTGGTGGGGCTGCAGAACAGCAGGCGTCCAACGAGGTCGTTAGACCGCCCGTGCTGCCCGGCCGGCAGGCCGCTGCTGAACTTGAATTCGTGATGTCGGCGGTGTCGCGGACTGCACTGGCGGGCCGGACGTACCCACTCACCACTTGCCGGCCGGGCCATCGAGATCGCCGTAGGGGTCGCGGCCGAGCTCCCGCCGCCGGCCAGTGCTTAAGGGCCAGGTGAGGCGTTCGGGTGTCGATGGGGCCACATGGCGCGGGCACGCTGGTCGACGTCGTCCTGCAGGGTGTCGATGTGGTCATGAGGAGCCGGTCGGCCGGGAAGGGGGAGGCGGAACCGGGCAGAGGCTGCTCCCCTGCTCAGTGCTCTTCGGGGACGAGCGCCGTGATGGCGTCGACCTCGTCCGCTCTGAGGCGGATGCGTGCGGCGGCGAGGTTCTGTTCCAGATGCCGCACGCTGGTCGTGCCCGGGATGGGCAGTGTCCGTGGGCCGAGGTGCAGCTGCCACGCGAGGGCGATCTGCCGCGGCGTGGCTTTGTGCGCGGCGGCGATCGGGTCGATCACCGCGTGGAAGAGGTCGCCTTCGCCTTCTGCGGGCACATCTCCCGGGTGCCAGGGTGAGAACACGATCCCGGCCTCCCCCGCCAGCCGCCGTACGGCCTCGTTCTCCCGTACCGCCACGTTGTGCTGCACGGTGACGGCCGCGATGTCGGTGATGGCCATGGCCGTACGGAGCTGGCCGGCGCTGATGTTGGACAGTCCGATGTGGCGGATGAGGCCGCTGCGCCGCATGTCGGCGAGCGTGCCGACGATGTCCTCGAAGGGGACGTCGGTCATGGCTGGTGAGTGGAGGTAGTAGAGGTCGATGTGGTCCAGGCCCAACCGCCGCAGGCTCATGTGAGCGGCCTGCCGCAGGTAGTTGCGGTTGCCGACCGCGCCCAGGTCGCTGTAGTCGGGACCGCCGCGCACGAAGCCGCCCTTGGTGGCGATCACCAGGTCGTCCGGGTAGGGGTGGAGCGCCTCGCGGATCAGTTCCTCGTTGCTGTGCGGTCCGTAGACGTCGGCGGTGTCGATGAGGTTCACGCCCCGCTCGACGGCGGCGCGCAGCACGCCCACGGCCCGGGCGCGGTCGGGGTAGTCGCCCCAGACTCGCGGCCCGGTCAGTCGCATCGCTCCGTAGCCGATGCGACTGACGGTGAGGTCCCCGCCGATCGTGACGGTTCCGCCTGCTGGCATGGTGGCCTCCCGCGTCGCGGCGGCCGGTGTCCCGGTGGTCATGTCGTTCTCCTCTGGTCGCTTCGCTCGGTGGCTGGGCCGGCGTCGGGCGGGATCACCGGGCCGCTGGGGCCCAGTCCCGCCCGACGCCGGGCGAAAGGGTGTGCGCGGTTACGGGACGGTGTAGCCGCCGTCGACCGGGATGACCGCGCCGGTGACGAAGCTCGACCGCTCGGAGCTGAGCCAGACCACGGCGTCGGCGATCTCCTCGGCCCTGGCGATCCGGCCCAGCGGGTGCGCGGCGACGATCGACTTCATGGGCTCGGTGTCCGGGTCCATGACCGCGATCATCGGGGTCTCGACCAGGCCGGGCGCCACCGCGTTGACGCGGATTCCGTGCGGCGCGGCCTCTAGCGCCGTGCTCTTGGTCATGGAGATCACGGCCGCCTTGGTGGCGGTGTAGCCGGAGAATCCGGTGACCCCGACCAGCCCGGCGCCGGAGGCCATGTTCACGATGACGCCGGAGCCCTGCGCGACCATGTGCTTCAGCTCGTGCTTCATCGACAGGAACGCGCCGCGCGTGTTGGTGGCGAGCATCCGGTCGAGCATGTCGGCGTCGTACTCCCAGGTGTACTGGAACTCACCGTCGTAGCCGGCGTTGTTGAGCGCGATGTCGAGCCGGCCGGTGCCTTCGACCACGGCCGCGACCGCCCGCTCCACGGCGTCCTCCCGTGAGACGTCGGCCAGGACGTACCGGGCGGTGCCGCCGTCGGCCTCGATGAGGCGCACCGTCTCCTTCAGGGACTCCTCGGTGCGGCCGACGACGGTCACGAGGGCGCCTTCGGCCGCGAGCGCCAGGGCGCTGGCCCGGCCGATTCCGCTGCCCCCGCCGGTGATCAGTGCCGACTTCCCCGCAAACTGCTGCGTCATTGTCCTTCTTCCCTTCTGGCGTGCTGGTGTGGTGGTGGGTGGACGTCAGCCCTGGAGCGAGGCGGTGGAGCGGACGATGAGCTCGTTGACGTCGACGCCCTCGGGCTGGTCGACCGCGTAGCCGATGGCGTCCGCGATGGCCGAGGCGTCGAGACCGACCGCGCTGAGCGCGTCGCGGATCGCGTCCTGGAGCTGGGCCGTGCCTCCGGAGTGGGTGAGTTCGGTGCGAGTGAGGCCGGGGCAGACGACGGTGACGCGGATGTCGGGGGTCTCCTGGCGCAGCCCTTCGGACACGGCGCGCACGGCGTACTTCGTCGCGGAGTACACGACGCCGGTGGGGTCGACTCGGTTGGCGGCGGTGGAGGCGACGTTGACGATCTGTCCGGAGCGGCGTTCGCGCATCGACGGCAGGACGGCGGCGATGCCGTGCAGCACGCCGCGCAGGTTCACGTCGATCATCCGGTTCCACTCGTCGACCCGGAGCTCCTCGACCATGGACAGCGGCATGATGCCCGCGTTGTTGACCAGGACATCGAGCCGGCCGTGCCGGGCGAGGACGTCGTCGACGACGCCGCGCACACTGTCGAGGTCGGTGACGTCCAGCTCCGCGTACTCCGCGTCATGACCGGCCTCCTTCAGCTCGGCCGTCAGCCGGGCAAGGCGGTCCACGCGGCGGGCACCGAGGACGACGTGGTGGCCGGACGCGGCCAGCCGGCGGGCGGTGGCCTCGCCGATACCGCTGGAGGCACCGGTGATCAGAACGATCTTGGACGTGCTCATGGTTCGTTCCCTTCGGAGTTCCGGAAGAGGTGGGTCCCGGTTGCGACGTATCCAGATCACCACCGCCGCGAAGGGAGCGGCAGACGGGAACCGAACCCCTGGCACGGCGTACGGGGGTTACGCCTTACCCCCCTCTGAGCACCCCGGTCGGCTACTCTCGCCAGCCATGAACGACAGTGACCTGCGGGACTTCCTGCGCTCCCGCCGCGCCCGCGTCAGCCCCGAGGCCGCAGGCCTGCCCCGACCTCCCGGCGTACGCCGCGTCCCCGGCCTGCGCCGCGAGGAGGTCGCCCAGCTCGCCGGCGTGAGCGTCGACTACTACGTACGCCTTGAACGCGGCCGCAACCCGCACGCCTCGGCCGCCGTCCTGGACGCCGTGGCCCGCGCCCTGAAGCTGGATGCCGCCGAACGCGACCACCTCTTCGCCCTCGCCAAGCCCACCCGGCCGCAGCCCCGCCAGGCGCCCGAGTCAGTACGCCCCGGCCTGCTCCACGCCCTGGACAACATCACCAACATCCCCGCACTGATCCTCGACCACCGTCTCGACGTCCTGGCCATGAACCGGCTGGCCCGCACCTTCTACCCGAGCACGATGTGGCCGATGCTCCAGAAGGCGGACCTCTCCCGGTGCCGGTTCAGGACCTCGCCCCAGGGCACGGTGAAGTACATCCACCACGTGCCGAACGTCAGCCCGATGCCTGCCACAGCCAGCAGGACCGCGTCGAACGTCCAACCGTGCTCGGTGTGCACGAGCACGTTGAGCGCGGCGACCGTTCCGAGGATCCCCTCGCCCAGGGTGATGATGACGAGCAGTCCGTGCCGCTCCGCGATGTGACGCGCGTGCCAGGGGGTCGGCTTGTGGCGCTGGGAGATCCACGGTCCGAAGACGTCCAGGGCGAGAAAGCCGGCTCCCGCGATCAGGAAGGGCGTCAGACGCAGCCCGGAGAAGGCAAGGACCACCCATCCGACCTGGGCGATCCCGATGGTCCAGATCCTCGATCCGGCCGCCGCGGTGCGTGCGGGGTCCCGGCGGGCGACCCGCCACCACAGCAGGACCGTGGAGCTGCGCATCACCACGTACCCGAACACCATGACGTGGACGTCCAGCACGCCGTCGGCCTCGATCGAGGCGAACATCTCCTCGGTTCCCAGCGCCACCATCACCACACCGACCATCTGCACCATGGTGGCGACGCGGAACGCCCAGTCGTCGTTGTCGAACGCCGAGGCGAACCAGGAGTAGTCGGTCCAGGCCACGACCACGGCGGTCACCGCGATGAGGAAGCCCGTGACCGCAGTCCCCGCCTGCCCGGCCGTCAGGTAGTGGGCGAGGTGCTCCGCGGCGGTGCCGAACGCCACGACGAAGGACAGGTCGTACAGCAGCTCCAGGGGTGTCGCGGTCCGGTGTTGCTCGTTCGGATCGCGCCCCAGTAGCGGACGGAGCCGGTGGGTTCGCTGCCTTCCGGTCGCGGCCGGCGTGGTCGGGCTCACTGCTGTCTCCCAGGAGTCGTCTCTGTCGGGACGCCGACCCGACGGTCACCGCGAGAATCCCGTTCGCCGCCACCGGCGCCGCCCACCAGCCTGGTAGGGGGCGGGTACCGGGCGCACCAGGGACTTCACTGGTCCGCGCCCGGGTGAGTCACGGGCGCGACGTGCGGGCCGACGCACACACAGTGATCCCGGTGCGGGCCGCGGCTCCGGGTCCGGCCCCGCACGCCGACCACGGACCTGACCGAAGGAGGTCACTCATGGGTTCTCGCCCAGACCGACGGCGCTTCCTGGGCATCGCCGCCGGGACCGCGGCATTCACCCAGCTCGGCTCCACCGCCCCTGCCGCCGGGCAGCCCCTCCCGGCACACAGCGCCGGTTCGGCGGCGACGAGCACGATGTTCGGCCCGGTGAAACAGATCAAGGCCGGTGTACTGAACATCGGATACATCGAGATGGGACCGGCGCACGGGCGTCCCGTGCTGCTGCTGCACGGTTTCCCCTACGACATCCACAGCTACGTCGAGGTGGCACCGCTGCTGGCGAGCGAGGGCTACCGAGTGATCGTCCCGTACTTCCGCGGCCACGGCAGCACGACGTTCCTGTCCTCCGACACCCGGCGCAACGTCGATCAGGCCGCTTTCGCACTGGACACCATCGCTCTGATGGACGCGCTGCGCATCCAGCAGGCCGTCATCGCCGGCTACGACTGGGGATCGCGCACCGCCGACATCATCGCGGCCCTATGGCCGCACCGCTGCCGGGCCCTGGTCTCGGTGACCGGCTATCTGATCACCAATCTGGCCGCGAACCGCAAGCCACTGCCGCCCATGGCCGAGAACGCCTGGTGGTACCAGTACTACTTCACCACCGAGCGCGGCGTGGCGGGCCTCACCCAGTACCGCCACGACCTCGGCCAGTTCATCTGGAAGTTCAACTCACCCACCTGGGACTTCTCCCAGGACACCTACGACCGCACCGCGGCGTCCTTCGACAACCCCGACTATGTCGCCATCGTGGTCGGCAACTATCGCTGGCGGCAGAGCCTGGCGCCCAGCGAACCGGAGTACGCGGACCTGGAACGTGTACTGCAGCAGGCCCCGACCATCGCCGTACCCACGATCACGATCGACGGCCGCTACGATCCGTTCACCCCGGCCGGCAACGGCTCCGCGTACCGCGCCATGTTCACCGGCAAGTACGACCACCGCGTCCTCGACGTCGGCCACAACGTCCCCCAGGAGGACCCCCGGGGCTTCGCCGCGGCCGTCGTCGACGCCGCCCGCTGGTGACCGCTCCATGACGTCGATCGGGCCGCTCCCGCCGGTCGGCGGGAGCGGCCCGATCAGCATGCAACCCTAGAACAGCTGCTCGATGGTGATCGGGATGGAACGGATTCGACGCCCGGTGGCGTGGTAGACGGCATTCGCGATCGCGGCGGCCGTGCCCGGGATCCCCAGCTCGCCGACGCCCTTGGTGCCGATCGGCGTCTGCGGGTCGGGCCGTCCGACGAAGACGACATCGAGGTCCGGCACGTCGGCGTTGACGGGGATCAGGTAGTCGCCGAACGTTGCGTTCGCGACCCGCCCGGTGCCGGGGTCGAAGATGGTGTCTTCGAAGATCGCCTGGCCTATGCCGCCGACCGTGCCGCCGATGATCTGGCTGCGGGCGAGCTTCTCGTTCAGGATCCGTCCGGCGTCCACAGCGGTCACCAGGCGGGCAAGACGGAGGATACCCAGATCGGCATCGATCCTGACCTCGGCGAACTTCACGGCGAACGGCGGTGTGAGCGCCGTGCGGGTCTGTCTCGGATCGGGTGGGGTCGCTTCCCCGTCGGCGGTCAGTTCGTCCAGGCCGTGCCGGGCCAGGATCTCCGTGTAACTCTCACCCGCGCCCGGGTCGCCTTTGCGGTGCACACGCCCGTTCGTGACCGTGACATCGTCGATCCCGCACCCTGCCAGCGGTGAATCGGCCTCGCCCCCGGCCAAGCCGAGGAACTTCCGCAGCAGCGCCCCGCAGGCGACGTGCACGGCCCCACCCAGTGACGTGGTGAGACCTGACCCGCCGGCCGCGGGCGACCACGGCAGGCTGGAGTCGCCCAGGTCGAAGCGGACCTGCTCGAGATCGAGCCCCAGCAGTTCCGCCGTGAGCTGCGTCATCACCGTGCGGGTGCCCGTTCCGATGTCGCTGGCCGCACTGCGCACGACCGCGGTTCCGTCGCGGCCGATGGTCGCCCTCGCCTCACAGCGCACCTGCCACCAGTGGTAGGAGACTCCGGCGACGCCGTAGCCGACCAGCCACTGCCCGTCCCGCATCGACCCCACCGCGGGATTCCGCTCCGACCAGCCGAATCGCTCCGCGCCGGCCGAGTAGCACTCACGCAACCCGTTGCTCGACCAGGGAAGCCCCGAATCCGGCTCGACCTCCGCGAAGTTGCGCAAGCGCAGCTCCACCGGGTCCATGCCGAGGCGGTACGACAACTCGTCCATCGCAGACTCGAACGCGAAGACGCCCTGCGCCGCACCCGGTGCCCGAAACGCCCCGGGCGTCGGGATGTTCAGCCGGCGCTCGTCATCCCTGACATCAATGTTCGGGCACGCGTACGCGGAGCGGCTGATGAGCGTCACCGGCTCGAGGATCTCGTCGACCATCCCGATCGCGAGGGTCGAGTAGTGCTGGAGGGCGACGAGTTCCCCGGTTCGTGTCGCGCCGAGCCTGACGGTCTGCTTGGTACGGGGCCGGTGCCCGAGCCCCGTGAACATCTCCGGGCGGGTCAGCACCAGCTTGACGGGACACCCCGTCTCGCGCGCGGCGACGACGGCGAGGATCGTGTGGGGCCACACGCGCAGGCCCGCGCCGAAGCCGCCGCCGAGGAAGGGGGCGTGTACGCGCACCGCGTCCTCGGACAGGCCGAAGAGCGTCGCGATGCCCGTCCGGACGTTGGACGTCCACTGAGTCGAGTCGTGCAGCGTGAGGGTGTCGCCCTCCCACGTCGCCACGGTCGTGAACAGGCCAATCGGGTTGTTGGTGTTGGCGGCGGTCTCGTACTCCGCCTCGAAGGTGACGTCCGCCGACGCCAGCGCTGCTTCGGCATCGCCGCGCTGCCCGCCAGTGCCCCACGGGTTGACTCGCAGTTCACCGCGAGGGTCGTCAAGGTCGAAAACCCCCTCGGTCGCCTCGTACTCGACCTCGACCAGGCGTGCCGCCGCAGTCGCCTGTTGGGGTGTCTGGGCGACGACGACCGCGACGATCTGGCCGTGGTACGTCACCAGGTCGTCCTGCAGGGGGGATATCGGTGCGGGGCCGAGCACCGACGCCGGACCGCGCTCGAGCTTGGGCATGTTCTCGTGGGTGATCACCGTCAGAACCCCAGGCGCGGACTCGGCCGTGCCGGTGTCGATACGGCTGACGCGTCCAGCCGCGATCGTGCTGCGGACGAGCGCGGCGTGGGCGAGGTTCGGGTAGGTGACGTCGTTGGGGAAGGGCGCCTGGCCGTGTACTTTCGGCTGCCCGTCGACACGGTCGACGCCGGCGCCGATGAGCGCCGCGCCCGCGTTGGTCCGGTTCATCGTTCACTCCTCGACACGGTCTGCAGGATTCGGACGACCGTCCGCTTGGCGAGCTCGACCTTGAACGCGGTACCGGGCACCGTGAACGGGTCGAGGATCGCGGCCTCGGCGGCCGCGCGGAACGTCGTCTCGTCCGCCGGAGCGCCGACGAGGATCTCCTCCGCCTCGGGTGCGCGCCAGGGCACGGTCCCGACACCGCCGAGAGCCAGACGCGCGGTGACGATCACGCCGTCCTCGATCACCAGCGCGGCGGCCGCCGAGGTGAGCGCGAACTCGTACGACGCGCGGTCTCGCACCTTCAGGTATCCGGAGCGGGCACCGGAGGGCAGCAGCGGAATGCGGATGCCTGTGACCAACTCTCCGTGCTCCAGCACGTTCTCACGGTCGGGCCGCTCCCCTGCCGGAAGGTAGAACTCCCGCAGTGGAACAGTGCGCTGCCCCGCGGCGCCCCGGATCTCCACGACGGCGTCCAGCGCGACCAGAGCCACACAGAGGTCGGACGCGTGCAGCGCGATGCACCGCTCGCTCGCGCCGAGAATCGCGTGCATCCGGGCGGGGCCAGTGACCGCCGCGCAGCCGGAACCGGGGGTGCGCTTGTTGCAGGCCGCCACCCCCGGGTCGCGGAAGAAGCGGCAGCGCGTGCGCTGCAGCACGTTCCCTCCGATGGTCGCCATGTTGCGCAGCTGCGTCGACGCGCCCGCCAACAGTGCCTCGCGCACCAGCGGCAGCTCCTCGGCCACCGTCGGATCGGCCGCGAGATCCTCCATCGTCGTCAGAGCCGAGACCTGGAGCATCCCTCCGATCCGGCTGACGCCCCGCAGCGGCAGCCGGGTGATGTCGACGAGCCTCTGCGGGGAGAACACGCCGTCCTTCAGTACCAGGTCCAGTTGCGTGGTGCCGCCGGCCAGGTAGGCGGCCTCGGGATCGTGGGTGACAGCGGCGACCGCTTCGTCCACGGTGGTGGCTCGTACGTACTCAAAGCCCAGCATCGTGCGACTCCTCCTGTCCGGCGACGTCGCGTATCGCGGCCACGATGTTCGGATAGGCGGCGCAGCGACACAGGTTCCCGCTCATGAACTCGCGGATCTCCTCGTCGGACCCCGCCCGTCCCTCCTTCAGCAGTGCGACGGCCGACATGATCTGCCCCGGTGTGCAGTAGCCGCACTGGAAGGCGTCGTGACGGACGAAGGCCTCCTGTACCGGATGCATGTCCCCGTCGGGCGCCAGTCCCTCGACCGTCGTCACCTCACGGCCGTCGCACTGCGCCGCCAGGGTCAGGCACGACAGCACCCGCTTCCCGTCGAGCAGCACGGTGCACGCACCGCACGCCCCCTGGTCGCACCCCTTCTTCGTCCCCTGGAGCCCCAGCTGATCCCGCAGCGCGTCCAACAGGGTCTCGCGGCTGTCGAGCGACAACCGCGCATCACTGTCATTGACCCGCAATGCCACCGCGACTTTCACTGTGTTCCGCCCTTCGAGCTGTGCCTTCGCTTCGAACTCAAGAGCCTGGCAACGGTCGGTGCGCCGCGCACCAGGGGACACACTGGCCCTGCTCCCGGGCTCGCCCTCAGGGACACTGGCGCTCGATCAGACGACATGCCGGGCGGCGCTCTCGGCCGTCAGACGCTCGGCGTGGATGCGGTGTGTGCCGTCGCGCAGGCGGCGCCCGTCGCGTCCGTTGGTCACGGCGGCGAGCTCGGCGAGGATCGACAGGGCGCTCTCGGCGAGCGAAGCCCCGCCGAGGTCGAGCCCCGCCGGTCCGATCAAGCGCTCCACGCCCCTGGCGTCGGCCAGCCGCCGCAGCCGCTGGGTGTGAGTTGCCCGGCTGCCGAGAGCGGCCACATAGCCGGCGGGACCGGCCAGCGCGGCGCGCAGGGCCCGGTCGTCGATGCGCGGATCATGACTCAGCGAGACCACCGCGTCGGACTCGGTCAGCGGATGCGCGGCGATCCAATCGTCGGGCCAGGCACGCACGACCTCGGCGGTGCCCGGGAAGGCGCCCGAGGTGACATGACCGACCCGCGGATCGACGATCACGACCCTTCTCTGCAGCGGCACCGCCAGGACGGCCAGGATCGCGGCGAGATCGGTCGCGCCGGCCAGCACCAGCTTCGGCCGGACGGCGAGCTCCTCGGTGAACGCGGGCCCGTCGTCCGGCAGACGGCCGGGCTCGGCGGCAGTGGCCCAGGCGTACGGCGGCCGGAGCCCGACCCGCACGGCAAGCACACGATCCTCGGCCAGAGCCGTGGTGATGGCACCGTGCACCGGATCCGGCGGGGCAGCCGTGATGAGCACCCGCAGTTCACCCGCGCAGACCGGGGCCTCCTCCCAGGGCAGCAGCTGCTCCCCCGGATTCACCGCGATGATCTCCGGAGAACCCCCGGCCAGCACCGCACGCGCCGCTTCCAGAACGATCCCCTCGACGCAGCCACCGGACAGCGAGCCGCGCCAGGTGCCGTCCTCAGCGGTGGCCAACGTGGCCCCCAGCGGACGCGCCCCGGGGCCGTCCCGGTCGATCAGCCGCGCCAGCGCCACCGGCCGCCCCGACCGACGATGCGCATCGACGAACGGCCACACTTCCCGTAGCACACCTGCCTCCTGTCGCTCGCGGGTCGCGGTGGTCACCGGGTGAGCAGATCCATGTTCGCGGGCGAGTACCGGTCTCCCGAGGCC
The DNA here is from genome assembly GCF_042896465.1 of Streptomyces sp. NPDC001292. Classification (NCBI taxonomy): domain Bacteria; kingdom Bacillati; phylum Actinomycetota; class Actinomycetes; order Kitasatosporales; family Streptomycetaceae; genus Streptomyces; species Streptomyces sp. NPDC001292. The sequence continues at coordinate 22,536 of NZ_JBIAXG010000042.1, forward strand.
GCGCCGACCGGGGCGGCCTCGTCCAGCTGCTTCATCTCCGCCGGCGTGAGGTCGAGATCGGCGGCGGCGACGTTCTCCTCCAGGTACTTGATCCGCCGGGTGCCAGGAATGGGCACCCCGCCGCGTGCCATGGTCCACGCCAGCGCCAGCTGAGCCGGCTTCACACCCTTCGCGTCAGCGATCGCCGTGATCGCGTCCAGGAGGCCTCGATTACGCGCGAGGTTCTCCCCGTTCAGCCGCGGATCGTCGTTCCTGAAGTCCGAGGCATGCAGCGTGGCCGTGTCCAGCGTGCCGGTCAGGAACCCGCGGCCCAGCGGAGAGTAGGGCACGAACCCGATGCCCAGCTCCTGCACGGCGGCCAGGACTCCGTTGGCTTCCACGCCGCGCTCGAACAGCGAATACTCGGTCTGCACAGCGGTCACCGGGTGCGTGCCATGGGCGCGCCTGATGGTCTCGGCGGACGCCTCGGACAGCCCGATGTGCCCGATCTTCCCGGCATCGATGAGCCCGGCCATCGCCGCGACGGTGTCCTCGACCGGTACTTCGGGGTCGATGCGATGCAGATAGACCAGGTCGATGTACTCGACACCGAGCCGTCCGAGCGATCCTTCGATCGCTGCGACGATGTGCTCGGGCCGTCCATCCACGATCGGTCGCCCGCCGGAGACGACGAGGTCGTGGTTGTCGTCGAAGACGAATCCGACCTTCGTCGCCAGCACAACCTGGTCCCGGTACGGCGCCAGTCCCCTGCCGACCAGCGTCTCGTTGTGGCCCGAGCCGTACGACTCGGCGGTGTCGAAGAGGGTGACCCCGAGCTCGACCGCCCGGCGCAGCGTCGCCAGTCCAAGCGGTTCGTCAGCAGGGCCGTAGGTGCTGCTCATGCTCATGCAGCCGAGCCCTTCCTCGCTCACGGTCAAGCCCTCGGAGCCGAGTGGGACTGTTCGCATGGCGGCGCCTCCTGTGCAGTTCTCGACTGAGTTCCACCACAGGTTCGTCCGCGACAGCCCGCCGACGCGCCAGGGGGATCCACTGGCCACTCCACCTGGTCGTCGCGCCCGGACCCCAGGGTGTGGCGCGGACGACCGGGCGGGAGCGGCACCTGCGCGAAGTGGCCGGGTCCGCGCTCCCCCGGAGCACGGACCCGCCTCTCACCGGTTCAGCCCGCGGCCCAGAAGGAGCAGTGGTGCCGCGCCGCGAATGAAGTGTCGGTCTGCGGTGTCGGTGCCACGAGTGACAGCCCCCGGCCGCCTGGGCGGTACGCGGGCCAGCGCACGTCGGACGTGGAGGGGTTGCCGGTGGCCGCGAAGTTCACCCACGCCTCCCGCATCGCGTCCGCCAGCGGCTCCTGATCAGGACTGAGGGGGTCCTGGTAGGTCGCGCTCGGCAGGTCGAAGATGTACGGGAGCTCGGATCCGTGCGTCGCCACCGGCGGGTCGAGCTGCGGCGGGTAGCGCGGCGGCGCCGCGTCGTCGTTGAACTCGTAGGCGAAGGTGGGCATCCGCAGAGCGGTCCACTCGTTCGTCCGCAGTGCCGTGCACGCGAACTCGGAATCGGTTGTCAGCGCGCTGAAGGCCCAGTCGGGGGACGGGTAGGAGCCGAGCGGGTACTCCGTCGCGATCGCCGCGGCGCGATCGGCCGGTACATCCAGCACGGACGCGATCGCCGACTGGTAGTTGTCCGCCGTCACCCCGCCCTGCGGCAGCGGCACGAACCTGCCACCGCTGACGACCGCGCCGTTCGGCATGAATCCGCGCTGTTCGTCGTGGTTCTCACCGTTCATGATCGGCACCTGCGTAAAGCGTCCGGCGGCCAACGACGTGCCGATCGACTCCTTCAGTACGGCGCCGTCGACGACGCCCGGGATCTCGAAGCCCTGTGTGGCGTCGAGCAGGCTCTTCACCGGCAGGGCGCGCAGACAGCGTGCGCTCTGGTCGGCACAGCCCGCGCGGCTGGCGAGTTCCTTGCCACCGGCCTCGGCGGCGGCAAGGGACTGCTGTGTCAGGGCGAAGGTCCCACTGCTGACGATGGCCCGCTGGAAGAGCCCGGTGGAGCTGCGGGAGACCACGTGGGCGAGGACCGACAGGCCACCGGCCGACTGGCCGGCGATGGTCACGTTGGACGGATCGCCGCCGAACCGGCCGATGTTGCGCTGCACCCAGCGAAGCGCCGCCTGCTGGTCCATCAGCCCGTAGTTGCCCGCCGAGCCGCGACTCGACTCCAGCGCCGGATGCGCCAGAAAGCCGAGTGCGCCGAGCCGGTAATTGACGGTGACGACCACACTGCCCGCCGCCGCGAGCTTGGCGGCGTCGAAGTCACGGCCGGCGCTGAGGGTCAGTCCGCCGCCGTGGATCCACACGATCACCGGTCGGTCACCCGCGTGGCCGGGGCTGGTCCGCGGTGCCGTGACATTGAGGTAGAGGCAGTCCTCCGCCTGGGGCCCGGCCGTGAACGGCGTCTCCGGCTGGGGACAATTCGGCGCGAAGTCGGACGCGTCACGGACGCCGGTCCACGCGGCGGGGGCCTGAGGAGGCCGCCACCTCAGCTGCCCCGTGGGCGGGGCCGCGTACGGCAGGCCTCGATAGATCTGGGCATCGCCGACGGTGACGCCACGAACGGGGCCGCCTTCAACGATCACGACCGGGGCGTCGGCCGAGTCCGCTCCGCCCGCGGCCGTGGTCGCCGGCGCGATGCCGGCCACTACGAGTGTCAGGCCGACAGCTGTCGTACACAGGGCGGCAAGCCGAGCACGCCCTGAGCGCATCAATCTCATGGCCTCGGCTCCTCATGTCGGTTCATGACGTATCTCCTGGTTCGCCGGTACAGGGTCGCGACCACGCTCGCAGCGGCCCGGCAACCCGGCACCCGTGCGGAGCCCTGGCCGGCACGCGGGTCCGAAGGGGCCAGGGGCCAGGTGACGGGCCAGTGCCCTCCACGGGTGTGGCGCACTCCCACAGTGCGGACAGTGGGGAAACCGGATCGCGCAACGGAGGAAGGCGTATGTCCACGATTCGCTTCACGAAGTCGACCACCGCGACACCCCAGCAGTTCCTCGCCGCACTCACCGACTTCGGACCGGGCCGCTCCGAACTCTTCGCCAACAGTTCCGACAACTTCCTGAAGGTGCCACAACCGCGGAAACGACCACGCCGAAGTCACCGAGGGCTCGGCAGGCACGTGGGAACGCCTGTACTACGACTGGTCCGACCCGAGCCACATTGTCCTCACGACCATCGACTCCAACGTCTGGGGAGACGACTCCGGCCATACCTACAGCCTGCGCCGGGGGCCGAACGGCACGACGGAGATCGACGTCGTGGTGATCCGCGAAGGCAAGAACTTGAAGGGACGTATTCTCGGGCTCGTACTCGGGCTCGTCGGTGAACGCGTCCTGGGCAAGGCTTTCGACGGCACCATAGCAGCCGTCGAGGCACGTGCCGACGCCACGGATCGCTCCCAGGGCCTGCCCGGCGGATCCTGATCGTGTACGTCGTCGGACTCTCCGGGAGTCAGCTGTGAGCACAGCACGCGATCTGTGGATCACCGTCATGGAACTCGACCCGAGCCGTTCCGTGGGCCGGGGCGCCCTGTCGCTGGCGCTCGCAGGCGCCGAGGTGATCGACCTGCTGGACCTCGGAGCCATCCGGCTGGACGGCGACCGCATCGTGCCGGACGGCGACCCGACGCCGCATGACGCCCTCCTGCACCAGGCATGCACCGCGCTCGTTCGGCACGAGCCGTTCGAGCCGCTGGACGACTGGTTGTGGCGCCGAGGCCGCGCTCTGGCAGACGGCTACGAAGCGGCACTGGAATCGGACGGAGACCTCAGCCGGACGCGCCGGCGCCGACTGTCCTTTCGGGGCGGGGGCGAGCCGGTGCTCACTGACTCCCCCGCGCGCCGCCGGGCGCAGGAGCGCTGGAAGGCGGGCGAGCCCCTTCTCGCCGCGCTCGCGGCAACCGTCGGGCTGGCGGCCGAAACAGCCGCCGACGCATCGGATCTGACGGACGATACGGCAACCGTGCTGGCCGCCGTCGGCGATGCGGAACTCGAGTTGGAGGGCGAGCGCCAGCGCCGAAGCATCGAGGAGGCAGCGTTCGACAACATCTGGCGGGGCGCATGACGGGGTACCAAGTGCTGGCATGAAGTTCAGGCCCCTACCTCGGAGTTCCTGAGGTGGGCCGTCCCCCGGTCCAGGCAGCGCGCACGTATTGCCGACCGGGGTTCTGGCGTGGTCACCGGTCGGGGTGAGGGCGTACCTCGGCAACGCGCCGAAGACACCCGGCAGCACGGGTTCGGTGAACACCGCTGCGGACACCGGGCGTTGCGAGGCAGTGAGGAGCGCAGCCTCGGCGGCCGGCAGGTCGGCGCCGAAGAACGGCAGAACGATCGTGCCGCATCACGACGTCGGACCCTCGGTATGGCTGATCGTGTCCGTGGAGCGTGCGGTGCTCGTTGTGGTGCCGTTCGCACTCGCGGAGTGCGTGGCGAAGGTGCGGTCGCGGAGCTCGCGACGGCAACTCTGGACCCAGCGTTCCATGATCGAGTTCATGCGGGATGTACCGGCGCGGCGGTAAGCGTGACGGTCTAGATGGAGTCGCTGGTCAGCAAAGCTCCAGCCTCGGAGCATAGGAAGTCCGCCCTGCTGCTGGTCCGGCCGGGGGCAGGGTCTATGCCCTCCTGCTTGAGGATCTCCCAGACGGTGGAGGCGGCGATCTTGATGCCGAGGGTGGCGAGTTCGCCGTGCACCCTGCGGTATCCCCACCGCGGGCTCTCACGCACGAGGCGCAGGACGAGGACGCGGATGGAGCGCACGGTGCGGGGGCGTCCGGGCCGCTTGGGTCGGGATGCGACGGCGTGGCGGTGAGCGATCAGATTGCGGTGCGAACGCAGCACGGTATCCGGCTGGACGAGTAACCGGAGCCGGCGCAGCGCGAGGATCTCCACATCCTTGTCGCGGTCGCTCATCGGCAGCAGCAGAAGTGCGGCGAAGGCATGGGTGACGGCCAGACAGGCGAAGCGGATCAGCACGAGCGATGATCGTGCCGCGCCCTGGGCACAAGGCCGCGAGCGAGGTGACCTGCGTGGACGCGGTTTCCGGCACCCACAAGGCCATCGACCGCACCGCGCCCGATCCTGCCCACCACCCAGTCGTGATGAACCACGACTACGTGCGCCACGGCACGGCCGGGATCGCCAATGGCGCCGGCGCCGACGGCGTCCAGCAGCCCCCCACCGCCGACCTCACATGCCGCCGGCCGGATCACCCCGTGTCCGTTCGTCCGGTGCCCGCAGCCCGGGCACCGACCAGGGTCGATCCCTGGTGTTACCAGGCGGACGGCGGCGCACCCTCGGTCGTGACAGCAGCCCGGCTGACAAGCATCGAGGAGTGAAGGAAATGAGCACTTCAGCTACCGCCGACCTGAAGCTCGAAGCGGTCGTCATCCCGGTACGCGACGTCGACAGGTCCAAGACGTTCTACCAAGGCCTGGGCTGGCGGCTGGACGCCGACTTCAGCTTCGACAACGGGTTCCGGGTCGTGCAGTTCACGCCTCCGGGGTCGCCCGCGTCGATCCAGTTCGGCACGAACATCACCAACGCGGAGCCGGGCACGGCGGAGGGTCTGTACCTGGTGGTCTCCGACGTACACCGGGCACGCGACTTCCTCGCCGCCCAGGGCCTCGACATCAGCAAGGTCTTCCACCCGGAGACCCCGGGCTCACAGTTCCAGCCGATGGCCGACGAGGGCCGCGCCGACGGCACCGCGGGGGACCGGGCGAGCTACGGGTCGTTCGCGACGTTCGCAGACCCGGACGGAAACGTCTTCCTGCTGCAGGAGGTCACCAAACGGCTGCCCGGACGTATCGAGGCCACTGCCACGTCGTACGCGTCGGTGACCGACCTGGTCGAGGCACTCAAGCGCGCCGCAGCCGCTCACGGCGAGCACGAGGCCCGCAACGGCGGCGAGCACGACGCGAACTGGCCGGAGTGGTACGCGGCCTACATGGTCGCCGAAAGCCACGGCGAGCAGCTCCCCGACTGAAAAACACCGGCCGAAACGACAACAGAACGAGGAGAGGGACGATGACAAGCAAGCTGGTGCTCAACGCCGTCGGCGGTGACCTCGAGGAGACCATCACCCTGGTCGGCGAGGCCGAGATCTCGGCCGGAGCGGGCGAGGTCGTGGTCAATGTCGAGGCCGCGCCGATCAACGGGGCGGACCCGCTGTTCGCCATGGGCTGGTTCGGCGTCTACCCGGAGGTGCCGGCGGATATGGGCGCCGAGGGCGTCGGCCGGGTCGTCGAGGTGGGGCCAGGTGTGGACCCGGCGCTGGTCGGACGGCGCGTGGTGATGCTGCCGACGTTCCGCTTCGGCACCTGGGCGACGAGGACCGTGGTGCCCGTGAGCAACGTGGTGCCGGTGCCCGAGGAGGCCGACCCGCTGCAGCTGGCCATGCTCGCGGTCAACCCGGCCACGGCATACGTGCTGCTGCACGAGTACGTCGACCTGCAGCCGGGCGACTGGGTCGGCCTGAACCTGGCGAACTCGGCGGTGGCGCACTATCTGATCCCGCTCGCGCGGCGGGCCGGCGTCAGGACGCTGGCCGTGGTGCGGCGCGAGGAGGTGATCGACGAGGTGCGGCGGCTGGGGGCCGACGTGGTTTTGGTGGACGGCGACGACCTCGCCGAGCGCATGGCGACCACCCTGGACGGCGCCCGGCTGCGCGTGCTGTACGAAGGCACCGGCGACCCTGCCCAGGTGGCCCGGCTCGTGACCGCGGTCGAGGACGGAGGCACGGTCGTGGCCTTCTCCTCCGTCACCGGACAGGCACCCGTGATCCCGCTGCCGGACCTGATCTACCGAGGCATCTCGCTGCGGTCCGTCTACATCGTCGGCTGGCTGCGATCCGCCTCGCCGAAACAGCTCGAGCAGATGTACGGCGAGCTCGCCGGTCTGATCACGGAGGGTGTGATCGGCGCCGAGGTCGCCGCGACGTACCCGCTGGAGGAACACGTCGACGCGCTGCGCCACGCACAGCAGACCGAGCGGAACGGCAAGGTCCTGTTCGTCCCGGCCCAGGCGGCCTAGGAAGTCCGAGCAGTCCCCCTGGTGGGTGCGCACCGCAGGCACCCGGGGGTCGCCGGCACACCGACACGCACATATTCAGCATCCGAGGAGGACCCCCATGAGCACCGTCCAGACAGCCGAGCCGTCGCAGATGACGGCTCCGATCCAGACCGTAGACGCCGCCAACGGCGTGAGCTACGCCTACCGCCGCTTCGGCAACACCGGGGCCGGGCAGCCGCCCCTGGTGTTCCTGCAGCACTTCCGCGGCAACCTCGACTCCTGGGACCCGATCCTGGTCGACGGCCTCGCCCAGCACCGCGAAGTCATCCTCCTGGACAATTCAGGGGTGGGCCTGTCCACCGGCAAGGTGCCGACGACCGTGACCGAGATGGCCAGGGACGCGATCTCGTTCCTCGACGCGGTCGGCCTCGACAGGATCGACCTGCTCGGCTTCTCCCTGGGCGGCATGGTCGCCCAGGAGCTCGCCTTGCTCAGGCCCCGCATGGTGCGCCGGATCGTGCTGGCCGGAACCGGTCCCCGCGGCGGTCGGCAGATGCACGGCTGGACGTTCGACATCGAGCGGACCGCGAACCAGGCGGACAACGGCCTTGAGGACCTGCTGCATATCTTCTTCGGGGTCACCGAGACCAGCAGGGCGCTCGGCATCGAGTACGTGCAGCGCATCTTCAGCCGCACCGAGAACGCCGACGAGCCCACCAGCCCCGCGGTCGCCTGCGCCCAATACGACGCGATCGTCGAGTGGGGCATCCCGGACCCGAGCCGGCTGGCCCGGCTGGCCGGCATCACCCAGCCGACGCTGGTCGCGAACGGTGACAACGACCTGATGATCCCAACCGTGAACTCGCAGCTGCTGGTCGACCACTTGCCGAACGCGCGGCTACGCGTCTTCAGCGATGCGGCCCACGGGTTCCTGTTTCAGTACCCGCGGCAGTTCGCCGAGCTCGTCGAGGAGTTCCTGTCCGGCACCGCGGACTAGAAGTAATACGGAGGGCAGTGGCCCTAGGGTGGCGGAATGGCCGCACGGATCACTGCCCTTCACGGTCGCTCGGCAGAGCGCGACCGCCTCGAGAGTGAGCTGCACCGGGTACGGGGTGGCGACAGCGCGGTGCTGGTGCTGCGCGGCGAGGCCGGTATCGGCAAGACGAGCTTGCTGGAGTATCTCGCAGAGCGGGCGACCGGGTGCCGGGTGGCCCAGGTCACGGGCATCGAGTCCGAGCTGGAGTTGCCGTTCGCGGCACTGCACCAGCTCTGCGCACCGATGTTCGACCTGATCGAGGCGCTTCCCGAGCCGCAGCAGCAGGCGCTGCGGGTGGCCTTCGGCCATGTGTCCGGGGCGGCCCCGGACAAGTTCGTCGTCGGCCTCGCGGTACTCGGGCTGCTCGCCGAGGCCGCCTCCAAGGAGCCCTTGGTCTGCTTGATCGACGACGCACAGTGGCTCGACGAGGCCTCGGCCCAGCTCCTCGGGTTCGTGGCCCGGCGTCTGCTGGCCGAATCGGTGCTCATGGTGTTCGCGGTCCGCGAGCTCGCCGCGGAGAAGCTGCTTGCCGGGATCCCCACACTGAGCCTCGAAGGACTTGCCGACGAGGACGCCGCGGCCCTGCTCACCGACACATTTCCGGGACGGCTGGACCGCCAGGTCCGCGACCGGATCATTGCCGAGACAGGTGGCAACCCGCTGGCGCTTCTGGAGCTGTCCGGCCAGGGCAAGGCCGAGCTGATGGGCGGTTTCGCCCTCCCGGCCGTCGGCAGCGGGAGTCTGCACGACCACTATGTGCAGCGCATCCGGGCCCTGCCCGAACCCACCCGCCGACTACTCCTTCTTGCGGCCGCCGACCCCGTCGGGGATGCCACCTTGCTCTGGCGGGCCGCGCAGTCGCTCGGGCTGGATCCGGACGCCGCTGCCCCTGCCGAGCAAGAGCAACTGCTCGGGGGCGGGAGCCAGGTGCGTTTCCGGCACCCGCTGGTGCGCTCGGCCGCGTACGCCGTCGGCAGCGTCGACGATCGTCGTACGGCCCATGCGGCGCTGGCCGCCGCACTCGACGCGGACACCGAACCGGAACGCCAGGTCTGGCACCTGGCCGCCGCGACGACCGCACCCGACGATGAGGTCGCGGCTGCCCTGGCCGACGCGGCGGGCCGGGCCGAGTCCCGCGGCGGCGTGGCAGCGACAGCCTCCTTCCTCCAACGGTCGGCCGTGCTGACCTCGGATCCAGGCCTGCGTGCCGAGCGCACACTGGCCGCCGCACACGCACACCTGGACGCCGGCAACTACGACACGGCGCTCGCCCTCCTCGCCGGCGCCGAGGCCGATGCGGTCGGCGACCTGCAGCGTGCCCGGGTGGATCTGATGCGCGGCCTCACCGAGCGGGCCGCCCGGTCCGGACGGGAGGCGCCGGTCGCGCTCCTGCGAGCGGCCCGCCGGCTCGAGCCGCTCGACCTGCGGCTGGCTAGGCACACCTACCTGGACGCATGGGGGGCGTCGCTGGTGGCCGGCGGACTGGCGTACGACGATGGTGACCTCACCACGGTGTCCCGTGCTGCTCGCTCTGCGCGGCTGGCACCCGATGACCCGAATCCGGGAGACGCGCTGCTCGAGGGACTGGCCACGCTGGTCACGGACGGCACCGCTGCGGCCGCGGCCGGCCTGCGCAGGGCGGTGACGTCCTTCCTCGCCGCCGAGGTGCCGGCCGACGCATTCCTGCACTGGGGTGTGCCGGTCGCCAACGCGGCCTTGTCGCTGTGGGACTTCGAGGCGTGGGACTCCGTGAGTACCCGGCACGTCGAACTGGCCCGGTCGTCCGGCGCACTCGCCCCGCTGGCCAACGCGCTCAACGCGCACCGCGTAATCGCGCTCTGGCGAGGGGACGTCGAACGGGCCCGCGACCTCGGTCACGAGGAGCAGCGGGTCAAGGAGATCACCGGCACCCGGCGGGTGTCCTACGGCGACCTGTTCCTGCTCGCGTACCAGGGCCACGCCGCCGAGGCCGCACCCTTGCTGGCGTCGGCAGCCGATGAGGCAACCGTGCGCGGCGAGGGACTCGGGCTGCAGATCACCGACCGGGCCACCGCGCTGCTGCAGCTGGGGCTCGGACACTACTCCGAGGCGACCGCGGCCGGAATCCGCGCGGCCACAGGCAGCCTGGGCCCGTTCACCGCCCAGGCCCTGCCCGACCTGGTCGAGGCGGCCGTTCGCAGCGGCGCGACCACGACCGCCGAGCAGGCGATGGACCGGCTGACGTCGTACACGGACGTCCCGGAGTCGGACTGGGCAGCCGGTCTGCGGGCCCGATCCCGCGCATTGCTCAGCAACGGCGAGGAGGCCGAGCGCTGGTACACCGAGGCGGTGGAGCGGCTCGACGGCACGCGGCTGCGGTTCGAATCGGCCCGCTCCCGGCTGCTGTTCGGCGAGTGGCTGCGCCGGGAGCGCCGCCGCGCGGAAGCGCGCGGTCACCTCAAGGACGCGTTCGAGGAGTTTGTCGCGATGGGCGCCGACGGGTTCGCCGAGCGGGCCCGGCACGAACTGCTCGCGACCGGCGAGAAAGTCCGCAGGCGCACCTCCGACACCCTCAACGACCTGACTCCGCAGGAGGATCAGATCGCCCGGATGGCGCGCGACGGCCGCACCAACCTCGAGATCGGTGGCGAGCTCTACATCAGCGCGCGGACCGTGGAGTGGCATCTGCGCAAGGTGTTCGGGAAACTCGGGATCAATTCACGCAGAGAGCTGCGGCAGGCCTTGCCGCCGCGTCGCGACGATCGGCGCGTCGGCGCAGGCGGATAGCCAAGGCGGGGCGAGGCGAGCCGCGTGATCGACTGCGCGGCCGGCCACTTGGGTTACAACCTGCCCTTGGGTTACAACCTGCCCTTGGGTTACAACCTGCCTACTGCCGGCACCTGATGCCGGCGGGAAGACCGCAACGCCACGAGCCGACCGGACAGGGGCGTCGGTCGGCTCGTGGTCGGTGCGGGATCAGCGCGCGGCGCGTTCGATCACCTTGGTCACGGCATCGGGTCGCGAGATCGCGACCAGGTGGGAGGCGTCGGGAACCTCGATGATCCTGGCGCCGGCCCGATTGGCCATGAACCGCTCAGCTGCGGGCGCGATCGCGTGGTCACCGGTCGGGATGACGGCGTACTTCGGAAGCGCGGCCGGTGCGGTCCGCTCGACCGGCTCGGTGAAGACCGAGGCCGCCACCGGGCGCTGGGCGGCGATGGCGACCGCCGCCTGCCGGGCGGGGATGTCGGCAGCGAAGATCGCGTGGGCGGTCTCGGGCTTGAGCGCGAGGTCGACCCCACCGGGGTAGCTGATCGTGGTGGTCGTGTCCGGACCGAGCTCGCTGCCCGGGAACTGCGAGTTCAACGCTCCGAGCGTCTCGCCCGCCTCGGGGATGAACGCCGCCACGTACACGAGCGACTTCACTCCAGAAGTGTCGGCCAGCTGGCTGACCAGGGCGCCTCCGTAGGAGTGCCCGACAAGGACCTTCGGACCCGGAATACCGGCGAGCACACCGCGCAGGTACGAGGCGTCGGACGCGATTCCCCGCAGCGGCACCGCGGCAGCGACAACCTGATAACCGTCGCTCTGGAGCCGGCTCGTGACTCCGGACCAGCTGGAGCCGTCCGCGAACGCCCCGTGCAGCAGGACGATGGTCGGCTTCACCTTGGTCGTCTGCGAAACGTCGGCCTGCGCCACCGTCCCGCCGGCCAGCAGCAGTACGCCGAGAACGGCGGTGAGAATGTAGCGGCCGAGCGATCCGATCTTCGGCATTTTCATGGTCCTCAGGCCTCCGCCCGGTTCGTCGTGGTAGCTGACATGTTCCGGGCTTCGATCGCCCGGATGCTGTTGTGGAAGGCCTTGCCCAGCACGCGTCTGCCGAAGATCGCGAGCACGAACTCCAGCAGAAGGCCCTTGGCGTTCTTGCCGTCCCGCACGATGACGGCGTCGATTTCGGTCATCCCGTCGATCCGCCGCTTGAAGGTGTAGGTGTGGCCGGAGTGCCCAGCCCACACACTGGAGTCGATGGTGGTCGCGACGACGTGGTCCGGATCGGACCAGTCGTAGTACAGCCGCTCCCACACACCTGCCGAGCCCTCGGTGACGTTGGCGTGGTCACGTCCCACGTCGTGCACCTTCAGGTGGTCGTCGTGGCTGTTCACGAAGAGCTTCGAGCGACCCGGACCGAAGTCCGTGAGTCCGGCGATGAACTGCTCGGGTGTCGAGGTAGTCACCTCAGTGAGGTGAATCGTGGTCATGCTCCCTCCATTCCTCGATGGGGTGGATTCCACATGGCCACTGTTCATCGCCGGTCGAGGCGTCACACCAGTGGAAGTCACTGGCCCGGTGCCCGGCCGGGTCTCACCCGCGGGCCCTTCACGCCAGGGACATCAGGTCTACGAGTGATGCGCCGCCCACGGGTGCGGTGGACGGCCAGCCGACCAGGGTGTCGGCCCGGGTCATCGACCGGTGCGACGGCCGCTTGCCCCAAGCAGGCTGGCGGAAAGACCCCGACGCGAAGGAGGGATCATGCCGCAGTTGGCGGTCGGTGCCGAGAACGGCGCCCCCATCGAGATCCACTACGAGGACCACGGGAACGGCAGGCCGGTGGTGATGATCCACGGGTACCCCCTGAACGGCGACTCCTGGGAGCACCAGGAAGCCGCACTGCTCGCCCAGGGTTACCGCGTCATCACGTACGACCGCCGCGGTTTCGGCCGGTCGAGCCGGCCGACGCTGGGCTACGACTACGACACGTTCGCCGGCGACCTCGCCGCGCTGCTCGATCACCTGGACCTCACCGACGTGGTGCTCGTCGGCTTCTCCATGGGCACGGGCGAGGTCGTGCGTTACCTCGGCACCCACGGGTCGGCCAGGGTGCGCAAGGCGGTGCTGCTGGGCGTATTGGCGCCTTATTTGCTGAAGGCCGACGACAACCCCGAAGGCGTCGACGGCGCGGTGTTCGAGAACATCAAGGAGTCGATCGTCGCCGACCGCTACTCGTACTTCGACGCGTTCTTCGCGGACTTCTACAACATCGACGTCCTCGGCGGTACGAAGGTCAGCGACGCGGCCGTCCGCGCTTCGTGGAACGTGGCTGCGGGGGCATCGCCCCACGCCTCCCTCGCATGCGTCGACACCTGGCTGACGGACTTCCGCACCGACCTGCCGTACATCGACATGCCCACCCTCGTCGTCCACGGAACCGAGGACCGGATCCTGCCCTTCGAGGCCACGGCGGCGAGGCTCCCCGGGCTGATCAAGGACGTGCGTCTGGTCAGCGTCGAACAGGGGCCGCACGCGATCGGCTGGACCCACACCGACGAGGTCAACAAGGCCCTGCTGGCGTTCCTCGCCGAGTAGATCCCAAAAAATGAAAGGCGAACCGGTGTACGGCACCGAAGCGAAATCTCCCATCAGGACCCAGCGCATCAATGTCGACGATCTGTCAATCAGATACGCCGACAGCGGCGCCGCCGGCCCGCACGCACTGCTGCTGAGCCCCTGGCCCGAGAGCCTGTTCGCGTTCGAGCCCACCTGGGCCGCCCTGACCCGGCAGGCCCACGTCGTCGCTGTGGACCTGCCCGGCTTCGGGCAGTCGGACAGCCGCGCCGACCTGTTCTCGCCGCGCGCGACGGCCGACTTCCTCATCCGTGTGATGGACGAGCTGTCGCTGGAGCGGGTCCACGTCGTCGGGCCCGATGTGGGGACGAGCGCGGCGCTCTTCGCGGCAGCGGGACACCCCGACCGCTTCCACAGCGTCGTCGTCGGAAGCGGCGGGACCTCGTTCCCCTTGGAGCTGGGCGAGCCCCTCGCCGGATGGGTCACCGGCGACCTGGACCAGTACCGGGCCCAGGATCCGGAGCAGGTCATCACCGCCACGATGGCCCAGATCAACCCGGCCCGCCCGATCCCCGACCACATCCGCGCGGACTACCTCGCCTCGTACGCCGGCCGGCGGTTCGTCGACTCGATGCTGTACGTCCGCACCTACCCGACCGAACTGCCCGCCCTCGGTGACACCCTGCCCGGCATCCAGACGCCGGTCCGGATCATCGCGGGGGCGCACGACCCCGTCGTCCCGCCCAGCAACGCCCAGTACCTGCACGCTCGGCTGTCCAACAGCACACTCGATGTGGTCGACGCCGGCCACTTCGTCTGGGAAGAGGCCCCGGACACCTACGCCTCACTGGTGATCGAGTGGTGGAAGAACCACTGACGCCGTACCGACACGGCGCTGGCGCCCGGATCGCCCCCTGGCTCTGGCCGACCAGCGGGAGTTCCGGGCGCGAGGTGCAGACGGCCGGATGTGGCCCTCCCGGCGGCACTCCGTACAGGCATGAAAGTCTCTCGCCAGGGTGGCCCACTTCGCAGCCTGGGAGCAGACGCGGCCTTCTCCAAGGAGCTTCGCACCGCCTTCAGATCCCTGCGTTGACGGCACACCGCAGTCAAATGACCGATGCGAACCCGACGGGCGCGCGGCCAGGCTGGGCGGGAGCCGGAGGCATCCGCCCCAGGCTCCGCGCGCCTCTCCGCCCTGGGAATGGTCATGCCTCACATCACCGTCGACCAAGACAACACTGCGGTTGAACTGTTCTACGAGGACCATGGCACCGGGCGCCCCGTGGTCCTGGTACACGGCTATCCGCTCGACAGCCGCGGATGGAACCGGCAGGTCCCTCCGCTGCTGGCCGCAGGCCACCGCGTGATCACATAACGACCGCCGGGGGTTCGGCCGCTCGTCGCACCACGGGGAGTGCTACGACTACGACGTCCTCGCGGCGGACCTGGACGCGCTGCTCACCGAACTGGACCTGACCGACACAGCCTTGGTCGGCCACGCCTCTGGGACCGGTGACATCACCCGCTATCTGGCCACCTACGGGTCGGCTCGGGTGAGCAGGTCGGCGTTCCTGTCCGGGCTCGGCCCATTTCTGCTGCGCACGGCCGAGAATCCGCACGGCATCGAGCTGTCCGCGTTCGACGCGCTGATCGCCCTGGCCCGCCGCGACCTCCGGGTGTACTTCACCGCACTCCGCGGCGACTACTTCAACAGCGACGAGAACCTCGGCAGCAGGATCGCCGTCGATGCCACGGACCACTTCCTGGACATCGCGACCGCCGCGTCGCCCAGGGCGGCCGTGGCGGTGATCCCGACCTGGATCACCGACTTCCGCGCCGACCTCGCTTCACTGGACATCCCCCTGCTGATCGTGCACGGCACCCACGACCGCCTTCTCCCCGCGGACGCCACCAGCCGACCCCTGCACAAACTGCTGCCGCAGGCCGCGTACCACCAGATCCCCGACGCACCGCACGGCCTGCTCTGGACGCATGCCGACGAGGTCAACCGGATCCTGCTGCCCTTCCTGCGACACTGACGGCCATCTGTCCAGGTCAATTGACTGTGTGGCAGGCCGTCCTGCGCCTTGGCGTCATAGAATTTCGCTCCGTTCCGGCGGCACCGCGCCCGGATCTCGGATCCGCTGGGGAGGACGTAATTGCCCGCACAAGAAGGGGTGCCCGGGGCGAGGCTGATCGACCGCCGGAGCGAATGTGACCGGCTCATTCAGCTCATCGACACGGTACGTGGCGGCCGGAGCCAGACTCTTGTGGTGCGCGGCGCACCGGGTGTGGGGAAGACCGCGCTGCTGGACCACCTGGCCGTTCAGGCGTCCGAGTGCCAGGTCCTCCGTCTGGCGGGTGTGCAGTCGGAGATGGAGCTGGTCTTCGCCGGCCTCCACCAGCTGTGCGCGCCTCTGCTGGATCGGCTGGACAGCCTTCCGGTGCCGCAGCGCGCGGCGTTGCGGGTCGCTCTCGGGTTGAGCGAGGGGGCTCCGCCGGACCGGTTCCTGGTGGGAATGGGCGTGCTGAGCCTGCTCTCGGAGGTCGCGTCAGCGCGTCCGCTGATCTGCGTGGTCGACGACCATCACTGGCTGGACCGCGCCTCGGCCCAGGCGTTGGGGTTCGTGGCACGGCGACTCGCTGCGGAACCGGTCGGATTGGTATTCGCGACGCGGACGCTCCCCGAGGAACTGCGGTCGCTGCCCGAGCTGAAAGTGTCCGGCCTGTCGGAGGGGGGCGCCCGGACGCTGCTGGACTCGATGCTGACCAGACCACTGGACGAACGCGTACGCGAACAGCTGGTAGCCGAGACAGCCGGAAATCCCCTGGCGCTGATGGAGTTGTCACGCGAACTGAAGCGGGCGGATCTGGCGGGCGGGTTCGGGCTGCCGGGAGCCGTGCCGCTGTGGAGCCGCATCGAGGAGAGCTTCCTTCGGCAGCTCGACTCCCTCCCGGCAGACTCCCGGTTGCTGCTGCTCGTCGCAGCGGCCGACCCGTCCGGTGACACCTCCCTCGTGTACCGGGCCGCCGGGCGACTCGGTGTCTCGGTCCACGCGGCGACACCGCCGGCGGCGGAGGCGGAGCTGGCCCGGTTCGCCACGAGGGTTTCGTTCCGGCATCCGCTGCTGCGCTCGGCGGTCTACCGTTCGTCGTCAGCGCAGGACCGGCAGGCGGTGCATCGAGCTCTGGCCGATGCGACCGACCCACTGGCCGATCCCGACCGGCGGGCCTGGCACAGATCGCAGGCCGCGTCCGGACCGGACGAAGCGGCCGCGGCCGACCTTGAGCAGTCCGCGGGCCGGGCAAAGGCACGCGGCGGACCGGCCGCAGCCGCGGCGTTCCTGGAACGTTCCGTGCTGCTCACCGCGGATCCTGGACGCCGCGCCGACCGCACGCTGGCAGCGGCACAGGCCAACCTGCAGGCCGGCGCATACGACAGGGCCCTGGACCTGTTGTACGTGGCGGAGGCCGAACCGCTGAATGACTCCCAGAGCGCCCGGGCGGACCTCGTGCGCGCACGCGTCGCCTTCTCCTCCGGGCTGGGCAGCGACGCACCGCCCCTGCTGCTCAAGGCCGCCGAACGGCTGAGGCCGCTCGACCTCGATCTGGCCCGTGAGACCTACCTCAACGCGTGGTTCGCGGCGATGTTCGCCGGAGGTTTCGCAACCGGCGGAGGCCTGCGGGAGGTGTCCGAAGCCGCGCGCGAACTGCCCGCATCCGAGCGTCCTGACCCGGCAGAGGCGGTGCTCGACGCACTCTCTATGGTGATCGCGGAGGGACCGAAGGCCGCGAAGGAAGCTCTGCGGAGAACGACGGACATCTTCACCGACTCGCACCTCACCGACGAGGAGATCCTGCGCTGGGGCTGGTTCGCACACGCGGCGGCGGTCGGGCGGTGGGATCACCACGCCTGGCGCTCGATCCTGCAGCAGGTGAGCGTCGTCATGCGCCGAGCCGGCGCCTTCGACCTCCTGCCGATCGTGCTGGCCGCGCTGGCCACCGTCACGGTGTGGGCCGGGGACATCGCCGACGCCTCCGCCCTGATCGCCGAGTCCGACACGCTCTGCGAGGCGACCGGTGCCCCCGCCCAGTTCTTCGCTCCCCTGCTGCTCTCCGCGTTGCGGGGCGAACCCGACGAGGCGGTCCCCATCATCGAGGCCACCGTTGCCGGAGCCCCGGTCACCGGACAGGGCGTCGCGGTGACCTATGCGAACTGGGGCGCGGCGATCCTCTACAACGGCCTCAGCCGCTACGAGGAAGCACTGGCCGCGGCCACCCGCTCCAGTGAGAGCTCGCCCGACCTGTTCGTCGCGCTATGGGCGCTGCCGGAGCTGATCGAGGCGGCGGTGCGCACCGGGAGACCAGAGCTCGCGGCAGGCCCCATGGCCAGACTCGCCGAATCGACCACGGCCGGCGGCACCGACCTGGGTCTCGGCATCGAATCCCGATCCCGTGCACTGCTCAACGAGGGCGAGGCCGCCGAGAGGCTCTACAGGGAGGCCGTCGAACGGCTCTCCCGTACCGGGTTCCGACCGGACCTCGGCCGCGCGCACCTGCTGTACGGCGAGTGGCTGCGCCGCGCCGGCCGCCGCGCCGACGCCCGTACGCATCTGCGCACGGCCGACGGCCTGTTGAGCGCCGTCGGAGCGGACGCGTTCGCAGCGCGGGCCCGCCGGGAACTGCTGGCAACGGGCGAGCAGGTTCGCACGCGCAGTCCCGAGACGGTCAGCAGCCTCACCGCGCAGGAGGCGCTGATCGCCAGGCTCGCCCGCGAGGGCCGCACCAATGCCGAGATCGGCACCCAACTGTTCCTCAGCGCCCGCACCGTCGAATGGCACCTCCGCAAGGTCTTCGGCAAGCTCGGCATCCGATCGCGCCGCGAGCTGACGCACCTCGGACAGCTGAATCCGCAGGCCTGACGCGGCACGGGCCCCACCCCCAGCGACCTGCTGGGCGCCGGGGATTGTCGTGGGTTCCTACGCATGGCATGATCAGGACACTTTGGTGCAGATCAGGCCACTTTGGGAGCATGAGATGGGTCATCTCGCGAACACCCTCGTCGACCGGAGGGCTGAGCGGGTCGCACTCACCCAGCTGATCACCGCCCTACGGGCCGCCGAGAGCCGTGCGCTGGTGCTGTACGGCGACCCGGGCGTAGGAAAGACAGCACTGCTGGATTTCCTGGCCGACCAGGCCGCCGGCTGCCATGTGATGCGGGTGGTCGGGCTGCAGTCGGAGATGGAGCTGGCCTTTGCCGGGCTGCATCAACTGTGCGCGCCGTTCCTGGATCGGACGACGGACCTTCCCGCTCCGCAGCGCGACGCGCTGCGAGTGGCGTTCGGGCTGGACGAAGGTCCGGCCCCGGACCGGTTCCTGGTGGCGCTCGCCGTCCTGGGTCTGCTCTCCACGGTGGCCGAGGAGCAGCCGCTGCTGATCGTGGTGGACGACCAGCAGTGGCTCGACCGGGCCTCGGCGCAGGCAATCGGATTCGTGGCGCGCCGCCTGGCGGCGGACCCGATCGCGCTCGTCTTCGGCACCAGGGTTCCCGGCGAGGATCTCACCGGTCTGCCGGAAATGCGGATCACCGGTCTTCCAGAGGCGGACGCACGCGCACTGTTCGACTCCACACTGATCGGTCCGATGGACCCACAGGTCCGCAATCAGATCCTGGCCGAGGCCGACGGTAATCCGCTCGCTCTGCTGGAGCTGCCGCGGGACCTGACCCCCGCGCAACTGGCGGGCGGGTTCGGACTGCCCAGCACGGTGCCCCTGTCCAGCCGTATCGAGGAAAGTTTCCACCGCCGGCTGAGCACGATGCCCGACCAGACCCAGTCGCTCCTGCGGCTGGCCGCCGCCGATCCGTCGGGCGACTCGGCTCTCGTATGGCGAGCCGCGGCCCGCCTCGGCATTCCGCGGTGGGCGGCGACGCCCGCGATCGACGCCGACCTCGCGGAGTTCGGCACCCGGGTGCGGTTCCGTCATCCGCTGCTCCGGTCGGCGGCGTACCGGGCGGGATCGCCCACGGACCGCGAGGCCGCGCATCTCGCGCTCGCGGAGGCGACGGACCCGCAGGTAGATCCGGACCGTCAGGTCTGGCACCGATCCAAATCGAGTGACACACCCGACGAGGAGATCGCCGCGGCGCTGGAGCGGTCGGCCGGGCGGGCTCAGGCTCGCGGCGGACCCGCTGCGGCCGCCGCGTTTCTGGAGCGTTCGGTCCGGCTCTCCCTCGATCCGATGCGCCGTGTGGAGCGCGTTCTGGCAGCCGCGCAGGCGAACCTGCGGGCAGGGGCGTACGACCCGGCCCTGGAACTGCTGGCGTCGGCCGAGGCTGCCCCGCTGACCGAGCTGCAGAGCGCACGCGTCGACCTGCTGCGCGGGCATGTCGCCTTCGCCCACGGGCTCGGGAGCGAGGCGCCTCCACTGCTGTTGAAGGCTGCCAAGCGACTCGAGGCGCTCGATCTGGGCCTGGCACTCGACACCTACCTGACAGCTTGGATCTCGGCCCTGCTCGCCGGCAGCCTGGCAACGGGCGGTGGACTGGCCGAGGTGTCCGCCTCCGCCCAGCAACTGCCAAGGTCAGCGCGGCCCGAGAGAGCCGAGCTGGTCCTCGACTCGCTCACCCTGCTGGTCACCGAGGGCCTGTCCGCCGCAGCGCCGAAGCTACGACGGGTCGCGGACATCTTCACGGATCCCGGTATACCCCCGGCAGAGGATCTGCGGTGGGGCTGGTTCGCGCAGGCGGCCAGCAGCGCCCTGGGGGACCTGGATGCCTGGCGCGCCATGCTGGAGCGGCAGGTTGGCATCATGCGTGCGGCCGGTGTGTTCGATTCGTACCCGGTCATGCTGGCGGCACTCGGCACCGCGACGGTCTGGGCCGGGGACTTCGCCGCGGCGGCCGCGCTGATCACCGAGTCCGAGGCGGTATGCGAGGCTACCGGCACCCAGGCGGCGCCGTTCACCTCACTGATGCTCGCGAGCCTGCGCGGCGATCAGGCCGTCGCCCTGCCACTGATCGAGGCGGCCGTCGCCGAAGCCACCGCTGGCGGACAAGGCATCGCCGTGGCCTTCGCCCACTGGGCGGAAGCGATCCTGCACAACGGACACGGCCGCTACGACAAGGCGCTCACAGCCGCGGAGCAGGCGAGTTCCGATGCGCCGGGGTTGTACGTGTCACTGTGGGCGCTGCCCGAGCTGATAGAGGCCGCGGCCAGAAGCGGGGCCCCGGAGAAGGCTGAGGCCGCATTGGAGCGGCTCGCGGAGTCGGCACGGGCTGGCGCCACCGACTTCGGACTCGGGGTGGAAGCACGCTCCAGAGCCCTGCTCAGTACCGGGGCGAACGCCAAGGCCCTGTACGAGAAGGCCATCGACCTGCTGGCCCGCACCAGGCTGCGGCCCGAACTCGGCCGCGCCCATTTGCTGTACGGGGAGTGGCTGCGCCGCGAGAACCGGCGCAGCGACGCACGCACCCACCTGCACGCCGCCCACGACTTGCTGTCCGAGATCGGCGCGAACGCCTTTGCCGAGCGCGCCCGCCACGAACTGCTGGCCACCGGCGAGAGGGTACGCAAACACACGGCCGCGAACACCAGCGTCCTGACCGCACAGGAAAGCCTCATCGCGCGGCTCGCCTGCGAAGGCCGCACCAATCCGGAGATCGGTGCCCAACTGTTCCTCAGCGCTCGCACCGTCGAATGGCACCTCCGTAAGGTCTACGGGAAACTCGGTGTCTCGTCCCGCAGAGAACTCAGCTCCGCTCTGGACCACTCCGCGGCCCCGACCACCCCGTGACCTGCGGCAGGATCCGGACGGTCGAAGGAATCCCGTACGGGCGGAGTTTCAGTCGAGCCGTGACAGAGCCGCGGACAGCTCCCGTCGCGAGGCGATATCCAGCTTCATGAACACCTTGCGAAGGTGCCATTCGACGGTGCGGGCGCTCAGGAACAGCTGAGCGCCGATCTCTGGGTTGGTGCACCGGTCCGCGGCAAGCCGGGCGATGAGCGTCTCCTGCGCCGTCAGCGCGACGCCGGCGCCGGATCCCGGGCGTCGCAACCGTTCACCGGTGGCCAGCAGTTCGCGTCGGGCACGTTCGGCGAACGCCGCGAAACCTAGGTCGACGAGCATGTCGTGCGCGGTGCGCAGGTGGGTGCGTGCGTCGCTACGCCTATTCTCGCGGCGCAGCCACTCGCCGTAGAGCAGATGGGCGCGGGCGAGTTCCGGGCGCAGGCACGTGCGTCTCAGACGGGAGATCGCCTCGCGGTACGCCACCTCGGCGTCGGCGCCGGTCGACACCAGCGCCCGCGAGCGGGCCTCGATCCCCAGCGCGAAGGCGGTGCCGCTCGCGCGGGTCGATCGCCGCAGCTCCTCGAAGGACTCGCGGGCCGGCTCCGGCTGTCCGGCCCGCACGGCCGCCTCGATGAGTTCGATCCGCGCCCACAGTGATACGAACAGCCCTGGTGTCTCCGTCGCGGCCGCTACGGCCAGGGCCAGCGCCCGGCCGTAGCGGCCCAGGGCGTTGCACAGGGTCGCGCCGTTCCAATGGGCGAACGACGCGGCGAGGCCCTGTCCTTGTGCTTTGCTCTCGAGCGGCGCGGAGACCATCAGCGGCAGGGCCTCGTCCTCGTCGCCGCGCAGAGCGGCAACCCTGATCGCGACGTACGGGGCGATGGTGACACCGGTCTCCGCGCAGACCGCATCGCACTCCGCACCCAGCCTCAGGGCCGTCGCGAAGTCTCCCCTCCAGGCTGCGGACACGCCCAGGCAGGCGCTCAGGGCTGGCAGCCTGTCGAGAGCCCCGGCCTCGCGGGCCAGGCGGACCTGTCGGGTCAGGAGGGCATGCCACGCGTCCGTGTCCCACAGGGCGACGGCTGCCGCCTGCGCGAACCAGCCCAGCTCGAGTTCGTCCGCCGTACCGATCGCCGAGCCTGTGAAGAGGGAGACGATCCGCCGCAGCGCGGGTGCCGCCTCCCCCAGCCCCTCGGTGCCCAGCAGGCTGCATGCCTGGAGCACCAAGTCGGCGGTGCCGGTTTCCCGCTCCGGCGGCCGGAGCTCCTGCGCGGCGCGGGAGATCTCGCCGACGTCAGTGCCGACGGCGAGACTGCCGGTGGACACGGCAGCCCTCCAGGCCGTCAGATAGGCCTCCCGCGCCAGGTCCCGGTCCAGCGGCTCCAGCTGCCGAGCGGCCTTGAGCAGCAGTGCGGGGGCTTGGCCGGCGAGTGCCGACGCGAATCCGGCATGGCCGCGCAGCAGGTCTACCCGAGCACCCTGCAGTTCGTCCAGGGGGCCTGCCTCAGCCGCCGCGAGAAGGTCGAGCGCGGTCTCGAACGCGCCGGCCTGCAGGCTTCGCCGTGCCGCCGCCAGGATGCGCTCGGTGCGCCGTACCGGATCGTCGCTCAGCACCACCGCGCGCTGCAGGAATGCGGCGCCGGCGGCAGGACCGCCGCGGGCCAGGGCGAGGTCGGCGGACGCCTCCAGAGCCCTCGCGACCTCCTCGTCCGGACCGATGGCGGCCTGCGCGCGGTGCCAGGCCCGGCGATCGGCATCGGTCGTCGGATCGGTAGCCTCCGCGAGGGCCCGATGAGCCCCCTGCCGCTCCGCCGCCGACGCGGACCGGTAGGCGGCCGATCGCAGCAGCGGATGCCGGAAGCACACCCTGGTGGACATGTCCATCAAGCCCGCCTCGACCGCCGGAGTGAGGGCGTGCAGGCGTCACCGGACCGCTGGACGGACGGGTTCGAGAGCAGATCGTGGCCGAGAGCGGCGGGAATCCGCTGCAGCAGGAAGCGCGGCCGCGAAGGCCTCCTTGCGCCCTTCTTCGCCACGGTTGTCCACGCCATAGAAGGCACGGGAGGTCGTGCACAGCGCCTCGATCACCGCGGGCAACGCCTCGTCCGGCAGCTCCTCCGTGACGGCGAGCTGCTGCACCAGCGGGTACGTCCCGGCGATCATCATGATCAACCCCTCCCAGGTTTGCGACCCTGTGTGACCGGCCAGTCACTTTATTGGCTGAAGCGACCGTACGCGGCGGCCGCCTCCCACCGGCCCGGAACCATGGAATACGCCCACTGTGATCAACCTCTGCCCCGAACTGGCCCTGCCAAGGGGGAGGTTCGCGTCCGAGCGCGTCGGCCGCACCACGGCCGACGCGCCGCTGGCCAGGATCGTGCGGCACACGGCGTGGACGTGACGCTGTGCCTACAGCGGACGGTGGTGTGCCAGGCCGGGATGGCGTGTGTTCCATTCGGAGGGGTGTGGGGGCGGGGTGCCGCCAGCTGCTTCGGGCCCGTCGTTGAGCGAGTCGGTGGCGGGTGGTGCTGTGCCGCCCGCGTCGCCGGCGTCGTCGGGGCCGGGGTGGGAGCGGTCGTCCAGGGTGATAGTGACTGGTTCTCCGTCGGCCTCGAGGGTGGTCAGCTGGTGGTGGATCCGGCGATAGAGGGTGGTTGCAAGTTCCCAGTCGCCATCTCCCTCCTCGGTAGTGTGCTTGATGCTGTACAGGCTGATCAGAACAGCGATCAGGGAGCGGCCGGAGATGGTGGTACTGACCCGTTTGTTGCCGTGATCGGTGATCTGCGGCGGGACGCGGAAGTGGGGATGGCGTCCGGCGTGCGCGGTGATGAACTCCCACATGTCGCGGTGGCAGATCAGGATGTCTCGTCGCCACGCAGCCCCGGACCAACCAACAACGTCGGAACGGACGGGTCCGGGGCAACGGGGCGTCAGCTCTTGCGCAGGTCGGGGGCGGGGACGCCGATGAGCAGGCGGCGCAGGGCGTCCCAGGCGGTGCGCATGGCGCGGGTGACCGAGGGCGAGTCGCTTCCCAGGATCCGCGCCCATGCTCCGCAGTCATCGGGCAGTACGCTCACGCCGAAGGCCAGGCCGGTGGCCAGCAGAGCCTCGTGCAGGGTGTCGGCGACATCCGTCGCGGGGGCGAGAGGGGTGAGGGCGTAGAGCGTGGCCATCAGGTCGTGGCCGGCGAAGACCGCCGGGCCGGTCACCGAGCCGGGCTCGTGCGGATCCAGGCGGACGGTGTCCACCACCAGCAACTCCCCGTCGGGGCGCTGGATCTCCAGGTCGCTGAAGAGCAGGCGGTAGGCGTGCCGTTCGCCGCGGGCCAGCCGGCCGGCCGCGATCGTCTCGCCCAGCAGCACGGTGGCGGTGGGGTCGGCGGTGACCCGGGTGTGCTGGTAGAAGCGCGCGTCCCGGTAAGGGATCAACGGATCGGGCAGGTATTCGACGTAGCTGCCGGGTCCAGCGGTGAGGTTGACGACCTGGGTGGCGTGGTCGAACTCCACCCGGTGCAGCTTGGTGGCGGCCTGTGTGGTCAGGTGCACGGCGGTGTCGGGGCCGCAGTCGATGTCGATGCGGTTGCGGTCGGCCTGGACGATGCCGCCGCCGGTGGACATCAGGTAGGTCACCGGCATGTCGGGCCGCAGCGGGTCCACATACAGCGGACGCATGATCTGCAGCGGTGACTTCTGGTAGCGGTCGACGAGTTCGGTGCGGTCGCCGACCCGCACGTAGCGCAGTTCGAGCAGGCCGACCTTGCCGGGGCGCCCGGCGGCCAGGGTGTCCGGTGTGCCGGTGAGGTCGAGCATCCGGGCCGGTGTCCGTCGGGGTTCGTAGTGTGCGGAGTCCAGCCGCGCGGGCGCCTTGGTCATGCTGTAGCCGCTTCCGGGGCGTTCTGCTGGGCGGCCTCGTGGGCCAGGAGGAAGTCGGCGATCGTAGCGAGGCCCTCTCCGGTCAGGGAGTTGGTCAGCACCACCGGCCGCCCCTCCCGGACGCGTTGGGCGTCCGACTCCATCACGGACAGGTCGCACCGCACATACTGGGCGATGTCGATCTTGTTGATGACGAGGAGCTCGCACTCGGTGATGCCCGGGCCCCGCTTGCGCGGCATCTTGTCGCCCTCGGCGGTGTCCAGCACGAACAGGAAGAGGTCGACCAGCGCCGGGCTGAAGGTGAGCGTCAGGTTGTCGCCGCCGCTCTCGAAGAGCAGCGTGTCCACTTCGGGGAAGCGTTCCAGGATCTCGTCCGCTGCGGCCTGGTTCATCGTCGGGTCGTCCCGGACCGCGGTGTGCGGGCAGGCTCCGGTCTCGACGCCGACGATCCGGTCCGCGTCGAGGACTCCGTCCAGGGTGCGCCGCACATGGGCGGCGTCCTCCGAGGTGTAGATGTCGTTGGTGATCACGGCGGGGGTTCGGCCGCGCCCGATCAGCACCGGGACGAGCGCCTCGATCAGCGCGGTCTTGCCCGAGCCGACCGGCCCGGCGATGCCGACGCGCAGCACGCCGTCCTTGGGGCGCTGTACGAACTCGTCGTGGCTGTGGTTGTGGGAGTGTCGGACCTGCGTGGGGTCGTGCATCGTGATCCTTGTCCAGAGTGGTGTCTTCGTGGTGGCGGCCAGGGCCGAGCCCTAGCTCGCGAACAGCCGGGCCTCGGCGCGCTCGTGACGGCCGGCCATGACGTCCGCCACCGGGACGCATCCGCCGAGGTCGGCCAACTCCCGGCGCAGAGCTGCCGCCACGGTCTCCTCGATCACCGGGGCGGCGGCGTGCAGCACGACCTGGGCCCGGCGGTGGTCGGTGAGCCGCAGCCGCAGGGCGGCCCCCACGAAGCTGGCCGCGAAGGCGAACAGCTCGCAGGTGACCGCCTGCCGCGTGGTCAGCCCGTTGGCCGCGTGGACGACGCCGGCGACGACCGGCTGGCAGCCGCGCACCGCGCCGTCCCGGTACAGGGTCCGGTACCGCTCGATCTGCGGTGTGCCGTATACCTCGCCGGCCAGGTCAAGCAGCTGCCTTCCGGTGCGGACGGCGGCCTGCCGGGCCTCGCGGCCCAGCTTGGTGGCGTACAGCCGCCGTTCCACGGCCACCACCTGGGCCCAGTCGTCCGCGGTCACCGCGCGGTGGGTGAGGGCGAGGGCGGTCGCGTCGGCCGGCCCCGCGCTGTGGCGGAGCAGGTCGTGGAGGAGTGCGGGCAGGCTGCGCGGGGTGACCTCACGGGCCTGCTTGAAACCCTCCAGCCCGTGGGAGAGGGTGTAGTAGCCGCTGGGGAAGGCCGAGTCGGTAAGCTGGAGCCCGGTCAGCAGCGCCGGGATCGGCATCGGGTCGTTCACGCCGGGGTTCCATTCCTGCCGGGTGGCCGTCCGTGGCGGTCCGGCCGCTGGTGGCCGTCGGGCGCCCAGGGCGCCCGACGGACCGTTGAGGGGGTCGGTCAGACGATGTAGAAGAGCTGGTTGAGCGGGAGTTGCTCGGCCGGCTCGATGGTGGCGGGCTCGCCGTCGACGGTGACCTTGTAGGTCTCCGGGTCCACCTCGATGCGCGGCAGCGCGTCGTTGCGGACCATGTGCTGCTTGCCGACGGTCCGGCAGCGTTGCACCGGCTCGATCCGCCGCTGCAGGCCCAGCTCACCGGGGACGCCCGCGGCGATGGACGCCTGGGACATGAAGGTGACCGAGGTGCGCTGCCTGGCGCGGCCGTGGGCGCCGAACATCGGCCGGTAGTAGACCGGCTGCGGCGTCGGCAGGGAGGCGTTGGGGTCGCCCATCAGGGCCCAGTTCACCATGCCGCCCTTGATGATCAGCTTGGGCTTGGCGGCGAACGAGTGGATCGGCCAGAGTACGATGTCGGCGAGCTTGCCGGGCTCCAGTGAGCCGATCACGTCGGCGGCGCCCACCGCGATCGCCGGGTTGATGGTCAGCTTGGCCAGGTACCGCAGCACACGCGCGTTGTCGTTGCGGGAGTGGTCCTCGGCCAGCGGGCCGCGCAGCTCCTTGCAGTGGTGCGCGGTCTGGAAGGCGCGGGCGAAGGACTCGCCGACCCGACCCATGGCCTGGGAGTCCGAGGAGAAGATACTGATCACGCCGAGGTCGTGCAGCACCGTCTCGGCCGCGATGGTCTCGGCGCGCACCCGGCTGTCGGCGAACGACACGTCCTCGGGGATGTTGCGGGACAGGTGGTGACAGACCATCACCATATCCAGCAGCTCGTCCACCGAGTTGATGGTGTACGGCAGCGTGGGGTTGGTGGAGGCCGGCAGTACGTTGGGCTCGCCGGAGATCCGCATGATGTCGGGGGCATGACCGCCGCCCGCACCCTCGGTGTGGAAGGTGTGGATGGTCCGGCCGTCGATCGCGGACAGGGTGTCCTCGAAGAAGCCGCCCTCGTTGAGGGTGTCGGTGTGGATGGCGAGCTGGATGTCGTGCTCGTCGGCGACCCGCAGCGCGTTGTCGATGGAGGCGGGGGTGGCGCCCCAGTCCTCGTGCACCTTCAGACCGGCCGCACCTGCCTCGACCTGCTCGCGCAGCGCCTCGGGCAGGCTGCCGTTGCCCTTGCCGAGCAGACCCACGTTGACCGGTAGGTCCTCGACGGCCTCCAGCATCCGGTGGATGTTCCACGGGCCGGGGGTGCAGGTGGTGCCGTTGCTGCCGTCGGTCGGCCCGGTGCCGCCGCCGAAGAAGCTGGTGATGCCGTTGGACAGGCCCTCCTCGGCCTGCTGCGGCGAGATGAAGTGGATGTGGGTGTCGACGCCGCCGGCGGTGGCGATCAGGTGCTCGCCGGAGATCACCTCGGTGCCGGGGCCGATCACGAGCTTGGGGTCCACGCCGTTCTGCAGGTGCGGGTTGCCGGCCTTGCCGACCCCGACGATCAGGCCGTCGCGGACGCCGATGTCGCCCTTGACCACGCCCAGGACCGGGTCGAGGACCACAACGTTGGTGATCACTAGGTCCAGGGCGCCCTCGCGGTTGAGCGCGGCGGGGTCCTGGGCCATGCCGTCCCGGATGGCCTTGCCGCCGCCGTAGACGGCCTCGTCGCCGTAGGAGCCGGCGTTGTGGTCGTGCTCGACCTCGACGATCAGGTTGGTGTCGGCGAGGTGGAACCGGTCGCCCACGGTGGGGCCGAACAGATCCGTGTACTGCTTGCGCGGGATGATGGCCATCAGGCGTCGGCCCCCTCGTTCTCGGTGTCGGCGATGCCGTCGGTGTTGGCGAATCCCAGTTCTGCGGCGCGGCGCAGTGCGGCGCGCCTGGTGTCGTCGGCGTTCAGGCCGCCGTCGACGAGTCCGGCGAAGCCGACGAGCCGACGGGTTCCGCCGAAGGCGCACAGCTCGACCTCGCGGGTGTCGCCGGGCTCGAAGCGCACGGCGGTGCCGGACGGGATGTCCAGGTGCATCCCGTACGCGGCCTCGCGGTCGAACCGCAGCGCGCGGTTGACCTCGAAGAAGTGGTAGTGGGAGCCGATCTGGACGGCACGGTCACCGGTGTTGGCGACGGTGAGCCTGACCTTGGCTCTGCCGGAATTGATCTCCACGGGATCGTCCCCGTAGAGGTAGTGGGCTCCACCCGACATCGTTGTCTCCTCGGTGTTTCAGCGGTGATTCAGGCGCTGATCGGGTCGTGGCAGGTGACCAGCTTCGTCCCGTCCACGAACGCCGTCTCGACCTGGAGGACGGTGAGCATCTCGCGCACCCCGGGCATGACGTCCTCGCCGGAGACGACCTTGCGGCCCAGCTCCATGCACTCGGCCACGGTGTGGCCGTCGCGGGCGGCCTCCAGGACGGCCTCGGTGATCAGCGCGGCGGCTTCGCTGTAGTTGAGCTTGGTGCCACGGGCCCTGCGGCGCCGGGCCAGGTCCGCCACCACGTAGACGTGGAGTTTGTCGATTTCCCGCGGTGCGAGGTTCATGGCGTCACTTCGCTTTCTCGAACGAGATGCCGGGCCGGTCCAGCGCTGGAGCGGCCGCGAGGAAGAGCCAGGTCGTCACTACGAACGGCCAGGTGAAGGGGGATCCGCCGGAGGGCTGGGCGAAGGCCTGCCAGGCGGCGGTGAAGGGGACCGAGGCCACGGCGGCGAGCGTGGCGTACCCGGCGGTCCACGGAGTGAGGGTCAGGAAGGTCGCGGCCAGCGCGATGGCGACGAGCACCGCGTTGTAGCCGTAGAGCCCCTCGGTGATCCGGTCGGCGGGCAGGCCCATGGCGCAGGCGGTCAGGATCGCGACGACGCTGCCGCAGGCGGCGGCGACGGCGGCGGTCCGGGAGGCGACGAGCAGCCCGGCGAGCAGGATCAGGCCCGCGTACCACTTGTCGAGGAAGAAGACCTGACCGACGTTGTTGCAGAAGGCGTGGCCGACTTCCGAGGCCGCCAGGGTGGTTGCCCCGGCGGCGGGGATCGGCGGCGCGGCCGGGGCGGTCGGCAGCGCGATCGCAAGCGCCCCGGCGACCAGGCAGAACGGGGCCGTCAGCGCGGGCAGCCCGATGCGACCCAGCAGGCGGCCGGCCGCCGCGCTCAGCACCGAGCAGACCGCTGCGGCGATGACGGCGAGCACTGCGGTCTGCCACGAGGCGCCGAGCCGGACCACGACGGCAATGCTGGTCAGGCAACCGCAGTAGCCCTCCAACCCTTTGGCCAGGCCGTCCCGGTCGGCGCCCAGCACGGCTGCGGCCACGGTGGACGCTGCCGCGCCGAGCAGACCGTACACACCGATCCGCCAACTGCCCGCGAACAGCGCGACGGTGAAGAACAACCCGGTCCACGGGCTCGCACTGAGTGCGACCTGTGCGATGCCTCGCAGCTGTATCTGTCCGACATCGGCCGGAGCCCAGCCCCTAGGCTGCACCACCTGCCCTGCTGCAGGCATGCCTTCTCCCTGGTAGAGGACACGTCGAATTCACCAACACCCGGTGGTCCAAGGGGCGTTAGTGGTGATCACTTCCTGATCGGAACACTAAGCCCGGCCGGGGTGCGCAACATGCCGCAACGGATTGCGATTGATCAGGCACGGAAAGTTATCACTGCTGGTGGTGAGGGTGCATGAGGGGGCGAGGGTGTCGGAGACTTGGCTTTGGCGGGGAAGTGTTGGGGAGTCCCTGAAACTGGCATGACGAAATGTTGACCAAGGAGGGTGGAACCAATGGCTGCACATCCCGTATCTGACTACCCTTAATTAACTATTCGGGTATATCCCCTCGAGTCCCTGCGGCAGGGGCGACTTGTCGACGCGAGCAGGCCCGACCGCCCCTGGACGCCGTGAGTGCTCACCTCGACGGTCGGGCAGGTCCTGGTCGCCGATCTATTACGCGAAACACCTTTGGCGATGCATCGGGCCCACGACGAAGGGGAGGACCTGGCCCGCCTGCTGCTCCCCGCGGCCTGGTGCCAGGTCAACTGTCGCACTTCTGCGTGTGGCGCATCGAGCGCGGATGGCTGCACGGCATTTAGCGGACGTCGCGCGTCGTTCAGTGAGGCGGAGTGCCCGGACCTTGCGATTCGGATTGCTCGGGGGGTGCGTCGAGGGCTTGGAGGTCCCCGACTGGCGCGGGTTTGATCGGCAGGTGAGCGGAGAAACGTCCTCCGAGTCCGATCGGTTGCTTGCGCGCCGTCGCGAGGATCGCGCCGACGCTGCTCTTGCAGTAGCGCCCCTAGCAGGGGCCCATACCGGTCCGGCAGGAGAGCTTGACGGCGTTGACGCTGCTGACGAACGGGGACGATTCGAGGAAGCCGTCGAGGGTGTCGCGGGTGACCAGTTCGCATCGGCAGACGGTGGTCTCCCGTGTGGCGAGGTCGCCGAGTGCCTCCCGGACCGGCTCGAACATCCGCTGCACCACGGTGGAGAACTGGCTCGCCTTGCGGATGTGCCGTTCCGCTTCGGTTGCCGGCGGGCTGGTACGTCACCTGCTGCTGGTAGCCGAGTTTGCCGAGGTCGGCAACGCAGCGGTCAACCTGTTCCATGGAGGGCAGGACCGACTCGGTGTGCAGGCAGTCGGCGAAGGACGACGGCGCGGGGGCCGGCTGACCGGCAGCGATCAGGCTCTGTTGGGAGGTGAGCCAGGCACCGGGCTCGTCGAGTGGCACAACAAGTTCCTTGCCATCCTCGTGGATGCCGAGGGGGTTACCGGCCGCGATCGGCACGGTGGTCCGGTCCGGGGCAGCCAGGTGGGGCCGGATCCACATCGGCGCAGAGATCTGGACGGCGGCGTAGACGGCGAGCGTGGTGGCCATCGCAGGCAGGGTGCGGCGGATGACGAGGCCGAGGGCGACGCCCAAGACGAAGGCGAAGGCGGCATGGGCCATGGGGACGACACCCCGTGCGGCGAAGGCCACGGGGTCGAGCCGGGGGAAGTACGTGTCCGTCGCGCCACCGCCGTTGACAGCCCGGTCGATGGGGCTTCCACCAGCTCACCGCGAGGCTGGCCAGTCCGGCAGCGGTCATGGCGGCCGCCGCACCAAGGCCCAGCTTGGTCACCAGCCAGCGCGTGCGGGTGACGCCCTGGTTCCACGCAAGGTAGTGGGTGCCGGTCCAGTTCACGGGAGATCAGCGGCGCGCCCCAGAACATCCCGATGACCGCCGGCACGGCGAGCACCACCAGCAGTCCGGCGTAGTAGACGGTCTGGTCCGAACTGGAGACCTGGTCCACCAGGCTGCTGCCGGCCGTCCGGTAGAGGTCGGACAAATGCGGGCCGGTGACCGCGAGGGTGGCGGCGAGGGCTGCCACCGCGGCGAACATCACGGCGGCCTGGGCACGGAACTAGCGCCAGGTCAGCCAGATCATCGGACATCGCCGTCAAGCTCCCTGCCGAACGAGGAGACCGCCGAAGCCGCAACCCTGGTCGTCCCGGAGGTGCCACCACGCCGCCGCCCGGAATGACACTCGAGCGCCAAGCGGCAAACGCCCAGCCGTCCAGTCGGTGCCGGCGACACAGCCCGGCTGCGTGTTGCGAACAGACAATGAGCAGGGCCACCGGCGGGCGACGGCAGCCCGGTCAGATCGAGGGCCGGGGAGGAGCACGCCGGGACGACGGAGCCCACGTATTCGGTGCCGCGGGCCGGACTGGGGGGCTGGGCCGTTCGTCGTCTCGTTCCGCGTCGCCGTGGGGTTCTTCGTCATCTCCCGCGAGTGGGTTCCTCGCGGGCGGGGGCGGCCCGGTGACCTCCACGTGGGCCGGACGCAGCAGTTGGTCACCGAGCCGGTAGCCGGTTCGCAGGATCTCCGTGCAGATCAGCCGGTCGGCATCCGGGGAGACGTGATGGACCACGGCCTCGTGGCGGGCGGGATCGAAGAGGTCGCCCGCCTGGCCGAACGCCTCCAGCCCAAGGGACCCCAGCTGGGTCCGGAGGGTGTCCGTGATGTCCTTCAGGCCCGGCGTCATGGGCTCGTGGGCACATGTGCGGTCGACGGCGTCCAGGACCGGCAGGAGGACGCGCAGGACGTTCGCCACGGCGATCTGGCGTACGGCCATGCGGTCCCGTCGCACCCGCTTGCGGTAGTTGTCGTACTCGGCCTTCACCCACTGCAGGTCCTCCGTGCGTTCCCGAAGCAGACGCTGCAGCTCGGTGGGGTCCGTGTTCAGTGGCCGGCCGTTGTCCATCGTCAGCCCGCCTCCCCCTTCTCGTCGTCGACGATCTCGGCGTCCACCACCTCGTCGTCCGATCCCGAGGCGCCCGGAGCCTGCCCACCCATGGGCTGCTCGGTGCGCGACCGCTCGTACAGTGCCGTGCCGATCTTCTGCGCCGCCTGTGCCGCCCGGTCCATGGCCTGGCGGACGGCCGCGGTGTCCTCCCCCTTGAGCTTCTCCTTCAGGTCGGCCAGCGCCGCCTCGGTCTCGGTCTTGGCGTCGGCCGGGATCGTGTCGGGGTTGTCCTTGATGAGCTTTTCCGTCGAGTAGACGAGCTGCTCGGCCTGGTTGCGGGTCTCCGCCGCCTCCCGGCGCCTGCGGTCCTCCTCGGCGTGCTCCTCGGCCTCCCGCACCATGCGGTCGATGTCGTCCTTGGGCAGGGCGGAGCCGCCGGTCACGGTCATCTTCTGCTCCTTGCCGGTGCCGAGGTCCTTGGCCGTGACGTGCATGATGCCGTTGGCGTCGATGTCGAAGGCCACCTCGATCTGCGGCACGCCACGTGGGGCCGGCGGCAGACCGGTGAGTTCGAACATGCCGAGCTTCTTGTTGTAGGCGGCGATGTCGCGTTCGCCCTGGTAGACCTGGATCTGGACGGACGGCTGGTTGTCCTCGGCCGTGGTGAAGATCTCCGAACGCTTGGTCGGGATGGTTGTGTTGCGCTCGATCAGCTTGGTCATGATGCCGCCCTTGGTCTCGATACCCAGGGACAGCGGGGTGACGTCCAGCAGCAGGACGTCCTTGACCTCACCCTTGAGCACACCGGCCTGCAGGCTGGCGCCCACCGCCACGACCTCGTCCGGGTTGACGCCCTTGTGCGGGTCCTTGCCGGTCAGCTCCCTGACCAGGTCGGTCACCGCCGGCATCCGCGTCGAACCGCCCACGAGGATCACGTGGTTGATGTCGGACACCTTGATCCCGGCATCCTTGATCGCGTTGTGGAACGGCCCCTTGCACCGCTCCAGCAGGTCGGACGTCAGCTGCTGGAACTGGGCGCGCGTGAGCTTCTCGTCCAGGTGCAGCGGGCCCTCGGCAGAGGCGGTGATGTAGGGCAGGTTGACGTTGGTCTCCGAGGAGCTGGACAGCTCGATCTTCGCCTTCTCCGCCGCCTCGCGCAGCCGCTGCACGGCCATCTTGTCCTTGGACAGGTCGACGCCGTAGCCGTTCTTGAACTGCTTGACCAGGTGATCCACGATCCGCTGGTCCCAGTCGTCACCTCCCAGGTGCGTGTCACCGTTGGTGGCCTTCACCTCGATGACACCCTCTCCCATCTCCAGCAACGACACGTCGAAGGTGCCGCCGCCCAGGTCGAAGACGAGCACCGTCTGATCGTTCTCCTTGTCCAGCCCGTAGGCCAGTGCCGCCGCCGTCGGCTCGTTGATGATCCGCAGCACGTTCAGGCCCGCGATCTCCCCTGCCTCCTTCGTCGCCTGCCGCTGCGAGTCGTCGAAGTACGCGGGCACGGTGACGACGGCGTCGGTGACGTCCTCCGCGAGATACGCCTCGGCGTCCCGCTTCAGCTTCTGCAGCACCCGCGCGGAGATCTCCTGCGCGGTGTACCGCTTGCCGTCGATGTCACCGTGATCCGGGAACCGCCACGCATGGTCCCCCATGTGCCGCTTGACCGAGCGGGCGGTGCGCTCCACGTTGGTCACCGCCTGCCGCTTGGCGACCTCGCCCACGAGAACTTCGCCGTTCTTGGCGAAGGCCACGACCGAGGGTGTGGTCCGTGCTCCCTCCGTGTTGGTGATGACGGTGGGCTCGCCGCCCTCCAGGACCGAGACCACCGAGTTCGTCGTACCGAGGTCAATACCGACCGGACGTGCCATCTGGAATCTCCCTCCTCGTCCCTGCCCTGTCTGCCAGGGCCTCGTTCAGCTGTGGGGCTCCCATCGGACCGGACCCGCGCGCAATGGCGGTTCGGGGTCTGTGGTGCCGAGTACGACGACGAACCTGCGGGGCGGCCGGGGCGGTGCCGGAGCCCGAGGGGACTCGGCCGGGCTGCGGTACGTCCGCTCGTACGTCTGGTCGTAGGCCGCGCGCCGGATGGGATCACGCAGCGTCTCGTACGCCGAGCGCAGCTGCCCGAACCGTTCCGCTGTGACGGCATCCACCCGGGTGTCGGGGCGCAGCTCCCGCACCTGACGCCGGAAGGCGGAGGTGATCACCTCGACCGTGGCCGAGGGCTCCACTCCCAGCTCCGCATACAGGTCCGGCATCTCCATCCAGGCCACCTCCTCGACCGCTGTGAGCTGCGATTTCGGATCAACTTGCCTATAAGCCTGAATAAAACTTGAGCGCTCTCTTGTCAAGTCTGGCGGGGCGAGGTATAGGGATTGGTGAAGGCACCTCGGGCTCCCGGAGCCCGGACCGGCGAACCGCCGAAGAAACTCGACCTGGAGAAGATCAGCGCGAGCTACGACGCCGGCGTGCTCACGCTGCACATCCCGGTGACGGAGGAGGCCAAGCCGCGCCGCATCGAGATCAGCCGGGGAGACGGAGAGGCCAAGCAGATCACGAGATCGACAGCGTGCGCGCCGCACACCTCCTGCCCCTGCCCGAGCAGCCACCGGCCTTCGGCGCGACGCCCGCCTGTACGTGGTCCTGGTTCTGGCCGTGACCGCCTTGGTCGCCGTCCTCAGCTACTGGCCGATCCGCAACCTGTTCTCTCGCCACCAGCGGATGAACGCCTCCTTCAACCCGTTGCACCTGGTCAACACCTACGGGGCGTTCGGCAGCGTCAGCCGCGTCCGCTACGAGGTGGTGATCGAGGGAACCGACGAGGCGGACCTCACCGATCAGACGCAGTGGAAGGAGTACGAGTTCAAGGGCAAGCCGGGCGACAAGCGGCGGCTGCCGCCGCAGGTGGCGCCGTACCATCTGCGACTCGACTGGCTGATGTGGTTCGCCGCGCTCTCGCCCGTGTACGCCACCGAATGTTCGCGACCCTCCTCGTGCGTCTCCTGGACAACGACGCCGCCACCCTGCGGCTCCTGCGTCGCAATCCCTTCCCCACCGCCCCGCCCACCTTCCTGCGCGCCCGCCTCTACGCCTACCGCTTCACCACCTGGCGAGAGCTCCGCCGGACCGGCGCCTGGTGGCACCGCACTCTGGTGCAGGACTACCTGCCACCGGTCACGCGCGCAGGCGCCCCCGGTAGCGGCGGGCGTGCGCGACGAGCGGGCGACGGTGGTCACCTCACGGGCCTCGGGGGCGCAGGGCGGACGGTGACGCAGCGGTCGCGCCCGCCCCGAGCACGCATGTTGCCGTCTACGCAGCGGGGGTGAGTTCGGCGCGGCCGAACAGCAGCGCGTAGCCGGAGGAGAGCTGGTGCAGGATGCGGGTCAGCAGGTCGAGGCCGGCGTAGGCCGCGACGGCGGAGAAGACGGATCCGGTGTCCCAGCGGGTGGTGGCCAGAGAGGCGCCGGTGCGGGCGGCGAGGTCTTTGACGAAGGCCCAGCCGGTCAGCGGCTGGAGGTCGGGGATCTGGGCGGTGAGGATGCGTGCGGCTTCGAGGGGGAGGCGGGCGGCCAGTTCGACGCGTTCGTCGCCGGTCAGCTGGCGTCCCAGTCCGGCGAGGACGAGGCGGACGGCTTCCTCGGCCTTCTCCCGGGTGGGGTAGGCGCCGTCGTAGCGGACCTTCTCCAGCATCTGCTCGTACGCCCTGCTGTAGGGCTGCTGGAGCGGTGCACTCTGGTCGGACATCACTGCGGTGGTTGCCTTTCTGTCACCAGGGTCGTGGTGGCCGGTGCCGGTCAGGTGGGGGCGGGTGGTCAGGTGGTCTGGGGGCGGCCGAAGAGGAGGTCGTAGCCTGCGGGGAGCTGGAGCAGGATCTGTTTGAGGAGGTCGTCGCCGACGGCGTCGGCGACCGTGGACAGCACGGCGCTGACGTCCCAGGCCGCGGTCTGTTCGGTAGCCCCTTCGATCCAGGCCGCGGTCGCGCGCACGAACCGCTCCGGGGACAGCGGCTCTGCGCTCTGCAGCGGGTTGAGCAGGATCAGGGCGAAGCTTTCCGGCAGACGCGCCGCCAGCTGGGCGCGCACCTCGCCGACCAGGTGTGCGCCCAGCAGGGCGAGCACCACGCGGGCCGCGCGTTCAGCCTCCTGCAGGGTGTCGTACTCGCCGCGTTCCTTCACATGATCGAGGAACGCTTCCCGTCGCACCGTCACGTCGGCCGCCACCTTCCTCGGGGCGCGGAGGACGGGAGAGGGGGAGATCAGGTACCCGTCCTCCGCCGCTGGTCACCCCTTTCTGTCCGGCTCAGCCGGAGATCTCCTTGCGGCCGGATCCGACGCCGATGGAGACCTTGCGGGGCTTGGCGCGCTCGGTGATCGGGATGCGCAGGGTGAGCACACCTGCGTCGTAGTCAGCCTGGATGTGCTCGGTGTCCAGGGTGTCGGCGAGCACGATCTGGCGGGAGAAGACGCCCAGCGGCCGTTCCGACAGTTCCATCTGCACGTCGTCGGCCTTCGTCACGGGCCGGCGCTCGGCCTTGACGGTCAGCATGTTCCGTTCGACGTCGATGTCGATCGCGTCCGCGGTGACGCCGGGGATGTCGAAGGCCACCACGTACTGGTCATCCTCGCGGTAGGCGTCCATCGGCATCGGGGACGGCCGGGACCAGGTGCCCGGGCCCAGCAGCTGCTGGGCGAGCCGGTCGAGCTCACGGAAGGGGTCAGTGCGCATCAACATCGGAAGACACCTCCAGCGGGTTCGGCTAGTTGCTGCCAATGCGCCTCACTGAAACCGTTGTAACATGTCATCCAATGGATGACAAACCATGGTGTCGGCGAAAAGATGACAAACCATGGTGTCGTCAAAAGGATGACTACTTTGAGGGAGGTGCCCATGACCCCGGCCGACCAGACGGCATCGTCCAGCGCCGACACACCAAGCCCGGCGTCGTTCCTCGGCGCGGCCGCAGCCCTTCACGCCATAAACGACGCCCTGCATGCCGCCCGGCACGAGGTCCCCGGCACTGCCGAGACGCACGACGTCGGCCCGGAGCAGGCCCTGGCCTCTCTTCTGCTGCTGCGGCAGGTACGCGAGCAGCTCGCCGGTTGGGAAACCGGCCTGATCGAAACCGCCCGCCGGGCGGGTGCCAGCTGGGCGGACCTTGCCCATCCCCTCGGCGTCGCCAGCCGCCAGGCCGCCGAACGCCGCTACCTGAGGGGCCGGCCCGGCCCCGCCGGAACCACCGGCGAACAACGCGTCCAGGCCACCCGCGAACGCCGCGCCGTCGAACGCACCACCGCCGCCTGGGCCCGCCGCAACGCAGCCGACCTGCGCCGCATCGCCGGCCAGATCACCGCCCTCACCGACCTGCCCGTCGCGGCCCGCAACCCGATCAACCAGCTCCACGCCGCCCTCGCCCACGACGACCCCGCCGAGCTCATCCGCCCTCTCACCACCACCCGCCCCCACCTGACCGGCACCCACCCCGACCTCGCCACGGAACTCGACACCCTCACACCCCCCTGACCCCGCCCACCCCACCGTTGTCCCACGTCGTGCGCGGGACAACACTCCCTCTGTGCCCGACACGAGGCTGGCGAGCAGGGATCGCCAGGGCTGCCCATCTATCACATGGGGTGACGCCCTGGGCTGGAATAGAAGATCGCCTCACGCTCCTCCAGGGCACCTGGCACCGTCGCGCGCGAATCACGCAGACGATCAAGGAGCGGGCGGTGCCCACCAACTTTCTGAGCGAGGAACAACGCAAGCGCTTCGGCCGCTTCACCGAGGACCCGGACGAGGGACAGCTCGCCGGATCCTTCCTGCTGGATCAGACCGCACGGCGCCGGGCGATGGCCGCCCGCGGTGCGAGGAACCGGATCGGCTGGGCCGTCCAGCTCGGCACCATCCGCTACCTGGGCACCTTCCTGAACAACCCCGAAGAGGTGCCCAGCGTGGTGGTCGCCTACGTCGCCGAGCAACTCGGGCTGGAGCCGGGTGCGTTCGCCGACTACGGCACGGCTGAGGCCCGCTGGGACCACCAGGAGCAGATCCGCGAGGGCTACGGGTACACCAAGTTCGACTTCGACCAGTGGTTCGCGCTCGCCCGCTGGCTCTACCAGCGGGCCTGGATCGGCAACGAACGCCCCACCCTGCTGTTCGACCTGGCCACCAAGCGCCTGGTGGACAAGAAGGTGGTGCTGCCCGGGGTGGCCGTGCTGGAGCGGCTGATATCCGGCACCCGCGAGCGGGCCGAGAAACGCCTGTGGGCGACACTGGCCGCCGCGCCCACCACCGAGCAGGCCGAGCAGCTGCAACAGTTGGTCGTCGTCCCCACAGGCAAGCGCCTGTCCGAGCTGGACCGGCTGCGCCGCTCACCGCGCGACATCTCCGCGCGTGGAGTGGGCAAGGCCCTGGAACGCTACGAGTCGCTGCACGCCTTCGGCGGCCACGCCTGGAACCTGGACGCAATACCCCCGGGACGGCTGCAGGCGCTGGTGAGGTTCGCCAAGGCCGCCCGCGCCCAGGCCGTCTCCGACCTGAGAGGAGACCGGCGCCTGGCCACCCTGGTCGCGTTCGCCGCGGTGATGCCGCAGCTCGCCGCAGACGTGGCGATCGAGGTCTTCGACCTGGTGATGGGCGACATCATCCGCAGCTCCGCCGCCAAGATGACCAAACAGAGGCTGCGAACCCTCAACGACCTCGATGCCGCCGCAATCGAGCTGCACACAGCCTGGCTCGCCATCTGCGCCACCGCCGCCGACCCTGAGGGCGACCTGCGCGCGACGCTCGACTCCATGGACGTCGGCCCGGTCCGCGCGGCGGCCGACACCGTCAAGCTGCTCGCCCAGCAGCCCGACGACGGCGCGGAGCAGATGCTCGCCGCCCGCTACAACACCATCGCCCGCTTCCTGCCCGGCCTGAGCCCGGCCGGCGAGCCGGTCCTGGACGCGATCGACTTCGTGAAGTCCCTCAAGGGACGGCGCCGCCCCATCCAGGCATGGGAGGTCCCTGCCAAAGTGCTCACCACCGCCTGGCGGCGCCTGGTCTTCCCGCCTGGCCGTCATGCCGCAAGTTGCTGGTTGGTGAGGGGCAGTCGCGGCACGACGGGTAACGCCGCTCACAGCGTGGTCCCATTCCTGCTGCCCAGTGTCCTGGAAGCCGTGGGTACCTTCATCACCAAGGTGGTTTCGTCTGTCTCCCAGGCGCGGACGGCATCGATGTAACGGGCTCCCGAAGTACACATCCTCCTGGCCGTCGAACTTTCGGTCGAACAGCATCTTGTGCACAGCCCGGACCTCGTCGATCGAGTCCAGATGCACGAGCGGTATGACACCGTCTCCGGCCACGAGCCCACATCCCCGGTCTGAGCAATCACGTACCGAGGAAACCGTAGTGGCAACAGAGTGGGTTTGAGCAAGATTCACTGACAAAGAGGAAGATCGACTGTCACAGGACAGCGGCACAGCACATCGTCGATCACGCCTGCTCCTCTCCGGCTGTCCTGTGCCAGCGAACCTTGAGCGTGTGCCAACGAAATTTGAGTGGTGAAGGCCGCTCGCTGAGATTCGTGGCGCAGGATGTCGAGAACGTGCCACCGGCTCCGTCCCAGGGGCATCAGCGGCCACCACCGGCCGCACGCGGAAGAGGGAGAAACCAGCATGGCGATTCAGCGGATGGACAATGTCGGTATCGTCGTCGGGGACATGGATGCCGCCATCGCGTTCTTCGTGGAACTCGGTATGGAGCTGGAGGGCAGGGCGGAGGTCGAGGGCCTCTTCGCCGACCAGTGCACCGGACTCGACGGCGTTCGCTGTGACATCGCGATGCTCCGGACCCCGGACGGTCACAGCCGGCTCGAGCTGTCGAAGTACCGCAGCCCCGCGGCGATCAGCGCCGGGCCGCGCAACCGGCCGCACAACATTCTGGGCACGCACCGCGTCATGTTCGCCGTCGACGACATCGAGGACACCGTTGCCCGCCTGCGCACTCACGGCGCCGAACTCGTCGGCGAGTTGGCACAGTACGAGGACAGCTACCGGCTCTGCTACGTCCGCGGCCCCGAGGGGATCATCATCGGACTGGCCGAGCAGCTCAGCTGAACGGTGGCGGGGATCCGGTGCACCCGCATGCCCTCCGTCCACCACCCTTGACGACCAAACCCCCGTGCCACCCCAAACTTCGTTGGCACACGCTCAAGGTTCGGTGGCACAGGACACCGGCCCCCTTGTGTCCCGTCTCTGTCGATCTGGTCCGTGTCTCAAGTGAATGGGTCCGATTTGCTCGATGTCTCAGATGATCGACTCCCCCAGGCCGTTCGATCGTCAAACATCGCGTCTGAGGACGGACACGAACCGGTCGTCACACGAGGGAACGCGCGATGCGGAATCCGACGTCGTCGACCTGGAAGGTCGGGTGGCTGCGGCGCCGCGCGGAGGCCCGGCAGCTCCAGTGCTCATCGAACCAACCACCGCCACGGAGCACCCGGTAGGTGCCGTAGACCTCGGCGTCGTAGACATCCCAGCACCAGTCCCAGACGTTGCCAAGCATGTCGTAAATCCCCCACGAGTTGGGGCGTTTGCCGCCCACGTCATGGCTGCGTTCGTGTGAGTTACCGCGGTACCAGGCGATCTCGTCGAGCTCTCCGTAACGCGGTCCGGCCGTACCGGCACGGCAGGCGTGCTCCCACTCGGCTTCGGTCGGCAGCCGGTACCCGTCGGCGGACGCGTCCCACTCGATACCTTCGCCGTCGGCACGGAAGTGGTACGTGGGCGTGAACCCGTCGCGCCGGGACAGAGCGTTGCAGAACCGCGCCGCGTCCCACCAGGAGACGCACTCGACGGGCAACTGGTCTCCATGGGCGGTGCTCGGCCGCTGGCCTGTGATCTGGGCATACAGCGCCTGGGTGACCGGGAATGCCGCGAGCTGGTAGGGCGCAAGGTCGACCG
This sequence comes from Streptomyces sp. NPDC001292, assembly GCF_042896465.1. NCBI lineage: Bacteria > Bacillati > Actinomycetota > Actinomycetes > Kitasatosporales > Streptomycetaceae > Streptomyces > Streptomyces sp. NPDC001292. The sequence goes on from NZ_JBIAXG010000042.1 coordinate 64,247, forward strand.
ACCAAGTGCGCTGTGTCCGCCGGTCCGACAGCGTCACCTGCCCCGGCGGGATGGCGATCATCTCGTTCCCCGTCATCACGTCCATGATCAGGAGATCCTAACGAGACTTGCCGGTGTGAAACGGCAGAGCCGAACCAGATCGAGTGAGACAGCACCTGGCAGCCAAGGGCCCCGGACCAGATCAACTGGCATTCCCGGCGGCGAGGCGTCTCAACCGATCTGGTCGCCGCAGGTCAGGGCTCTGCCCACAGGCCAGATCGTCTGAGACGGGACACCTTGGATTGCAGTCTTCCACCCTGACCGCAGAATCGAACATATACCCGATCTGCCGCCTGACCTGCCCCGTCTCCGCACCCTGGAGACCTGGCTCGTCCTCACCCTCGATCGGGTACGGCAGCAGATCGCCGCCACCGAACGCTGCGAGCAGGAGCGGCAGCGGGGTGAGCAGGCCCGGCCGCCCATACCCGATTGGATCCTCGAAAGCGGCCTCAACCGCGGCTCGCCGCCCGTCGCCGTGCACGTCGGGGGCTGCCACATGGCCGGAGGCGTACCCCGGGACGTCGCCCTGCGGGCGCTGACCGAGGGCGTCAACGCGTGCGGGCACTGCCGCCCGATGCTGCGCTCGGCTACCTGGACGGCTGAGCCTGACCGCGCGGTGGGCATATATCAGGCATCCCTTGAGGGGGTGTGGCCGGTAGCCCTTGTGGCTGCCGCGTACCACGCCACGCACATCTGCCACCACACCGCGAGGGGAGTTCCGTCCGCGGAAGCGCGCGAGCCGTACGGCGCTGCGAGGGCGGTATGGGTCCTGGCCTGCTACGCGACCGCCTTTAACCGGCTTGGGAAGGGCTGCCGCGTCTCGTGAAGCGCTCGGCACGGGCTCGCGCCGTCTCAGCGGCCTGGCGTGCCTGCTGTGCAGCGTGGTCTGTCTGTGCAGCTCGCTGGCGTGCGTTGTCCAGGTCGTTTCGCATGCGGCGTCGCAGTTCGACCGTGGCGTGGAGTTGCTGGGCCAGCTCGGTCGCGCGCTCCTGGAGTTCCCGCAGGGCTGCTTCGGCGCGCTCGACCTCCTCCTGCGCCTGGTCGTACTCTTCCTCGCGTTCCCGGGCGCGCTGCTCGGCTGCTTCCGCCTCCCGCTGCGCCTGCGCCGGCTTCCTGCCTGCCTCGTCCGTGGCGCGTTGCTTGCGGGCGATCTTGGCGTCGGGGCGTTCTGGCCTCGGTGGTGGCTTTCCCGCGCGCCCCCGGTGAGGTGCGACAGCCGGCCGGGCAGGTGTCTTGTTGAGCGCAGCCGTAGCCGCGGTGAAGCCGGCCGGAGGGGCAAGCGCCTTGACGAGTCGGCCGGAGGCCCATTTCTCCGCTGCCGCCGGATCGGCCAGAGCCGCCTGCAGGGTCTGTTCCACCTTGCGCCGCGCGGCGTGGCCAATGGGGTGTCCGGCCTCGACCGCCAGGGAGCAGGCCTGCTGGGACAGGGTGCCCATGAGGGTGTGCTGCTGTCGGCTCAGGCGCCTGAGCTGGGTGCGGGCACGTTTCTGGTGGGCTTGGCGCAGGCCTCCGCCCAGGCGGAGCAGCCGGGCGACCTGCTTGGGCTCGGAGTGGACCAGCAGGTTGCTGGCCCAGGCCGACAGCGTCGGGCGCTTCAGCGCGGCGATCTGAGCAGCCAGAACGGCATTCCCCGCTGCCAGAGCCTCGTCCACACGTGCAGTGCGCGCCCCGACGAACTGGGTCGGATGCAGCGTGTACAGCTCCGCAGCGACGCTCTCCAGATCCACGGCCCACCGCCGCCCTTCCCCCCTCCTCCGCCAAGTACAGCTTTGCATCATTTGTTAGCTCAAACCCCAGCGAAGTAGGCGAACCCCAGCAAGATCAATCTCGCTGGAATCTCCTGTATCTCAACTACTCACGCCCGGAGTACATCTGGGAGAAGTCCCTTGAAGGCCAAGCCTCCGCCCGCGAGCGCGGCACGGCGGGCGCCCTGAGGTCGTCGACGATGACATGGCCGCCTGCGCCCCCAGCCTGCGGGCCCACGGGGTCCCCTGTGCCGCAGATCGCCCAGAAGTTAGCCATCTCCTCGGGCAAGAACAAGGGTGAACACCCCTCGGTCGCCACCGTGTACCCATCGTTGCCGAGGACGACGCGGGCAGCGGTCCCGGATGCCCAGGGTCCCGACTCGCTGGCAGGCAGCCAAAATACGCTCGAAAGAGGCGACAGCGCAGGCCGGCACGAAGCCGACCGAGCTCGACGTGGAAGGGGCGGCCGGTCAGCGCGCGCGCTCTGTGTCGGCAGCTCGGGTCACGTTCCGCTCAGGGCTCCCGATACGGAAGGCCGCGACCGTGGTGGCCAGCACCGCCAGGCCAAGCAGCCATCCGGTCACCACGTCGCTGACCCAGTGCACCCCCAAGGCGATGCGGGTGAAGCCCACCCCGATCACCGTCACCGCTGCCACACCCCACGCCACCGCTCGCCAGGCCCCGCGCAGCGCGGGCCGCAGCAGGATGAGCAGTACCCCGCATCCGACCATGCCGGTCAGCGCGTGCCCCGAGGGGAAGGCGTAGCCGGCGGCGTGGTCCACCGGGTCCGGCAGTTGCGGGCGCGGCCGGGCCACCGCCAGTTTCAGCAGCGTCGAGGTCAGCGCCGCTGCCGTCATCGTGACCGCAGCCCACGCAGCCTGCCGGAAGGCATGGCGCCGCAGCAGCACGACGACCACGGCGGCGACTATCAGCCGCAGCGTCATCGGATCCCAGGCCACATCGGTCAGAAGCCGCAGCACCCGCACGTACAGGGGATGGTCCAGCGCGAACTGGTGGAGCGCCGTCACCGCGTTGACGTCGGCGTGCTGGACCCACTCGATGAACCCCATGCAGGCCTCGACCGTCCGTCAGGACGCGCAGCGCGCACTGCGCCGCGCCTTCAGCAGCTCGATCGCGATCGGGAGGACGGAGACCACGACGATGCCGATGAGGATCGCCTCGATGTTGTTCTTGACGAAGGCGATCTGCCCGAGGAAGTAGCCGAGGATGGTGACGCCCGAGCCCCCGACGCCGCCGATGACGTTGTAGAGGACGAACATGCGGTAGTTCATGTGGCTTACGCCGGCCACGATCGGGGTGAAGATGCGCACGTTGGGCACGAAGCGGGCGAGCACGATCGAGCGCGGCCCGCACTTCTCGAAGAAGTCGTGGGCCTTCTCCACGTTCTCCTGCTTGAAGAACTTCGAGTCAGGGCGGCGGAACAGCGCGGGGCCAACCTTGCGGCCGAAAAGGTACCCGACCTGGTCGCCGGCGATTGCCGCCGCCACGACCAGGGTGCAGACCAGCCACAGCGGCTGCGTGAGGTACTGCTGGCCCGCCACGAGCAGGCCAGTGGTGAACAGCAGCGAGTCGCCGGGCAGGAAGAAGCCGATCAGCAAGCCCGACTCGGCGAAGACGACCGCCAAGATGCCCAGCAGGCCGAAGGTCGAGATCAGGTAGTCGGGGTCGAGCCAGGCGAGGCCGAGCGCGAGAGTGGTCATGGGGCGAAGGCTCTTTGCGCGCATGGGTGCTGCGCGGGTTGGTGGGAGCGGGGTGGGCGGCTACTCGATGGCGCCGGCGGCGGGGGCCAGCGCGCCGGCAGTGACCAGGACCGCGATCACCACACCAAGGATGACGCGGTAGACCACGAAGGGGGCGAAGCTGTTGTTCGAGATGTACTTCAGGAACCAGGCGATGGCGGCGTAGCCGACCACGAAGGCGATACCGGTGGCCAGCAGGGTCGGGCCCCAGTCCGGGGCCGGGCCTTCGCCGATCTTGAACAGTTCCAGGGTGCCGGAGGCCACAACCGCGGGGATGGCCAGCAGGAACGAGTACCGGGCCGCGGCCTCCCGGGAGTAACCCATCAGCAGCCCCGCACTGATGGTTCCCCCGGAACGGGACACCCCAGGGATGAGGGCCAGCGCCTGGGCGAAGCCGTAGCCCAGGGCGTGGGGGAAGGTCAGCTCGGTAATCGGCTTGGCGTGGCGCACCGCCCGGGAGCGGTCGGCGACCGCCAGGATCAGTCCGAACACGATCAGCATGGCGGCGGTGATCCGCAGGTCGCGCAGGGAGGTCTCGATGGTGTCCTGAAAAGTGACGCCGAGGATGCCGATGGGCAGCGTGCCGACCATAACGAACCAGCCCATCCGGGCATTGGGGTCCTTGCGTCGCTCCGGCCGCACCAGCGAGACGGACCAGGCGCCGATGATCGCGGCGATGTCGCGGCGGAAATAGATCAGCACCGCGGACTCGGTGCCCAGCTGCGTGACGGCGGTGAACGCCGCGCCGGGATCGCCCCAGCCGAACAAGGCGGAGAACACCCTCAGATGGGCGCTGGAGGAGACGGGCAGGAACTCGGTGAGCCCCTGCAGCAGGCCCAGCACGGTGGCCTCGAACCAAGACATCGCGGATGCGCTCCACACGGGTCGACGAAGACGACGGCGCCCGGCCGGGCCTGGCCGGGTGTCCGTGAGACCGCACGGGGCAGCGGCCCCACGGACAGGCACGCATGTTACAGCCGTAACATGACGACTATGCGACACGGGCCCTGAATGGGCGAGGGGTCGCCAAGTAAGGCGCAGAGCGGAGCCAGGCGCCATCGGTAATGACGTTACGGACATATCATTCGCAATCATGAACGACGAGGAGATGATGAAGTCGGCAGGGAGCGAGGACGCCTGGCTGCTGGTGGCGGTAAGCACGGCCGGGGGCACGGACTCCTTGCGGGTGCATGTGTGGCGCAAGCTGCGCGGACTCGGGGCGGTGTACGTGCAGCAGTCGGTGTGTCTGCTGCCCGACCGCCCGCCAGTGGCCGGCGCGGTACGCAAGCTGGTCGACAAGGTGCGCGCCGAGGGCGGCACCGCCCGCTGTTTGCACGTGCGCCTGTCCGACCCTGTCGAGCGCGGCGAACTGATCGGCGAGTTCCGCCAGGCTGTGACCGTGGAGTACGGCGAGGTCCTGGAACGGCTGCCCGCCTTCTTCACTGAGATCGAAACCGAGACCGCCAAGGGCCGCACCACCTTCGCCGAGGTCGAGGAGTCCGAGGCCGATCTGGCCCGCTTCGAAGCATGGGTGGCAAAGATCGCCGCCCGGGACTACTTCGCCGCCCCGATCGGCGCCGAGGTCCGCGCCGAACTCGACCGAGCCCGCAAGGCGTTGAAGGTGTTCGAGGCCGCCGCCTTGGCCGCCGAGACCACACCCGACACCGGTTCGGGCCGTGGCCCGGTCCGGCTGCGCGCCGTGGAAGGGCACCGGCTGTGAGCACCTGGCTGTCCATAACTCCGGCCGTGACCGGCGGGTTGCTGCTGTTCTGGCTGCTCACCCTCGCGGCCCTGGCCCTTGTCCGCCCGCGCGGCGGCCTGCTCACCGAGGCGATCCGGCTGCTGCCCGACCTGCTGCGGCTCATCCCCCGCCTCGCCCGCGACCAGACTCTGCCTCGCGGGGTACGCGTACGGCTGTGGCTGCTGCTGGCCTACCTGGCGATGCCCATCGACCTGGTACCCGACTTCATCCCCGTCCTCGGCTACGCCGACGACGCCATCGTGGTCGCAGCCGTCCTGCGCTCTGTCGTCCGCCACGCCGGAGCCGATGCTCTGGCTCGGCACTGGTCCGGCACCGACGACGGGCTCACCGCCGTTCGCCGCCTGGCCGGCCTGCCCGCCACCCCGGCCCAAGAGCACAGCCGTGAAGGACGATCCTGACCCTCCTGACACTGGCGGCGTTCAGCACTGCCCCGCTGTCGGCAGTGTCCTGCTGCCGGTCTTCACCGCCACCCTTGGCACCCGCAACGCCGACGACGAGTCCGGCCAGCAGCGGCGCGAGGAGGTGCGGGGCGGGCAGTACAGGTTCGGTCACCTCGCCTGCGGCACAGGCCCCGAGCGCGACGGCAAGCAACCAACGGCACCGCCATCGGACGCGGGCGGTCGGGGCGGTGCGGCGGAGCGAAACGATCAAACTCGACACGTTACGGATAGTGCCAGCTTCTGTTCTGTGTGTAACATTCTGCTGGTGGGAGGATGCATGCGGCCATCGATCCTTGTCCAGGAAGCCCGCCGTCGAGCGCGCCGCGGACCGGCGCCCTGGAGGCCGGACGGCCTTCCACACACTCTGGGCCGCCTGCTGAACGGGGCCGCCATCGGCTGGCATCCGCCCGGCACCCGACCCACCGTCCTCGACCCGAACCCCTGCCGTCTGGTGCTGCGGGATCCGCTCGGCGGGACACTGACCGCCAATCGCCCCACCCTCCCGTTCACCCGTCTGGAGCGGCTCGGCGCCCGGCTGTTGACGATGCTGACACCCGGCGGCGTCCGGGCCTCCTGGCCTGCCGGGCACCTGCGGCTTCCGGGAGACGAGGCAATCGCCCTGCGGGCGGTGCGGTGGTCCGACCGGCGGGCGGTCGCCGCCCTGCATGCCGCGTGCGCGCCGCTGCCGGTGTCCGGCTGCCGCGCGGCTGCCGAGCGCCTGGTCTCGCCCCGGATGGGTTGCGGGGTGCTCGCCGAGACTCCGGGGAGGCGGCCGGTGGCCTTCGCCGGTCTGCTCCTCGACGGCGAGGGCGCGGAACTGGCCCTGCTCATCGGCCCCGCGTGGTCGGCGCGGGGCTCGGCGACGTGCTCCTGGCTGAACTCCTCGACGCGGCCCGCCTGCTGGGCGTACGAGAGGTCTGTGCGCACACCGGCCCCAGTGATCCAGTCGAGGCCACCGCGTGCCGAGTCGGCCTGCCGGTGGCGGTCGCGCGCGACGCGGTCGGCGCCACGCTCACAATCCGCCTCGCCGACATGCTCCAGGCTCCGCTCCCGCAACCGGAGGGCGGGGTACTGGTTTACCGCTGTGGATCAGACAGCGCCGCCGACGTGCCGTCGGTGGCGCGGTTCAGCCCGGTCAGCCGGGACAGCACGGCGAAGCCGTCGTCGGTTCCGGGCCAGTGAGCGCGTACCGCCTCGATCCCGGCCCGCCGTACGACGGAGCGCAGGGTGAACGCGACGATGATGGCGTCGTCCGCGTGGCCGATGACCGGCAGGAAGTCGGGGACGAGGTCGATCGGCAGCACCACAGCGCGATCAGCAGCGCCCCCCAGACAGCGAGCACGCCAGCACGGTCGCGATGAGTATGCCCCACCACACGTGACTGCCCCTTCTACTCCGCGCGCAGCTTCGCCGAGGCCGGCAGCACGTTCTCGTCGGACTGGATGCCCGGGTGGGCGCCGGCTTGCGCGGCGATCGCCGCGTCCTCGAAGGCGGCCAGCGCCGCGCGGCACTGCTCCACTGCCTCCCGCGCCGCCACACCGGCCAGCGCGCGCGCCGACCTCCTGGCCGACCGCCACGCCGGACTCATCGACAACACCGTCCTCGACGAGGCCGTCGAGCACCGCGGCCCCTTCGCTTGAGCGGATACGCGTATTCAGCGCTGACGGGCCCTGTCTCCAGGGGGTCTTCGCGTTGATGAGCACGTGCCGGTTGGGGGTCTTCGGCCAGAAGGTGCAACGTTAATCGAGCCAGGCCAGCAGAGTCTGGTGGGGCAGTTCGCCGAGTCGTTGGGCATGCCCGGCGAGAGTGATCCGGCGGTTGGACAGGTCGAGGTCGTCCAGGGTGAGCCGCCGGATTGCCGTGGCGCGGGCGGCATGGACGGCGGCCAAAGCGATGACCAGCCGCTGTGCCGGGGTGACGGCGATCCGCTGGACGGCGAGCACCTCGGCGTCGGTCATCGGCCAGAGCCAACCCACGCCTCCTCGACTGCACCCAGGCTGAAGAAAGCCCGGCAGGGATGAGGCATACGCACTCCGCGCGAGGTTGGGTCAGAACGGGCCACGCTCACCCGGACGAGGGAACACGCCCTGGTGCAGGCACTCTCCAGGCACCGGCCGGTCGTGGATGAGGCTGGGAACTCAGCGACTATTGCTCACCCACGTAGGGGCGAGGACGCCTCCTGCGGGGCTCGCCGGGAGTGGCCCGGTCGTCGGCGCCCTGCTTCTAGGCCCAGGACTCCTATCCGTGTCTTCCGAACGGTAGGATCGTTGGCATGACGACACCCAAGGAGCAGGCACGGGGGAAATACAGCGTCACCCTCCCGCCGGAACTCGCCGAGCGTGCGCAGGGCATCGCCGGCCCCAACCGGTTCTCTCACTACGTGGAGAAGGCGCTGCGTAACCAGTTGGTTCACGACGGCATGGCGGAGTACGCGCGACTGCGTGCGGACGGCCCCATCGACGACGTGCTGGACGCTGCCGAGGCGGACGCTGCGTGATCGAAATCTTGCGGGGATCGGTGTGGCGCGTGCCCACTGTGGGCCGGGAACGAACCGTGCTGGTCCTTGAGAACGACGCCGTGATCCGGCTGCACCCGGGCGGCATCGTGTGCGCCATCATTCAGGAGGCGGAGGACGCGCGGGACACTCTGGTCACTGTCCCCATCGACCGTCCGGTGCGCGGTGTCGTCATGGCCCCTGACATCGCGGGCTTCCGACCTGAGCGGTTCGAGCAGGGCAAGCTCCTCGGCTACGTCTCCGACGTCGACATGGAGCGCGTCAGCCGCGCTGTCCGGGCCGTCCTCGACCTGTAGCGGTAGATCCCTCACGCCGCCGCCGCTCTGCCGGACGAGGCGGGGACCAACCCTGGGGCTGAGCCTGTCGGTAAACGTCCAGTTCGACACTCAGCCCGTACCTTGCACCGTGTGTCACGGATAGGAGTCCGGGGCCGATGAGGCGCGGCTGTGGCGCCGGGAAGTCCCGCCTCGCTTGCTCGTCATGCCTGGCCAGCGATCAGGAGCTACAGCGGCACAACCTGCTCGGCCTGCGGCCCCTTGGCCCCCTGGACGATCTCGAGCTGAACCCGCTGCCCCTCTTCGAGCCGCTTGCCTCGTACGCAACCGGCTCAAGTGCCTTCAGCACCGGCCCGACACCCTCGGCGGCTTCATAGCGGGCACCGAACGATCCGGCGTCACCCTGACGAGCCAAAGTCAGGTAACCACCGCCGCCGCGATCGGCGGCACCGGCCCGCTGGTCTCCGCCGCGCAGGCCGCCGAGGCCCTCAAGCCGGTGGCCGGGCAGAACGCGGAACTCCTCTTCGCGCTCGGCCTGATCGGCGCCTCCGCTCTTGCGGGCGCGGCGATCCCGCTGTCGGCCAGTTATGCCATCGGCGAGGCGGCTGGTGTGGAGCGTTCCGTCTCCCGCAGCTTCCGCGACGCGCCGCTGTTCCTGGGCCTGTTCACCGCGCAGATCGTGCTGGGCGCCGCCGTGGCGATGACCCCGGTCGACGTCATCCAACTAAGAGTTCACGCGGATAGGCGTGTGGTCAGGGTCGGCGGTTCGGGCGTTCGTCCCAGCGGTGTGACGTCCATGCCCGTCGGATCAGGCTACGCA